>CAZLXD010000066.1:0-758 GCA_964563185.1 uncultured Chitinophaga sp.
GGCTGTTTCTCCCCTCTCCTGAAGGAGAGGGGTTGGGGGTGAGGTGAAGGCAGGTGAGGTGAGAGGGGCATGGCCCTGTAGGGGCAAAACCTGAAAAATGAAAGAGCAGGCCATTGCCCTTAAGAAGCGGCATCGAACAGAAAACGCACCGCCCTTACCAGGGTGCTGATGATAAAGTAGAAAATAGTAACAGAAGTGAGCATCATGCGGTATTCCCATAAATTCCAAATGCTTATGCCCGAAGCATATTTAGCAGTTAGAAAAAGTACCGCCACCAGTGCCACAAAAAAACCATACGAGGGCACGGTGTATTTTACATAGCTATCGCTGGCTATAGAAACTATGGTGTTAACTATGGTAAATAGTATTATACCCAAAAAAGCGGCAAAATATTCGGTGCCCGGTTCAGGGTGCATCCACATTACCAGGCCTATACCCAACCAGCCTATAAGCAGGCAGGCCAAAAACTGCATAAGCGGAGTAGCGCGCTTGTTTATTATGGTAAAGTTTACTTCCTGCACGGGGCAATATTACAAGTAATACAGTTTATGCGGGTTGATTGTTGTCACAGTTTAAAGGCAAACGTGCCCGGCTTCTAAACAAACCTGATAAGTAAACCCTGTAGTTTGTGGGTAAACAACCTGATAGCGGTGCCGGTGTTAAGTATGCAACCGCTTTTGCGCTTGTGCTGCGTTAAGCATCTAACAGGCAAAATACGCTTCCCTCCTTCTATCCTTTTAGCAGTTTTTCCTCCACTT
>CAZLXD010000066.1:768-14188 GCA_964563185.1 uncultured Chitinophaga sp.
TTTCAATTTCCAATCGGCAATTACAAACCGGGCATCATCAAAAGCAATGGCATCGGGCACTACGGCACATTTCATTTTAGCGGCTTTGGCTGCCAGTAATCCGTAAAAGGAATCTTCCATTACCAAACATTCATCGGGGCGCACTTTCAGCGTTTCGGCAGTTCGCAGAAAAACAGCCGGGTGAGGTTTGCCGTAGGTTTCGTGCTCGGCCGATACCAGCAGTTCGAAGTAGTTTTCGATATCCAGCTTTTTTACGGTGGCCTTTATTAGTCGCATAGCCGATGATGAAGCAAGGGCAATGCTTAACCCTTTCCCCTTAAAATATTCCAACGAGGCATGCACGCCTTCCATTTCGGTGGCATAGTGGGTAATGGCGTTTTCCATTTCGTCAATCACCTCATCGTGTATCTGTTGTTTGCTTTTGCCGGTCCAGGGTTGGCGGTTGTACCAAAAGTCTACCACTTCATCGAACCGAAAGCCGGTGGTTTGTGTGCAGTCGTGCTCGGTTAAGTGCACTCCCACGGTGGCAAAAACTTTTATTTCGGCCTGGCGCCAAAAGGGCTCGCTGTTAATAATCAGCCCATCCATATCATATATCACCGTGCGTAGTTTGCCGCTCATATTTTCGCTTAACTTAGCGCGCAAAATAATACCCCGTTGGATTTCATTTCGCAATTCTTTGCGCACTTTTTGCAACCCGACCCGCAAACCGCGCTAATAGTTATCCTCAATCTTATTTTAATTGAAAGCCTTCTTTCGGTAGATAACGCTGCCGTACTGGCTACCATGGTAATGGATTTACCCCCTGCCGACAGAAAGCGTGCCCTGCGTATAGGGCTATTTTTTGCGTATGTATTCCGCGGAACGGCTTTGATATTTGCCAGTATACTTATCAAGATTAACTGGCTGAAACTGGCCGGTGGCGGTTATCTGCTTTACCTGTGCCTTCACTTTTTTTACAAGCGCATTTTTAAGCACGAGGATATTTTGCAGATTGAACAGGAGGAGTTGCAACCCGAGGTAAAGCACCCGCGCAAAATTCCCGGTTTGAGTGTTTTTTGGAGCACGGTGGTAATGGTAGAAATGATGGACCTTACCTTTTCGCTGGATAATGTGTTTGCTGCAGTAGCCTTTACCGATAATGTTTACCTGGTTTGTACCGGGGTGTTTATTGGTATTATTACCATGCGCATAGTAGCCGGTTACTTTGTAAAGTTGATGGAGCGCTTTCCATTTTTGGATTCGGTGGCATTTTTGGTAATAGGTATATTGGGATTAAGGCTATGTGCCGATTTTGCCTGTGTGTATTATCCGCATAATCCGTTCTGCATGTTTCTGGAAACCGAACATGCCGACCTGTATTTTTCGCTCACTACCGTGGCGGTATTTGCACTGCCTGTTATCACTTCGTGGTTGTTTAACTTTCCGGCTAAAAAGAAAGTATAACTAACCGGTGTGGTGAATACTTCCTTACCGATTTGAAGCAAGCATTGTATGTTTAAGCAATGAAACAAAAACTGCTTATAACCGGGGCTTCGGGGTTTTTAGGCTATCATCTGTTGCGCCTTGCCTCCGATTGGGAGATATACGGTTTGTATCACCGGCACCCTGCCGCGCTTACCGGAGCCACTTTGTTGCCCTGCGATATAACCAACTACCATGAGCTGGGAAATTACATGGAGGATATTGAGCCCGATGCCATTATTCATACAGCCGCTATTGCCGATGCCAACTACTGCCAGCAGCAAAAGGAACAGAGCTATGAGGTAAATGTACAGGCAACCGTAAACCTGGCGGGCATCGCCAGCGACTACCAAATTCCCTTTGTATTTACCAGCACCGATTTGGTGTTTGACGGGTTGAAAGGAAATTACACGGAGGAAGACGCCACCAACCCCGTAAGCACTTATGGCGAGCAAAAGGCTACAGCCGAAAACAAAGTGCTGGAAATTTACCCGAAAGCTACCGTGCTGCGCCTGCCGCTTATGTTCGGTTACCCGCAGGCAAGCCCCGGCAATTACCTGCAAAAGTTTATTGCAGGCATAAGAAACGGGCAAGGCGCGAAACTATTTACCGATGAATACCGCAGTATGTGCGGTGCCATGAGTGTAAGTAAAGGCATACTACAGTTTATGAACCAACCGGGCATAATACATGTAGCCGGTAGTGAAAGGCTATCGCGCTACCAGTTCGGGGTAAAGGCAGCCGAAGCTTTCGGGCTTGACAAATCGCTTTTAGAGCCATGCAGCCAAAAGGACGTAACCTTGGCCGCTCCCCGCCCGCCTGATGTTTCGCTGAATATTTCGAAAGCATTGGCACTGGGGTACAATCCACTAAAGGTGGAAGAGGAACTGAAACTGATAGCGGTAGGAAACTATTGGTAGTTTTTCTATGCCGGAAACTCAAAGTAATTGCGCTCGGTTTCCCACAACCGAACCTGAAGGTCGTATTCCTTACCCAACCTTTGGCGCAACAGGTTATAAATAACCACCACAATATTTTCACCGGTGGGGTTCAGGTGGGCAAACTCGGGGCAATCTAAATTCAGGTTGCGGTGGTCGAAGCGGTCGCGAACTTCTTCCTGTATTATCTTCTTCAAATCATCCAGATTAATTACGTAGCCGGTTTCGGGGCTTATTTCGCCCACCACTTTTACATCGAGCCGGTAATTGTGGCCGTGGTAGTGTTCGTTGGCACACAGGCCAAATACCTGGCGGTTCTTTTCATCGCTCCAGTTTTTATTAAAAAGGCGGTGAGCTGCGTTAAAAGTTACTTTACGGAATACCGCCACCCTGTTTGCTGCCATTGTTTGTGCTTATTTGCACGGCAAATTTGTATAAATCAGCGCACTCTTAAGCGGGGCGCATTGTATTACATAACATACACAATGCAAACAGGTGTTCCCCGTCATTTGTATTATTGATAAAACAACGTCATTTTAGAACCGAAAACAAGCAAGCGAATGGATATTAAACAAGCTAAGGAATTTAAGAACTACGCTGTAAAGCACCACGGTATGAACAGCGCCCATGTAGAAAGTTATATCAACAAAGTATATAGCGGTCCGGGTATCAGCAACCTTACCCGCACGGTTATCGAAGAAAGGCAAATGCCCTTCCGTGAGGTAGATGTATTCTCGCGCCTGATGATGGACCGCATTATTTTTTTGGGAACCCCTATTGATGATTACATAGCCGCCATTATACAGGCTCAGTTGCTTTTTTTGGAAAGCAGCGACAGCCGCAGCGATGTGCAGATATACATTAACAGCCCCGGTGGCGAAGTATACAGCGGACTGGGAATTTATGATACCATGCAGTATGTGAATATGGATGTAGCTACTATATGCACCGGTATGGCCGCCAGCATGGCAGCCGTTATACTTTGTGCCGGTGAAAAAGGGAAGCGCACTGCCCTTAAACATGCCCGCGTAATGATTCACCAGCCACTGGGAGGCATTGGCGGCAAAGCCAGCGAAATTGAAATATCGCTGAAAGAAATACAGAAAATTAAAGAGGAACTGTACGAGATTATTTCGCACCACAGCGGCCAATCCATGGAAAAAGTAGCGAAGGACAGCGACCGCGACTATTGGTTAACCAGCCAGGAGGCCAAAGACTATGGTATGATTGATGAAGTATTGGTGCGCAATACCAAGCGCGATTAATAACTTTTGAATTTACCACCCGTATAAGTTAACCGAAGGAACCAAACAGTTATGAAGAAGGAACAGGAACCGTGTTGCTCTTTTTGCGGACGCAAGAAGAGAGAAACCCAGATACTTATTTCGGGCATTGAAGGCCACATTTGCGAAAACTGTGTAACACAGGCGCAGCAAATTATTGATGAAGAACTTTTTCAGAAACAGAAAAAGTTTCAGTTCTCGCTGCCTAACTCCATTAAGCCGAAGGATATTAAGAAGTTTCTGGACCAGTATGTTATAGGGCAGCACGAAGCCAAGAAATACATAAGCGTAGCGGTATATAACCACTACAAGCGCCTCAATCAGGGTAAGAATGATGAAGTGGAAATTGAAAAGAGCAATATTCTTTTAGTGGGGCAAACCGGAACCGGTAAAACCCTGCTGGCAAAAAGTATTGCTAAGTTCCTCAACGTTCCGTTTACCATTGTAGATGCTACCGTATTTACTGAAGCGGGGTATGTGGGCGAAGATGTGGAGAGTATTCTTTCGCGCCTGTTGCAGGTGTGCAACTACGATGTAACCGCTGCCCAACACGGCATTATTTACATTGATGAAGTAGATAAGATTGCCCGCAAAGGCGACAACCCTTCTATTACCCGCGATGTAAGTGGCGAAGGTGTACAGCAGGCTATGCTTAAACTGTTGGAAGGAACCGAAGTGTTGGTGCCGCCACAGGGGGGGCGCAAACACCCTGAGCAAAAGATGGTGAAGTTGGACACTTCCAACATCCTGTTTATTTGCGGAGGAGCTTTTGAAGGCATTGACCGCATTATTGCCTCGCGCATGAACCAAAGCAAAGTTGGCTTTAAGAAGGGCAAGGAAAAAGATAAAGTAGATACCGACAATCTGTTGCAGTATGTGTCTCCGCTGGACCTTCGCACCTTTGGCTTAATACCCGAACTGATTGGCCGGGTGCCGGTAACCGTTCACTTAGACCCGCTGGACAGAACGGCCCTGCATTCTATCCTTACCGAGCCAAAGAACGCTTTGCTGAAGCAATACAAGAAAATATTTAAGGCCGATAACATCAATTTGAAATTTGAAGATGATGCTATTGAATACATAGTGGACAAGGCGATGGATTTAAAACTGGGTGCCCGCGGCCTTCGTTCTATTTGCGAAGCCATTATGAACGATGCCATGTTTGAGCTGCCTTCTGAAACCAGTGTTAAAGAGTTTGTAGTTACCCGCGAGTTGGTGGAAGAGAAGTTTGAAAAAGCAAACATCAACCGCTTAAAGGTAGCGTAGTTGCTATTTTTTCATAGTAACATTAGTGGAATGTTATTGTTTTTAGCTTTAACCTGCGTGGTTTACTTCAGATGCCATTGCAGTAGCCTATAAACAGGATTGCGGTCCACAATGCCTAAAGTGCAGCCGTTTTCTGTAGCTACTTCCTCCAATTCCTGCCTGAACACAAAGGCAATAGAGCCGACAAAGTGTACGGGGTACTGTGTGTAGTTACTGTAGCACTGCACGTGGTACTTAAAAAACTCTCTGAAGCCTTCTTTTACCAGCCTGCTTATAAATTCTTTATCGGGGCTTTCGCTGAGCACCTGCGTGTAAGCCGCCATTGCACGGTTGGCATTAGGCTGCTTATACACCATGTCGAAAATTTTTTCCTTGTTAAGTCCGTATTTATCCTTCATCAAAGCCTCGGTAGCAGGCGGCAATAAGTGATAGCAAAACAAAGCCAGCAATTTTTTACCAAAGTAAGCTCCTCCCCCTTCATCGCCCAACACATAACCAAGTGCGGGCACTACTTCAGTCATTTCTTGTCCATTATATAGGCAGGAGTTTGAACCCGTGCCTAATATGCAGGCAATTCCGGGTTTGCCGTTGTAAGTAGCCACTGCAGCAGCTTTCAGGTCGTGGTCAACAGTTATTACTTCGGCTTTATCAAAAAACTGCTGTAGCGCATCGCTGATAGTTTTATTGCGCTCGCTGCTGCTGCAACTAGCCCCGTAAAAAAACACTTTGGTGAACTGTTGCCGTACGGCATGCAAGGCATCATTCTTTAGCAGTTCATGGTACACAAAATCGGAGGAAACAAACATGGGATTAAATCCAATGGTTTCGTATAGCTGATTATCCTGCGTAAGCCAATTGGTTTTAGTGGAACCGCTTTCAGCAATTATTATCATGTTGTAAAATATTTATCAGTAAAAGCGAACATAAAAACCTGTTTCCAAATCATCTACATTAATTCTACATTCGGCAGGTTAAAAAATACTTAGCATGAAAAAAGCACTACTCCTTTTATTCGCATTTCCGTTTATGACGTACGCGCAGGAATACCTTGATGCCTCGCGGGCCGATGTAGACAATGCTCTGGCGCCCTTCTATCATGGCGTGGCTTCTGGCGACCCTTTAAGTGACCGCGTTATTCTTTGGACTCGCATTACTTCGCAAAATGCCAGCGAAACCATTGGCTGGGAGATTGCCACGGACACTACATTTACTACCATCATTAATTCAGGCACTACCACAACCAATGCCAACAAAGACTACACCGTAAAGGTGGACGCTACCGGTTTACAGCCAAACACCTGGTATTACTACCGTTTCAGCAACAACGGCACTTACTCTCTGAAAGGAAGAACCAAAACATCGCCTGTAAGCGGAGTAACCAACCTGCGCTTTGCTGTAGTAGCCTGCTCTAATTACCAAAGCGGCTACTTTAATGCTTACCGCGATATTGTAAATAAGAACGATGTGGATGCAGTAATTCACTTAGGCGACTACTACTATGAATACGGCCCTGATGATTTTGATCCGGGGATTGATTCATCGCGCATCCAGGAGCCTTACAAAGAAGTATGGACCTTGGAAGACTACCGCATGCGCCATTCCTTTTATAAACTCGACCCTGATCTACGTGCTATCCATCAGCAATACCCGTTTGTTACTGTTTGGGACGACCATGAGAGTGCCAATGACAGTTGGAGTGGTGGTGCTGAAAACCATACCGATGGAACCGAAGGGCAGTGGCCGGATAGAAAGAATTTTTCGCGTCAAACATATTTCGAATGGATGCCTATACGCGATGTGAATGCCAGCGTAGATACCATACACCGCGTTATTCCTATGGGCAATTTGTTAGACCTGATTATGATTGATACCCGCCTTGAAGGTAGAGAAGTGCAGGCAGGCACCACCGGTGCTACGGCTACCGACACCAACCGCACTATGCTTGGTCAGGCGCAATTGAATTGGTTTAAGCAGCAAATTTCTAACTCAACTGCCAAGTGGAAACTTATCGGCAATCAGGTAATGGTTTCACCTTTAAAAGTGCTTGGCACAGCAGTTAATGCCGACCAATGGGATGGATACCCGGCAGAGCGCAAAAAGATTCTCACCCATATTGAAAGCAATAACATTGACAACGTGGTTATCCTTACAGGCGACATCCACACTTCGTGGGCTAACGACATACCTGTTGATTTAGCTAACTACACTGCTAACACCGGTGCCGGGTCTGTTGCAGTAGAGTATGTATGCACCAGTGTAACCAGCGGTAGCTTTATCACCTTCACCGTTCCGGTTTCTATTATTCAGGCATTTAACCCTAACATTAAGTATGCTGAGCTATCAAAGCGCGGCTACTTGTTATTGGATGTAACCGACCAAAAGGTGCAGGGCGATTGGGTTTATATGAACACTATTGAAAGCCGCACATTTACAGCTTCGACAGCAGCAAGTTGGTGCGATTTGGATGGGGCCAACCACCTTACCGCATGTGCCGGGCCGCTTACACCCAGAGGCAGCCTCCCTGTATTGGCACCGGTTGTTTCAGGCATTAAGGATGTAAAGAATGATATGATTATCATTTCGTGTTTCCCTAATCCTTTTACCGAAGAAGTAAAGGTTCAGTACTATCTGTTTAATCCGGGAAAAGTAGCTATGACTGTAACTAATTTAGATGGGAAAACAGTTTACACAAAAACCGAAAACAGTGGTGTGGGATTGTTTGATGCTGAACTGCCATTACAGAATCTTTCAGCAGGAACTTACATTGTGAGCATTACAGCGGGTGGTAAAACCTATTCACAGCAAATGGTAAAAGCCAAGTAATTCAGGACTCTTTAACAAAGTAAAAGGGCTGCCGTTTGGTAGCCCTTTTACTTTGTATAATTCTTAAGATTTGTAATGCGAAGCCGTTGTCTCCGAACCCGTCTTTCCTTTGAAACTTCTCTTATCCGCAAGTAACTGTTCTCATTTAACCAATTACATGAGCGAAGCTAAGGCTTTGTGTGCCCCATCGCAAAATGGCATTTTTTGACTCATTCCGCAACGACAAAGCGAAACTTTTTCACGCTTCTCTAACACGGAGCCATCTTCCATTAGTATTTCAAAATTTCCTGTAATAGTTACAGGGCCACGCGGCTTTAGTTGAATAGTAGCATAGTCCTTCTTCTCCAATTCTAATTCTTCTTCCATAATATCTGCTAAATTAAGAAACCACGTCTGTGCCTGGCTTGTTACTATCTTATAACCGTCAAACTTCCCGTGTATTTGTTATCGGTATGGTTATTAAGCCAAACAAACTTGGCATGATAAACGTACACTCCCGGAGGAACTTTCTCGCCTCGATACAAACCGTCCCACTTAAAATACAGGTCGGTACTATCAAACACCTTTTCACCTATGCGATTAAACAGCATTATCTCAAACTGCTTAATTCCGTTCATGTTTCCGAAAATTTGCCAGAAATCATTCTCTCCGTCACCATTCGGGGTAAAAGCATTCGGAATAAACACATTATAATTGGGGATAACAGTAACTACAAACTGCGAGGAACCCACACATCCATCCTGATTGGTTACCACTACTGTGTAGGGTTGAGAATAAACTCCGTTAAATATCGGATTAATACAATCGTAACAGGTTAACCCAAAGGCAGGAGCCCAGTTATAACTAACGGTTCCCGTTTGGTTTGTGTTCAGTTGAATCTGCAATTGGTCTCCGAGTTTTACCTCAACAGGCGTAGGTGTAACTGTTATTAAAACGGAATCAGGTTCAGTAACGGCAGCGGTTTGAGTTAATGAGCAACCGTTAGCATCTGTAACTGTTACATCATAATTACCCGCACTCAGTCCACCTAAAACTCCCGAGTTGTTGGTGGTTCCATCCGAAAACAAATACATATAAGCCGGAACACCCCCTATCATACTCATCTCTATTACTCCATCGGAATAATGGTAGCAGGTAGCATTGGTTATGGTTACTACATCAACCAAAGCAGTCGGCTCCGTTATAGTAGCGGTAGCGCTAGTTTCGCACTGATTGGCATCAGTTACAGTAATGGAATAATTGCCGGCAGCTAAGCCGCTGAAACTTCCACTGGTGGAATTGTAATTATTCGCACCATCGGTAGCACTAAAATTGTAAGCAGTTACTCCCCCATTGGCTATGGAAGTAATAGAACCGGTAGCATCACCATTGCAAAGCGCAGCAACAGACGTGGCTGTTAAGGTGAGTAAAGGCGGTTCGGTAATGGAGATACTTTGTTGCGCGGTGCAGTTGTTAGAGTCGCGTACCAGCACTGTATAACTACCGGCATTAAGGTTGGCAGCCGTATTCGTATTACTTACGGGAGGGCTCCATACAAAGGTATAGCCGGCACCTGGTGTGCCACCTGTGGCGGTTACCGTAGCGGAACCGGTAGCATTGCCAAAACACAAAACATTTTGGTGAGTTTCGCTGGTATTAAGCAGTGTAGGTTGGGTAAGCAGATAATTAGACGAATTAGTGCATCCGTTATCATCGGTAACGGTTACTGTGTAGTTGCCGGCAGCTAAACTAGTGCCTGTACTCGAAGTAATAGAAGGGTCACTCCATGCATAAACGTAAGGGAATGTTCCTCCTGTTATGGTGGCTATTGCAGTGCCATCATTACTTTGAAAGCAGGTAAGGTTAGTTTGCGAAGGGGTAATGGTAAGCGGCTGGTTGGGCTGCGAAATAGTAACAGATGGGACAACAGAACAGTTCTTGGTATCAGTTACCGTAATGCTGTAGGTATTGGGGCTTAAACCAGTAGCACTGTTGCCGGTACTTACATTAGGATTCCATGTGTAGGTGTATCCGGGTGTTCCTCCCGAAGCAGTGATAGTAATGGAGCCATCGGTTACACCGAAGCAGGAAATGTTGTCGGATTGCACATTTATAGTTAACGGTAAAACAGGTTCGGTAAGTGTAATGAAAACAGGCTTGGAACAATTTGCCTGATCAGTTACAGTAATACTGTAAACCCCGGCTTTAAGTAGTCCTGCAAAACTGGTATTACTTACATTCGGTAACCAGATATAAGTATAATTAGGTCCGGTGCCACCTGATACAGTCAACTGTACATCACCGGTACTATCGCCATAGCAATTAACATCGGTGTGTATTTCCTGTATACTGATATCCGTTGGCTCGCTGATACTGAATGAAGCCGTTTGGTTACATGAATTGGCATCGCTGGCAGTAACGGTGTAACTACCTGCTGGTAGATTAACAGTTGCTGTTGTACCTCCACCTGAACTCCACACATAAGCATAAGGCGATGTGCCTCCAGTGGGATTAGCCGTAGCACTTCCGTTACCGCCAAAGCAGGTGGCATTGGTTACACTCACTGTCATTACAGGAGCTGTAGGCTCTGTAACAGTAGCGCTACCGGTTAAGCTGCATGCGTTTTGATCGGTAGCTGTAACAGTATATGTCCCTGCGGCAAGGTTACTAAGGTTAGCACCTGTTTGCCCGTTACTCCAATTATAGGTAACACTGCCGGTGGCGTTTACAAAGTCAGCCCCTGCGGTACCTGCATTCCCGCCATTACAGATGTTGTTAGTATTACTCATAGTAACACTTTGCACCCCGGGTTGTGTTACTATTTCCGACACAGTAGCAGTACAACCATTGGCATCGGTAACCGTTCCCGAATAGGTAGCCGGAGGCAAATTATTTAATGTACTATTGCCTGCCGGAATCGGATTGCCCTGATAAGTATAAGGCGAAGTTCCTCCTCCAATAGTGATAGTTACTGTTCCATTGTTGGCGTTATAACAAGTTACATCGGTATGTGAAGTGGTTACGCTCAAAGCCGCAGTTGGCTGTGTAAGCACCACGCTATCCAGATTAGTGCAGTTCTTAGCATCGGTAATAGTAACATTATACTGCCCGGCTGTAAGCCCGGTTGGGTTACTGCCCGATGCCGTAGCAGGATTCCATGTGTAGCTATAAGAAGGTGTTCCACCGGAAGGTGTGACGCTAATGCTGCCTGTGCTTGCTCCAAAACAGTTAATGTTTTGCGAAGCGAGTGTATGAGTAAATGGAGTGGGTTGGCTAATGGTAGCTGAATCTGTAATGGTACAGCCCTTATCATCGGTTACAGTAACGGTGTAGGTTCCGGCTCCTAAACTCAGGTTGGTTTGTGCTGATGAAATATTGCTCCAAAAATAGGTATATGGGGTATTACCCCCACCTACGTTCGCAGTAGTACTACCGGTTTGCGATTGATAGCAACTATCATCTATTGTTGTAATATTTAAAGTTAAAGTTGGAGGGCCGGTTATGTTACCGCTAGCTGTAGCTGTACATAAGTTAGCATCGGTAACCGTAACAGTTATAGGCCCCGCTGCTAAAGAAGAAACAACGGCATTACTAGGCTGACCGCCACTCCATGTATAACTGTAAGGAGGAGCACCGCCTGATACTACTGATGCTATAGCCTGACCGTCATTAGTATTGGCGCATGATGCATTTACAGTGGAGAGCGAAGCAACCATAGCTGCCCCAGGTTGTGTAATGGTTACACTGCCAGAAAAGGTATGTGACGGAGTTGCATCTGTTACAGTATAACTGTAATTACCGGTTGCAAGATTTGATATAGTTGAGCCGCTTCCTCCATTGCTCCAACTGATGTTTACCGGTGGTGTGGCACTATTAACTGTAAGCGTAATGGACCCATTGTTACCGCCAAAGCAACTCACGTTCGTTTTAACTACACTGGAAGTGATGCCGCACGGCAGTGTGGCTATTGTTTCAGTGTATTGCAACAAAGCAGAGCACCCATTAGCATCCTGAAAATCGGCTATCCATGTTCCGCCAGGTAAAGAAACCGTATAGCCGGGGAACCCCGCCCAATTTACCCCCTGATAAGGAGGAGTTCCTCCACTTATGGCAATAGTGGCCGTTCCATTTCCGCCACATGGTGCATCGGTATGCGTTGTGGTGGCTGTAAGAGCGCTTGGCTGATTCAAAGTATATTGCGCTGTGGTTGTGCAAACTCCATCGGTAGCAGTTACAGTGTACGTTCCAGCTGTTATACCGAGTGCTGTTGGCCCACTATAACCAGTGCTCCATGAAAAAGAGTAACCTCCGTACCCAGCGCTTGGACCAAAACCTCCGCTTGGTGTTACTGTTATATTACCATTAGAGCCTCCATTACAGGGGGGCGGCTGCAAATTTGCTGCTAAGGCAATTGGTGGATTTATAGTTACCGGATGGCTGTAGGTGTTAGCACATCCTGCGTTATCAGTAATAGTTAGCGTCACCGTATAAGTGCCTATTGCCGCATAAGTATGTGTAGGATTCTGCAAAGTAGAACTTCCCCCGTCACCAAAATTCCATAACCATGATTGAATATTACCGATGTTGCTTGTAGAGACATCACTAAACTGAACGGTTAAATCGCAACTTTGGTAATTTACCCCACCTACCCAGTTGGATGTACTCAGAATACAAACCTGCTGGGTATTACTACCTCCTCCTGTAGCTCCACTCCACCCCCAGTTAACTATAGGATTGCCTCCAAAATAAGTTCCGACCATGTTGGGAATAACTACCGTTTGACGAAGCACTCCATCAAAATAAACGGAGAAGGTATTGGAGTTTACATCCCAAACAATTCTTACTGTATGCCACCCGCAGTCATCTATGATTGATGAAGTAGCCGAAGCCTGCACAGGTGGCCCTACGTTGTGGCTGTATAATCCTCCAGAATTAATACCTATATGATCAAAGCCAGGGTCACCGGCATTTCCGTTCTGCCATGTATCTAATTCCACCGCAAACGAAAACGGCTGATTAGGCCCTGCATATCCCAAACCTTCCCCCTGGTTACCCAATCCATTAGGATTAGAGGTAAGTACAAATACAATACCATCTGCACCATTGGCTCCATTGCAGCCAAGAAATACATTAAAAGTATAGTCGAACGAGTTATTGAGGTTGATAGTGTTGTTCTGAAAAATTGCACCGGCCTGATTATCTGCATCGGGGGTTAATTGGAAGCAATTACAGCCTCCCATAGAAGAAGCACTTCCCAGTATTGTATAATTTTGTGCATACGCACTAGCCAGGATAATGTAAAGAACAACTGAAGCGTATAATTTCTTCATTAACTGTAAGGGTTTACATGTAAAGTAAATATTTATCCAGTTGGCTTTTCATCAAGATTTCCCCACAATGTGTTTGTTCAGCCTAAAAAAAAACTCCCATCTTGCTAAGACAGGAGTTTTTGTGCTTTAGTTGTAAGTAAACTCTACTTCACCACCACCAGTTTCTTGCTATACACCTCATTGTTAGAGGATACCACTGCCGTGTAGCTGCCTGCTGCCAGGTTCGTGATGTTGAAAGGCAACTGGTTGGTGCCCTTCGTTAAGCTGTGCCGCTCGCTCATTACCCGCTGCCCTATCGCATTGTAGATGTCTACCTCAATGTTCTGTTCATTGCTCG
>CAZLXD010000067.1:0-273 GCA_964563185.1 uncultured Chitinophaga sp.
ACGATTTACCCGACCGCACAGCCGGTGAATGGCTTATTACCAACGGCAAAGGCGGGGCTATAGCTTCTATTACCACCGTTCGTTTGGTGTATTCCAATGCTAACGAAGCCCTGAACGGAAAGCTTTTCCAATACATGTTTGACCCCTATGAGGGAAGGGAACCTACCCTGGGCGAGTTAACCATGGAAACCAAGAACAACGTAGTAACCGATATTTACAACACCCGTAAGTTTGTGTTGCTGGGCGACCCCGCTTTGCAGATTAACTACCCCC
>CAZLXD010000067.1:283-14173 GCA_964563185.1 uncultured Chitinophaga sp.
AATGTGGTTTCTACTTATGTAAACAACCAGCCTATTAGCCAGCCGCACGATACTCTTAAAGCACTTTCGCTGGTAACTATTAAAGGCGAGGTGCGCGATGACTACAACAATAAAATGACCTCTTTTAACGGGGTGGTGTACCCGGTGGTGTACGATAAAATTTCAACCATTCAAACACTGAAGAACGACCCTACCAGCATACCGACTAACTTTAAGCTTTTCAAAAACATACTGTTTAAGGGCAAGGCCAGTGTTACCAATGGCGAGTTTACCTTCTCGTTTATGGTTCCCAAGGATATTGACTACCAGTTTGGCAACGGCCGCATAAGCTACTATGCCGATAACGGCAGCTACACCGATGCACACGGTTACAGCACCGATATTATTATTGGCGGCTCGGCCGATACCTTTAATACCGATGGCATAGGGCCCGCCATGAATATTTACATGAACGATGAAAAGTTTGTGTTTGGCGGCACCACCAACGAATCGCCCATTTTGTTTGTAAAGCTGGCCGACAGCAGCGGTATTAATACCGTAGGCAACGGCATAGGCCACGATTTGGTGGCGGAGTTGGACAATAACACCCAAAACCGCATTTTACTGAACGATTACTATGAAAGCGAACTGGATAACTTCCGCCAGGGGGCAATTAAGTATCCTTTCAGCAAGTTGAAGGAAGGGCGGCATACCCTTAAAGTAAAATCGTGGGATATACACAACAACTCATCGGAGGACTACACCGAGTTTGTAGTGGCCAGCAGCGCCAGGTTAGCCCTTAGCCATGTGTTTAATTACCCCAACCCGTTTACCACTCACACCAAATTTATGTTTGAGCATAACAAACCTTGTGACGATTTATCCGTATTAATACAAATCTACACGGTAAGCGGCAAGGTGATAAAGAGCATACAGCAGGAGGTGCAATGCGATGGTTACCGGGTTGATGACATAGAGTGGGACGGAAGAGATGAATACGGAGACGAGATTGGAAAGGGAGTTTACGTATACAAAGTGCTGGTTCGTGATTCCAGCGGAGCCTCTGCCCATAAATTTGAAAAGTTGGTGGTTTTAAGATAGTTTTACCGCCTTCGTTAAAAAAAGTTGTATATCGCTCTACATCTACTTAACTAAAGTAAGAACCGGGGTTTACTGAACTCCACCATCATTATGAAGAACAAGCTATTCGCGATTGCAATTGCATTAATTGCTGCCAATCAGTTGCATGCCCAAATACAGTGGCAAAAGGAAGGGACTGTGGTAAACACAGTTACTACAGCCGTTCCGTTTTTACGCATTAACCCCGATGCCCGCGCAGGTGGTATGGGCGATGTGGGCATTGCCACCCCGGCCGACCCTAATTCTTTGTTTTTAAACCCATCGCGCATGGCTTTTAACGAGCGCGATTTTGGTTTTGGCGTATCGTTTACTCCCTGGCTTAAAGCTTTGGTGAATGATATTTACATGGCGGGGCTTTCGGGTTACTATAAGGTAAAGGAGAAGCAGACCGTTCAGCTGGGAGTAAAATATTTCTCGCTGGGTAACATTACTTTTACCGATTACCAGGGGCAGGAAATAGGCCAGTTTCGCCCGAACGAATTCAGCATTGATGCCGGTTATGCCCGCAAACTTGGCAACGATTTTGCCTTAGCTGCCACACTCCGCTTTATTTATTCCAACCTTACCAATGTGGGGGTTGATGGAGTGCCTACCTTTCCGGGCTATGCCGGTGCGGCCGATATTTCGTGGAGCTACCAGCACACTTTTAAGCAGGACAACGCAAAAATGTCGCACGACCTGTTTGCCGGTATGAATATTTCCAACATCGGGAACAAAATTTCTTACACCCGCAATGCCCGCAACAGCGATTATATACCCACTAATCTGGGTGTAGGCTTAGGCTACCGATTAAACATTGACGAAAAGAACGGTATTGGTATTTATATGGATGTGAACCGTTTGATGGTTCCTACTCCGCAGCCGCAAACTATACCAACCGAGTTTGCCGGAGATACTACCAGCAGCGTGATAAACCCTGAATACGACAAAGATGGTGACGGTATTGGCGACTGGAAACAGCGCAGCCCTATTACCGGCATGTTCACCTCCTTTCACGATGCTCCGGGCCAGCTTTATAAAGATGCCAACGGAAACGTTACCCGTGTAAAGGGTAGCCGCTCTAAAGAAGAATTGCGCGAAACCTCCATAGGTATTGGTTTGGAATACATGTACAACAAGCAGTTTGGTGTTCGCTTTGGCTATTTCTACGAGCCCCGCTCAAAGGGTAACCGCCAGTTTCTTACAGCCGGTTTAACCGTTAAATACAGCATTGTAGGGTTGAATTTCTCGTACCTGATACCTACTACCATACAGCGTAACCCGCTCGATAACACCCTGCGCTTCTCGCTCCTGTTCGACTTTAAGAAAGGCGGCAAAAAAGCCGATGGCGGCACCGGCATTTCGCTGGTAAACGATACACCTAAAAAGAAGGAAAAGAAAGTGAAGGAAGAGGAAGCTCCTAAGGAGGAAGCACCCAAGGAAATGAAACTGCAACCCATAGAGCCTAAGTAAGCCTGCCGCTCTTACCATACACATCCCGCATCACCGCGTTTTCGGTGCGCAGCTTCAACAGTTCTTCCTCCTTGGTTCTTAGCGCGGCCTTCAGGTTGTCTATATCCGTTTGCAAGGCGGCAATAGTTTCTTCGGCAGCGTTCAGTTTACTTACAGGCACCTGAGGCTAGGGCGGGGTGGGTTTTAATGTTCGAAGACAGTCGTTTCATATATATCTGTTTTGTTTTAAAAGGATATATGGAATTCGCTATGCAGAACTTAGCTCTCTGCTAAAGTTACATAGCTCATTTCATAACTATATGGTTTGGTTATAGAATCCTGTTTTCTAAAGACAGCGCTGCCATCCCTTCAAGGGAGAAAAGAGTGCCCTTTCACGTTTCACCTTTCACGTTTGCCTTTTGCCCTTTCACATTTCCTCGTCACTTTTTCACTCATTCACTAATTGTTTAATTCTCTTCGCTGTTAGTAAAAACTCCTTTCCGCTTCTCCCGCAACTCTCATCAAAAACTAACTTCGCCCCCAAAATTTCTACTATGAGTGATAAACAGGTTTTCGACTTAATTGATAAAGAACTCCACCGCCAGCGCGAAGGCATCGAACTCATTGCCTCCGAAAACTTCACCTCAGCCGAGGTTATAAAAGCCATGGGCAGCTGCCTTACCAACAAATATGCCGAAGGCCTACCCGGCAAGCGCTACTATGGCGGTTGCCAGTTTGTGGATGAAATTGAAAACCTCGCCATTGAGCGCTTAAAGAAACTCTTCGGAGCCGTTTGGGCTAACGTGCAGCCGCACTCAGGCGCACAGGCCAATGCAGCGGTTATGCTGGGCTGCATAAAACCCGGTGATAAAATACTCGGCTTCAACCTTTCGCACGGTGGCCACCTTACGCACGGCTCACCGGTTAACTTCTCGGGCAAGCTGTATGTTCCTTTCTTTTATGGGGTAGAAGAAGAAACCGGCCGCATTGATATGAACAAAGTGCGCGAAACAGCACTAAAGGAAAAACCGAAACTCATTATCTGCGGTGCCTCGGCTTACAGCCGCGAGTGGGACTACAAAACCTTCCGTGCCATTGCTGATGAAGTAGGCGCTATACTCCTGGCCGATATTGCCCACCCTGCCGGACTTATTGCTGCCGGCTTGTTAGATAACCCGCTTCCGCATTGTCATGTAGTAACTTCCACTACCCACAAAACCCTTCGTGGCCCTCGGGGTGGTATCATTATGCTCGGCCGGGATTTCGAAAACCCCTTTGGTGATAAAACCCTGAAAGGAGAACTGAAACCAATGAGTGCTGTGTTGGATGGTGCCGTATTTCCCGGCACACAGGGCGGCCCGCTGGAACATGTTATTGCAGCAAAAGCCATTGCCTTTGGCGAAGCATTAAGCGATGATTTTAAAACCTACCAAAAGCAGGTAAGGAGCAACGCACAGGCACTGGCAGCCGCTATGGTAGAAAAAGACTACAAAATTATTTCGGGTGGAACCGATAACCACCTTATGCTTATTGACCTCCGCAACAAAGGAGTAAGCGGTAAGCAAGCAGAAACCGCTTTGGTAAAAGCCGACATTACCTGCAACAAAAACATGGTGCCTTTCGATGACAAATCACCCTTCGTTACTTCCGGTATTCGATTGGGCACACCGGCTGCTACCAGCCGCGGTATGAAAGAAGCCGATATGAAACAGGTAGCCCTTTGGATTGACCGCATCATATCCGATGTAGAAAACGAAAAGGTAACAGCCACTGTTAAGGCTGAAATAAACGAATACATGAAACAGTTTCCGCTTTACGAGTAGAATTCACTTTCTCTTGATATTAAAAAGCCTGTCTGATATTCCGACAGGCTTTTTAAGTTTACAACCATGCGCGCCCTTGTTTTCACTTTCTTCATGTTTACCTTACTTGGCGCAGGCGCACAAAACAGTATTTCCGATGCCGAAAACTATTTCGCTCAACAGCAGTTCGATTCGGCCATTACTATTTACAACCAACTAATAGAAGTATACCCCGACACCCCGGCACTTTATTTCAACCGCGGGCTTTGCCACTACAAACTAAACAGGCCAAAAGAAGCCATCACCGATTTTGATTTTGTGCTTGTACAGGACTCAGCAAACAAACAAGCACTTTACCTCAAGGCCCTTTCATTAGAACAAATAGGGGAGCGGGAAGCCTCTGTAAAAGTGCTGGAAAGCCTGCGCGCCATTGACGAAAACTATAATGATGTAGCAAAACGTATCAAAAACTACCGGCTTGCCGTATACCTGAGTAGAAAATGGTATTATATGGTAGCTATGGCGCTATTGGTAATTATCTTTCTGGCCTCGGTTGTAACGCTAAAAACCTCACGTAGGGTATAAAACACCGCTTAAACCGCAAAACTTTCCCCGCAGGCGCAGGTGCGCGATGCGTTGGGATTCTTGAATTCAAATCCCTTTCCGTTTAATCCGTCAGAGTAATCAAGCGTAGTGTTGCATACATACAGGAACGAACGCAGGTCGGTTACCAGTTTAATCCCTTTATCTTCAAATTGCTGGTCATCGGGTTTCAGTTCCGTATCAAAATCCATTTTGTACGATAAGCCCGAGCAGCCACCTCCGTTAACGGTTACCCTTACAAAGGTTTCCGGTGAATGATTCCCTTCCGATTTAATGGTTTCAATTTTCTTTTTCGCGCTTTCCGAAACAAACAACATAACAACAGTATTTAACCGCAAATTTAAAGCAATAATCATTCCTTTGCAGGCCATAAGCTATTTTGACAATGTTTAAGATTGAACACATAGGAATTGCAGTGAAAGACCTGGAAAAATCGAACGAACTTTTCGGTAAACTTTTCGGCAAGCCGCATTACAAAACCGAGCGGGTGGGGTCGGAAAATGTAGATACTTCCTTCTTTGAAATGGGAGAAAGTAAAATTGAACTGTTACAGGCCACTTCGCCCGAAAGCGCCATTGCCAAATACATTGATAAGAAAGGCGAAGGAATACACCACATAGCTTTTGCGGTAGAAGACATAGAGAAAGAGGTAGAACGCCTAAAGGCAGAAGGGTTTCAACCTATTTCTGAAAAACCTAAACGCGGAGCTGATAACAAACTCGTTTTCTTCTTCCACCCCAAAACTACCAACGGTGTTTTAATTGAACTTTGCCAGGAAATAAAAACAATTTAAGGGTTTGATGATAAGAGAGTATGACAATCGAAATCCGTTAATCGAAATCCTTTAACTCACCGTAGTTGCTGTAGCCATAATTATCAAATTACTATATCCTCCAATTGAAATCATACAAGCACATCTTTTTCGACCTCGACCATACTATTTGGGATTTTGAAACAAACTCACTGAAAGCCCTTCAACAGATTTTTTCTGAGGAAAACCTTACTGAAAGAGGCGTTCCCTCATTCGAGCAGTTTCATGTTACCTATAAACCCATTAACGACCGTTATTGGTCAAAGTATCACAACGGTTATGCCACTAAAGAACAAGTACGGATAAACCGCTTTTCGGAAACACTGGCAGAGTTTAACGTAAAAGATGCTGCACTGGCCGAGCGCATGGCACAGAGTTATGTGAACCTGAGCCCGAAAATGACAGCCCTTTTCCCCGATGCGTTTGAAATACTGCAATACCTGCAAAGCAGGTATTCTCTTCACTTAATCACCAATGGCTTTGCCGAAGTGCAGTGGATTAAAATTGAAAACTCGGGCCTGCGGCCCTTTTTCGAGCACATTATTATTTCGGAAGAAGTAGGCACCCAAAAGCCCGACAAGCAGATTTTTGAAATAGCTATGAACCGCGCCTTTACCAGTGCCGAAGAATGCCTGATGATAGGCGACAACTTTAACACCGACATTATAGGTGCCCGCAATGCGGGTATGGACCAGGTTTATTTTAACCCTAAACGCAACCGCATAAAAGATAAGGTAACCTATGTGGTTAACTCGCTCAACGAGTTAAAGCGGTTTCTTTAACCCCTCCCAAAGGAGCATTCCCGAAAGACGAATACAAACAGCAAGAGGACGGATGGAAAATTCGGGAGGCAGGATGAGGCCGGGAGGTGGTTTTTTGAGGTTTTAAAGTTTAACCGGCCCGGCAGGGGCTTTACCCAACCTTCTACAAAAAATACCGGCACCGGTAAAACTTTTACCGGCACTCCGAAAACTTTTGCCGAAACTCCTACAGCTTTTACCGGCACCGGGGGCTATGCGCCCCGTGTGGGTAACACCGCGCCCCATACTCCGAAAAATTATACCGGCACCGGTAAAAAAATTACCGGCACTCCGAAAACCTGTACCGCTGCAGTAAAACTTCTGCCGGCACTCCGAAAACTTTTACCGGCTTCGGCAAAAGCATTACCCGTACGGGGAATTTCTTTCCGCAGGCAGGTTTTTATGTATGGGAACCTGCGCTGGCGCCAGCCCAACACATAAGCCAAACTCACAGAGCAAGCCAACATTCACTTGGTTGGCTCAGCCGCTGCAGGTCGCCTCACCGGCAATTTCACGCCAACAATAGTTGGCCGGGCGACACAACCACGGCAGTGTTTCGTGTTTCAATTGCCCAAAACAGCGCGAGCATCTCGCTAGTGCCAATAACCTACTAAGCCAACGTTGCGGTTGGTGAGGGCAGAGGACACACCACCGCGGGCGGTGCGCAAACCGGCACAAGCCTCAATCACATAAGACAACCGCTCCATCACTTTAAGTAAGAAAGAGTAAGTGACGGTGTAGCTATAAAAACACTTTCTTTACTTTACCCCACCAAACAAGCAACCATGCGAACCCTACTCCTTCTGCTTTTTTCGGTACAGTTGTTTGCCGGTACTTCGGTAGATATGTATTTGAACTATCAAAACACCAACCGCCATTTTATTGTTTACCTGCCCACCGGTTACACGCCCGGGCAGCACCTGCCGGTGGTGTTTAACCTGCACGGGTACGGCTCCGATGCTTCGCAGCAAATATTTTACAGCAAAATGTACATAACGGCCGATTCGAACCACTTTATAATGGTGGCACCCGATGGCCTGAACAATTCGTGGAACTCGGGCTTTACCCTGCCTTACAATTCTTCGCCCGATGATGTGGGCTTTGTTTCTGAAATTATTGATACGCTTTACCAGCTTTACAACATTGACCTTACGCGGGTGTATGCCTGCGGCATGAGCAACGGAGGCTACCAAAGCTACCGCCTTGCCTGCGATTTGGAAAACCGCATTGCCGCTATTGCTTCGGTAACCGGCACCATTTCATCGCTTACGGCTTTAAACTGTGCCCTGTTGCGCAAGGTTCCGGTGCTGCAAATACACGGCACAGCCGACCCGCTGGTGGAGTATGAAGGCTCAACGGGTTCGTATGGTATTGAAGAAGCCATTGATTTTTGGCTGGCGAAAAACCAATGTAGCACGGTAAACGATACCGTGTGGGTGCCCGATGTAAATACTACCGATAGTTCCACCGTGCAGCAAATACGCTACCGCACCTGCGGCAGCGGAACAGAAGTTTGGTTTTACAAAATAACAGGGGGCGGGCACAGCTGGCCCAATGCGCCTATCAGTTTTATTTACGGCCCAACCAACAAAGACTTTGATGCCTCGCAGGAGATATGGGACTTCTTCAGCAAGTTTACTTTAAACGGTGCGGTAGGGGTAGAAGAAATAAAGCAGGAAATCAAAGCGGAGTTGTTACCTAACCCCGCCAGCGGCAGTGTAAGTTTGTTGCTGTCCGGTTACGGGTTTGAAAAGCCGGTGAATGTTTCGGTGTTGGATGTAACAGGGCGCAAACTGTTGGAACAGAAATCAGCTTCTGCTTCCACAGTAATTAATACAAGCAGCATACCCGCGGGCATTTATTGGGTAAACGTGCAGGGGAACCAATTCAGCAAAACCATAGGGTTGATAAAGCAGTAAGTGAACCGCGAAAAATTAACTGCTCTTTTTAAGAAATACCCCGCTTTAATTATTGCCCTGGCAGTACTGCCCTATCTGGTTGTAAAGGCGCTGAACGGGGGCGACTTTAATACCTATTTGGCGGCTGCGCAAAAACTGCGCGAAGGCGCCAACTGCTACAACATTTGGCTGCAATACGGCAACAGCAAAGTCCCTTTACAATATGGTTACAGCCCCCTGTTTGCGGCATTGCTTATTCCCTTTACTTATCTGCCCGTGTGGCTGCCGCAGCTATTGTTTTTAATAACCGATATTTTTTGGATAACCCGGGTGCTGAAACTGTTGATGGAATTGTTGGATATACGCGAGCCGCGCCTACAGCAATGGTGGCTGGTTTTGGTGCTGTTGTTTTCGCTGCGGTTTATACTGCATAATCTGGAAATGGTGCAGCTCAATATTTTTCTGCTTTGGCTTTCAGTGGAGGGGCTGTATCAGATTTTCTATCGCGAAAGAAAATTGGCCGGAGCGCTGTTGCTGGCTTTGGGTACTAACTTTAAACTTTTGCCGCTGGTGTTTGTGCCGTACTTAATTTACCGCGGGCAATGGAAGGCCTTTGGTGTGGTAAGTGTGCTGGCAGTGTTCTTTCTCTTTCTGCCCGCTTTATTTTTTGGTGTTGAAATGAACGCACAATTGCACCGCGACTGGTGGGGCATTATTAACCCGCTGAACGATAAATACAATGCCGGGCAAAATGCCGATAGCTACCGCATACACGGCCTGGCCGCCTTGTTTGCTTCGTATTTTTCGAAAAATCATGAGGGCCATTTTCAGGTACTGATAGCGGAGGTGAGTAATACTGCTTTGCAATGGCTTATCAACGGAATGCGCATGATAGTAGTACTCTTTACATTTTTCTTTTTGCGCACGTTGCCCTTTCGCCAAGCAAACAACAGAAAACATTTTGTAGCCGAAGTTGCGTACCTGCTGCTGGTTACTCCGCTTATTTTTCCGCAGCAAAACAAATGGGCGTTTGTGTACCTGCTACCTGCTTTCGCTTACATTTTTAATGTGCTGCTCCACGATGTAGCATGGCGCAGCCGCTTGGTGCAGCTATGCATGCTGGCAATTGTTTTCGGGCTTACCACCCTTACTACCGATGGTATAGTGGGCAAGCAACTGAACTACTACACTGAGTGCCTTAAGTTGGTTACCATAGGAACCCTAGTTTTGGTGCCGCTGCTGGCAATAAGTTATAACACAAAAGCGGAGTTGCCCGGTCTTACTTCGGCAATGCAGTAAGCACATTACCGCATAAGCCGGGCGAGCGGATTTTTTCCATTTTAATAAACCGTTTCGTTCAGGGTCATGGCGGGGTTAACCGAACCATGATGAGGAATACTTTCCGTCACTCTATTTTTTGTAAGCAGTTTGTTGCAACAAACCTGCATGACCTTGCAGTTATAAATTGAATCGTAAAGGTAGTATCCTACACATGTCAACAGATCCCCTATTTCAAATCCTCATAAATTCTCCCCAACAAAAAGGGTTTCTGTCCACGAAAAACATAAAATCAGGAGTTTCGGTCAAAAGTCCTTTATGACTTTGCTTTGGCTTTCCGCCAGCAGCTGTCAATATGGTCATCTACAATGCCCACTGCCTGCATAAAGGCATAGCAAATGGTGCTGCCGCGAAATTTAAAACCGCGCTTGCCCATGTCCTTGCTCATGGCATCGCTTATATCGGTGCGGGGCTGAATATCGCGAAGTGTTTTAAGGGAGTTTACTTTCGGTTTGCCCCCTACAAAACTCCAAACATATTTATCGAAGGAGCCAAACTCCTTTTGTATTTCAATAAACCGTTGCGCATTATTAATAGCCGCTCGGATTTTTAGCTGATTGCGAATAATGCCCGCATCCTGCATCAGGGCTTCGTACTTTTTCTCATCGTACTTGGCCACCTTCTTTACATCAAAATTGGAAAACGCTTTACGGAAATTTTCGCGCTTCTTTAAAATAGTCAGCCAGCTTAAGCCCGCCTGAAAACTCTCCAGCACCAAAAATTCGAAAAGCAATTTGTCGTCATGCACGGGCTTGCCCCATTCCTCATCGTGGTAGGTTACGTAAACAGGGTCGCTCAAACACCAGCCGCAGCGTGTTTTGCCATCGGCAGGGCCGGGGTATTTTTCGGTTACAGTATTGGAAGAGGCGGGTTTCTTCTTTTTAGGCAGAGTAGACAAGGCGTACTATTTTACCACGCAAAATATCAAAAGTGCGCAGATAAAAACCGTACCTGCTAAGGCGGTAACCAATTAGCTTACTGATAGTTCTTCCGATAAGAAATCCAAGTAAAACGACTCCGGCAGATACCCCCGCAACAATGGCGGCTTTTACGTTAAACAGAAGAGCAACGGGAGCAAAAACGGCAGCTATAACAGCTCCAAGTAATAGCCCTCCCAATCTGAAAAATGTGCCGATAGTTCTTGGTACTGAACGGTAGCGAACTCCTTTTTGTAAAGAATAAGCAGCTATGCCCAACAAACTGATGAAGGCGAAAAAGGCAAGGGCTAACCCGCCAAAAAGAACACCCAAACCGGCCAATAGCGTTTTACCGACTGTTTCGGCAAGTGCACCGGCATTTTCAAAAAGACCGTACCCTGCAATTTCTAAAAGCATGATTTCTGTTTTTAATTAGTCGTTCATTCATTTCTAAAATTGTGCCAACTATCAAAGAGTGCCAAAGCTTCTCTTTCCCACTTTTTGTTAGAAACATTTTCGTCAGGCTTTTTTGCAGCCTTTATTTTCGCCTGTAAATTTCATGCTCATGACATCGGTTGATGAATTAAAGCGCATAGCCTCTCAGGTTCGCAGAGATATAGTAAGAATGGTTCACGCGGTTAACTCGGGCCACCCCGGTGGCTCGTTGGGCTGCACCGAATATTTTGTGGCGCTCTACTTCAACGCCATGAAGCATAACAAGAACTTTAACATGGATGCCACTGGTGAAGATGTGTTCTTCCTTTCCAACGGGCATATTAGCCCGGTGTGGTACAGCGTGCTGGCACATGCCGGTTATTTCGATAAAAAGGAGTTGAGCACCTTCCGCAAACTGAACACAAGGTTGCAGGGCCACCCTACCACCCACGAACACCTGCCCGGTATCAGAGCAGCTTCCGGCTCTTTGGGACAAGGTATGAGCTTGGCCATTGGTGCTGCACTCAGCAAAAAGCTGAACAACGATAACTCTATTGTTTACTCGCTGCATGGCGATGGTGAATTTCAGGAAGGGCAAATTTGGGAAGCACTGATGTTTGCTCCCCACAACAAAGTAGATAACCTGATTTGTACTATTGATTACAACAACGCGCAAATTGACGGCAGTTGCGACAAAGTGCTTAGTCACCGCGACCTGAAAGCTAAAGTGGAAGCCTTCGGTTGGGATGTGCTGGAACTGAAAGAAGGCAACAACATGCAGGCGGTGGTAGATGCGTTGAGCGAAGCAAAGCAGAGAACCGGAAAAGGAAAGCCTGTCTTCATCATCATGCACACGCTAATGGGTTATGGTGTTGACTTTATGCAAGGCGGCCACAAGTGGCATGGTGTAGCTCCTAACGATGAGCAGCTTGCTACTGCCTTAGCACAGTTGGAGGAAACACTGGGCGATTACTAATCACCTTTCTTCAGAAATAATAAACTGTAACTTTCGTTCCCAACAGGAATGAAGTATTCTTTCTCCATAGCTTTAAGGTTTGTGCTCGTCTTCGGGCTGTGGTTTGCTTTCCTAAAAACAGAAGCGCAGCAAACACAGGTTTACAAACCAACGGTCAGCCGTATACTTTTTGTGTTGGACGGCTCGGGAAGTATGAAGCAGGACTGGAACGGGAAAACGAAGTTCAACACCGCCAAAGAATTGCTCTTCAAAATTATTGACTCGGTAGAACGTAAAAACCCGAATGTGGAGTTTGCGGTACGGGTGTTCGGTTATCAGTTTCCTCGCGAGCAACGAAACTGTAAAGACAGCAAGTTGCTGATTCCGTTTGCCAAAAACAATGCACAACAAATTAATACCAAGCTGAGCGATTTAAAACCGCAGGGCATGTCGCCCATTGCTTACTCCATTCAGCAGGGGGCAAAGGATTTTCCGGAAGATGCGAAGAGCCTTAACTCTATTATCCTTATTACCGATGGCGAAGAAAATTGCGATGGTAATCCTTGCAATGCAGCAAAAGAATTGGTGGCTAAAAGGATTACACTCAAACCCTTTATTGTTGGTTTGAATGTAGACCCTTCACGATATGAAAAGTTCAATTGCATTGGCACCTTTTACGATGCAAAAGATGAGCCTTCGCTTTACAATACGGTAGGGGTTATCATACGCCAAACATTGAATACTACCACCGCTCAGGTTAATCTGCTGGATCAAAATCAGCAACCCGCCATCACCAACATTCCGTTTACGCTATACGATCATTATACCGGCAAAGTGCAATACAACTTCGTACACACACTGAACGAAAAAGGAAATCCCGATACCCTGTTTCTTGACCCGGTAGGTGTGTATGATTTGGAAGTGCATTCTTATCCTTCGGTGCGAAAAGAAAGTATTGAACTTACCCCGGGCAAACACAACATTATTGCACTTGATGTGCCTGTGGGCGATTTTGCGGTGGAGTGTTACGGTGCATCGGAGGCATTGGTGGTGGTAAGGCCGGTATATGGAGAGAAAAAACAATTAACGAAAGCAAGCATACTAAATGTTCAAAGCATTAATGAACCGGTGAGTTATTTGGCAGATGATTATCGCGCTGAAATCCTAACTGCTCCATCCGTTTTGTTCGATACCGCAGTGGCAGCAATGGCAACCACCAATATTCGTATAAAAGGATATGGAACGTTATCGTTAATGGCAACAGAGGTTTTGCGTGTTAGTGTTTACAAAGAACAAACCAACAGTTTGCAGATGATTGACCGCTTTGAGTTAAGCAACAAAACAGAGAACCGCAGGTTACAACCCGGAGAATATAGGATAGTGTATAAGCCTAAAAGCAATTACAGCAGTGAGAGCACACGTTCGGTGCTTTTTAAAATAGAGGATGGTAAAACAGAAGTGATAAATCTGCAGTGAGGCAAGTGAAATGAGAAATGTAAAAGGTGAAATGTTTTTCAAACGAATGAAAGTGGGGATTGTTCTTTTCCTCATTTGTCACTTGTCACTTGTCACTTTTTCTCAGGAACGCACCCGCATTTTGTTTCTGGTCGATGCTTCGCTGAGCATGAAAAACCAATGGCCGGGCGGCACTAAGTGGAACACGGCAATGAGTGCGCTCAATGAAATTGCCGATAGTATCGCGGTTATTCCGAATGTTGAAATGGGAATGAGAGTGTTCGGACATTTATATCCCGAACCCGATAAAAATTGTTACGACTCGC
>CAZLXD010000068.1:0-13999 GCA_964563185.1 uncultured Chitinophaga sp.
ACTTTGTAGAAATGTGCGGAGGCAACCCTAAACTCGTAGACAAACTGCTCTGGTTTAACTCATCATAAACTCTTCCGAACACTTATGGTCGCCTGACCAAACCCGGCACTCAGGCAAAATTGATTAGTCGGTCAGGCGACCGGCAAAGAGATGTATCTGTCGGTGAATTTCGGTGGGTAAGATGCCCACCGGTAAGCAATCTCCGAACCCGACCTGCTCGCCTATAGGAGAGTGTTGGTACAGCAAAATACAGGGGGAATGAGCAACTTCCGCTTATTTTTTAAGTATTCACTTACTAAACGGCTCTACATTTTCGTACCATTGGTTGCCCAACACGTTGCCTTTGGTATCAACAAAGCCCCACTTCTTATCTTTTTTAACGCGGGCTACACCGCCTACAAATCCTTTTTGCTTAAAGGAAAGAAAGGCGGTAATGTCGTATTGGGCAGGAATAACCAACTGGCCGGTTTTATTAACAAAGCCCCACTGGTCAACTTTAACAGGCGCCAATCCATCTTCGCTGAAAATTTCGGCATCGGGGTACGATGGCTGAATAACAAAACTTCCTTTGGTATCAATGTAACCCCACTTATCGCCCACACAAACTGGAGCCAGGCCATTGCTAAAGGCACGTGCCTTGTCAAATTTAGGTTCAATAACCCACTTGCCCGTCATATCTATAAAGCCCACTTTTTTATCCTTGCGGGCATAGGTAAGAGTTTGGCCTTCAAAATCCCATATTTTATTAATGCCCGCCAGCACGTTGAATTTGCCCGAAATAATTAACCCGTACGTATCGCCCAGTTTTGCCCATACTACTCCTTTGCTGTAGTCGCCAATATCATCGTAGGCGGGTTCCACTATCACTTTTCCGGTTTTGTCAATTATGCCCCACTTTTTGTCCTTCCTTACGCGGGCATAGTTGCCTTCGAAAGATTTAATGACTTCGTATGCCGGCTGAATTACAATTTCGCCCTTGGGGTTAATGGCTCCGGTTTTATCCATTACTTTAAAAAAAGCCAGGCCGTCTTCAAAGTCGAAATACTTTTCGGTAGGCGGGCTGCTTAGCATTTCGCCTTTCTTATTAATGTAAAACCACTTTTTGTCTTTGGCTACTACACAAACTCCGCTGTTGAAGTATTTGGCATCATCGTAAGTGGGCTGTATAACCACTTCGCCTTTGGTATTAATAAAGCCCCACTTGTCGTTTTCCCTAAAGGCCGCTAAGCCATCGGAAAAGCTTTTGGCGTTGTAGTATTTAAGCGGAATGGCATACGTGCCGCTTTTGGTAATGTAGCCGTATATATCGCCCAGCCTTACTAAGGCAAGTTCCTGTGCCGAAGCAAACTGACTGATGAGGAGAAAGAATGCGAGTAGTTTTTTCATAGCGGTGAATTTTTATTGGAACAAAGAAAGGATTTTGATTGAAGGGAAGGAAATGAGGGAAGTCAGTATTTGCTACACCCTTCCCTTTGGGTTAAACACCTTTCCGTCTTCCTTACAAATCATTTCAGCTACCTGGC
This sequence comes from uncultured Chitinophaga sp., assembly GCA_964563185.1. Lineage (GTDB taxonomy): Bacteria > Bacteroidota > Bacteroidia > Chitinophagales > LD1 > Bog-950. The sequence continues at coordinate 1,524 of CAZLXD010000068.1, forward strand.
GGCCGCTCATAATAGCAATGGGCAGGCCACCGCTGGGGCGGTTCCAATGGCTGCTGTAGTAGAAATTTTTTAAGCCGGGAAATTTGAATTTAACCGGTGTGGGGGCTAAGAAGTTTTTTCCGGCCATTAAACCCTGTGCGCTGCCTTTCCAGTTGCCGGTGTAGCGCAGTATGGTAGCGGGGGTAGCCACATCTACCACTTCAATAAAATTTTTAATACCGCCAAGCCGCTCGTCTACGCGTTCAATTACCTGTTGGGCAAATTCACTTTTTATTCTGCGGTATTCGGCCCGGTTGGCTTTGCGGTGGTTAATCCAATAGTTGTGCTGGCGGGTGTAGAAACTCACTATTACGGTACTTTTTCCCTTGGGTGCCATGGTGGGGTCGTAGTTGTAAATGTGGGTTTCCATGCGGGTGTATTCTGTTCCATCGGGCGAAACGAGCGGCTCGCTGAGCGGAAAGCGGGTAAGGTGGGGCAGGTGCGAAAGGTCTTTATTAATGCCAAACGAAACCTGAATAACGGAGAAGAAAACCTCCAGGCTTCTTCCTTCTTTTAAATCAATCATTGCTTTGTTTACAAACTTTCCTTCCAGCAATTCAAAGGTGGTCAGGTTCCAATCGGCACAGGAAACGGTAATGTCGCTCAGGTGTATTTTATCGTGCCGCACCTGCACGCCAATGGCTTTTCCGTTTTCGGTGAGTATTTTTTTTACGGGGGTGAGGTAGTTAATTTTTCCGCCAAGGGCCAGGTATTGTTGTTCAAACCGTTCCACAAATTTGAGCGAACCGCCCATGGGGTAACCTGCGCTCTTTTTATCGAAACTGGCCATAGGAAAATAAACAACCAGCAGGTTTACTTCTTCACCATCATACAGTTGCTCAAAGCTTTCTTTCAGAAAAGGATTTTTGAGTTGCGCGGCAAAGGTGTAGTTGGTTTTGCCCCACAGGCGAAGGAACCAATAAAGGAACTCGGCATAGCGTGCCATTTTAATGCCTCTTATAATAGAAGGAATTAACGGCAGCGGGTCCATAATGGGCGGCATATCGAACTTTTGTATCACGCGCATGGGGCGTATAAAGTCGCGAATGGCGTGCTCATCTTCGGGAGCCAGGTCTATGAGGTATTCCTGCAACTTATTGAGGTTGGTGTAAAAGCGGAACACATTGCTGCCGTATTTATCACGGTGGTTCTTCAGTTCAATAAACATGCGTATGTCGTGGTTTACCCACTCCACCTTTTTCATGTCAATCAGTTCGTTCCACACTTTGTAAAACGAACTGCCGCTGTCGCTGCCCAGTATCCAGTGTGCGCAGCCATCAAACACATAATCGCCTTTTTGCCAGCTGGTGCACAGGCCGCCCGGTATGTTGTGCTTTTCGAATATCTGTGTGTCGTAGCCGTTCATTTGCAAATAGCAGCCGGCTGCCAGGCCCGATATTCCCGAGCCTATAATGTTTACTTTTTTCTTCTGTTCAGGCATTGTGTTGCTGATAACGCTCAATGATACGCAAAGTTTGCAACTGAAGAAGGCTGTTTAAGTCCTCTCCTTTAGGAGAGGATTTAGGTGAGGTGGCGCTGTACTGCGGCTGTTGCGGGTAAGGCCTTTGCCCTGCGGGCGTTTGTAATGTACACTTCTCAAACTCGTTTTTAAACCTCGTACAAGTTTTTGTGCCCTTGTAGAATTTGTAAGGATACTCGTACAAAAATTCCGGGCCCTCGTAGAATTTCTACGAAACCTCGTACGAAAATTCAGGGAACCCGTACAAACCCCCAAGTTGCCGCTATTGGCACCCGTACAACTTTTACAAGCCCCGGGGCACCCGTACAAATTTTCCGGGCACTCGTACATTTTCTACGAATACCCGTAAATGGCCAAAAACCACAAAGAATGCCTGATTTTAAGTATAAAGCCCACCGTTTACATTTATTACCTCACCGGTAATATATGAGGCGCCTTTCGAAGCCAGAAAGCCTACCGTTTCGGCCACTTCATCGGCCTCGCCAAAACGCTGCATGGGTATAATAGCGCGGAATTGCTTTTCGTCAATGCCTTCCGTCATATCCGTTTTAATAAAGCCGGGCGCTACGGCATTTACGGTAACTCCCTTGCGGCCTATTTCCTGCGCCAGTGCTTTGGTGGCGCCAATTACTCCGGCTTTACTGGCGGAGTAGTTGGTTTGCCCAGGCAGGCCTTTAATACCCGAAAGCGACACCACATTTATAATCCTTCCGTTGCGCTGAAACATCATGCCCGGTATTACCAACTTAGTAATATAGTAGAAGGAATCGAGGTTAGTTTGCAGCACCGAGTGCCATTCTTCTTCGGGCATCATCATCAGCAGGTTATCTTTACGTATGCCGGCATTGTTCACCAGTACTTCAATTACCTTGTCCTTATTGGCATCTATCCACCCGCCCAGTTTGCCGTTAATTTCCTCTTTCGATGAAACATTGAATTGAAGTGCTTCGGCCACGCCTCCTTTTGCACGGATAGCTTCCACCGTTTTATCGGCTTCGGCAGCATTGCTGTTGTAGTTCACCAACACGGCAAAGCCCATATCGGCCAGTTTTAAACTAATGGCACGACCAATTCCGCGCGAGCCACCGGTTACCAAGGCGTATTTAATCATAGTTATTGTTTAAAGGCACATAGCGTCATTGCGAAGCATTACCAAAATAATAAACAGATAAATGCTGAAGCAATCTCCCTCGGTTGGGGATTGCTTCGTCAGATAAATCTGTTCATACCAATGGAATCTTCCTCGCAATGACGGTAAATTATGAATAGAATGTTAGATAACGTTCGGAGAGTTTTCTTTCAGATACTTCGCCACCTTTTGCACTTCGGCAAAGCGTGGGCTGTCGCCATCAATTTTAGAAGATAGCTTGCGCACCTGCTCATACAACTCCTTCGGCTTGGCCGAAAGTTTATCGGCTTTCTCCAGATATTCCGTAGCCTGTGCCAGTGCTAAAACCTGCACGGCCAGCACATCAAAAGTATTGTCAATAACCCTCGCGGCTATTAAAGCAGCATTGGTGCCCATGCTTACAATATCCTGGTTGTCGTTGTTGCTGGGTATGCTGTGTACATACACCGGGTTGCTCAACGATTGATTTTCGGCAACCGTTGAAGTAGCCGTATATTGAATACCCTGCAAGCCAAAGTTCAACCCAATAGTATTGATGTTGATGAACGGAGGAAGTTTACCGTTCAGTTTATCGTTAAGCAAATAGTTTAATTGCCTGTCGCTCATCATCGAAAGTTTAGTGATGGCAATTTTCAGCTTATCCATTTCCAGCGAAACATAATCGCCATGGAAATTACCTCCGTGGTAAATGTTCTTCGATTCGTGGTCCACCACCGGGTTGTCGCTTACCGAATTCAATTCGCCTACCACTATCTTTTCGGCATGTTGTATGGTTTCATACACCGGCCCTAATATTTGTGGTATGCAGCGCAGCGAGTAATACTCCTGCACTTTATCCTTAAAATGGGTTTCTTCCGTATCGCAATACAAATGCTTGCTCCGGTCGCGTAGCAGTTGGCTTTCTTTTAATATGCTGCGCATGGCAGCCGCCACGGCATTCTGCCCTTCGTGTAATTTTACTTCGTTCAGCGCTGCCGAAATGTGGTCGGCATAAGCTTCGAAAATTTCATTTATAGAGGCGGAAATCACCAGCATCCAGTTGAGTAGCCTCTTTGCCTTCACTAAATTAATAAGGCCAATGCCGGTCATACACGAGGTGCCGTTCATCATAGCCAAACCTTCGCGAATACGTACGGCAAAGGGGGTTAACTGATGTTTTTGCAAAGCCTCTCCGGCCTGCTTTATAGAGCCGTTATCGTGTAGTTCACCTTCGCCAATAATAGCCAGCGCCATGTGCGCCAGTTGTACTAAATCGCCACTGGCACCTACGCCACCGTGCTCGTATATTACGGGAACAAGGTCTGCATTCAGCATGTCCTTAATCAGCAAAACTAAATCGGGGTGCACACCGCTTTTGCACCGGCAAAAAGTAATTAGCCGGTCGAACAACATGGCGCGGCTTTGAATCGCCTCAATAGGTTTTCCGGCCCCCGAAGCATGGCTGCGGATTAAGTTGTATTGCAAAGTAAGCCTCTCGGTAAACGGAATTTTGTGCTGAGCCATAGGCCCGAACCCCGTATTAATTCCATAAATAACTTTATCGGATGCGAAGTCGCGAAGAAAATGGAAGTTGTCATCCAGTTTCTTCATCAGGCTGTCCTTAATCAGAATCTTCTTCGTCCTGAATATGACGGAGACCGCCTCTTCGAGCGTAATTTCTTTTTCCCCTATTTCAAGCATTTTGGCAGTGTGCTTTTCGCGCGCAATAATAAGATTAAATGTTGGGAAAAGGAGGCTAAACTTAGTGCGAACCTTACACAAGAAAACGGGTAAGGTAAAAGTTATGTCTCCAATACTTATTCCGGCAAAACCCCTTCTACCCAATCCCATACCACCCAACCTTTGGTACCAAACTGATGAAAGATGTGGATGAATGCCGGTGAGTATTTGGTAGTAAAGGCATCATCTGAAATATACTTTCCATCGGAACTGACCATTAGCTGTGGATTTGAACAGTCGGCAATAAAGTTAAAATGCTTAGACAGTGTAGGAGAGTTTTGTAAGCCAAACTCCCATGCGGTGGCAATAAGAGTTCCCTGGTCGCGCGTTTTCCATTCCGGGTCTTTAAATATTTCCAAAGTTTTGGTATGCCATGCTTCCATAAATGCATGGCTGTTTTCATCAAACAAAAAAACACCTCCGTTCCAGTGTTGCCAGTTGGTATCGGTTATCTTAATTCCGAAACGTTTTCGAATTCTATCGCGCAGGTGCCCACATTCCAAGGAGTGAATGTTCTTACCGGCAGGGCTAATCCAACGCCTTTTCAGGTTGCTCCATTGCCACTTAGAGTTGCTTTCAATTTGGCGTATAACCTTTTCGGGATAGTCATATAATACGATGCTGCCTTCGGCATCGTACCAATAGCGTTCCTTTTTGTTGTAAAAAGTATCCTTGTCTAATTGCAAAGTATTGCCCGTTAGTAAATACTTAGCAGCCATCTGCAAAAGGCTAAATGGACTGTGTTTTATAAACTCAAACTTCCTGCGCAACATATCCTGCTTGGGCAGCATTTTTTGCTCAACTATGGAAGGAGAGGTATAGTATTTGTCCAGCAAAGCGGTTAACTCTTTCCACTCCTCCTGGTTTTTAGTAAGGCATCCGCAGTTAACTGCATAAGGGCTAAACTGCCGCATACGCGTGTGGTCGGGAGCAAAAGTTATAAGCGATTTCTTTTGTTCGAATATGGTATTAATGGAATGGCTGAGCGCAATAACATCGGTATCGAGATAGCAATACAAATTGCCTTTAGGTAAAAATTTATGCAAGCCGGTTTTTAAAAAAATACTAGCCTGGTGGTGGTTGAAATTTGACGGGGTTTTTATGTCAATAACATCGCTGTGCCGAACCTCCATTTCATTTCGGCTTGTGTCAGTTACAACCAAAATACGGTGCTGGGTAAACTCCTTAAGTGCTTTTAAAGAATAGTGAATAGTGTCAATATGCTCTTGGCCACCACACACTACATATACAAAAACAAAGTTCTCTGATTGCGGCATTGCTTTTAGGGATGGTAGTAAAACCGGTTTAGTATTAAATGCTTAAAGTCGTTCAGCAACAAACTCAATTGGTTAGTAGGGACTTCCATCAAGTTGTAATGATGTATTCTTCTTCCCAACGAGGAACGATGGCGCAAATCATTTTTATTAATTTTCATAGAGCCCCATTCTTCGTTTATCCAATGTACGAAACGGTACGAGTTGGGGAATCTTTTACAGCCAGCTATACATGCTATTATCTCTTTACAGTCATCTAAGTTCGATGCATCGCTGCTAATGTATCTTTCCAGTTTGTTTTTATAAACCTGTTTTATCAATACATCTATAGGTTTATGCCAGTCGGAATTATCCCCATTCACTTCTACATAAGCCATATAAGCTCCACCACTTAGCCTGCGGGCCGGTTGGTCGCTTTCTAACAACACTATACGTCTAAAAAAACAAATAGAGCAGTTAATAATTAGGCTGCCGATGCCTTTTGTGTAATAATAGAGCCTTCCGGAAAACTGCCTTACCGCGCCACTTGCTATCCTACTGTATCGTTCCTTTACACTCACTTTGGCGAACTTAACAAAAAGCCTACTTCATTAAGAGGTGATGTACATTATTGCTTATACCGAAACTGTGACTTATCTTTTTCTGTGTTTTGGTTTAAGCAACGCAACCCGGAATTTATAGTATTTGCTCTAAGTAATTTTTATTACCTTTTTTTAAAAAACTCTTATCCAAATTATAAATAGGGTACCGAACACAAGCAGAGTGGTTTTAGGATGTTTCCTTTTCTGAAAACACTTATCGTTATGGGAAAATAAACTCAGAAGATATCATTTATATTGCGAAATAATAGTACCGTAAGGATTGCATAATGAAGGGTGCCGCCCTAACGGTTTAATGTTGTTATTTACAATGTCGCATGAGAAAAGCCATACCAAATTATCGTGAAAGTGTTCTGATACGCACAATGGTCAAATACCCACTTCGAGTTATTTTGCTTGTTACTCTATTTGTTTATGCTAATACATTGTTTAATGACTATAACCTTGATGATGAACTTGTTACTCGCAATCACCGGCTAACTGCGAGAGGATTTGAAGCAATAGGGGATATCTTCAGAGAGCCTTACTATAAAGATGCAATGGGCTACTCGTATGAGTACCGCCCTATTGTCCTTTTAACTTTCGCTATTGAGCATCAGTTTTTGGGTGAACACGCTTTTGTAAGTCACTTGATAAATCTACTCTTTTATTTGGCTTTGCTTGCGACTCTGTATAAAACACTTCTGGTATTGTTTGGTGGCATATCACAACACGTCATCTTTACTATCACTCTACTATACGCATTGCATCCTATACACACAGAAGTAGTTGCAAGTATTAAATGCAGAGATGAGATACTGGCACACCTTGGTGGCTTGCTATCTTTATTTTATGCCTTGAAATTTGTAGATACGACAAAATGGTATTTCCTGCCAGTCTCGTTAGCCATGCTGATTTTAGGGTGCTTGTCAAAGCAGTCTATAGTGTCTTTTGTTGTTTTAATACCAATTGCAATTGCATTATTCCGAAGTCCCACTTTTCTAAAGTTTTTATTTCTGCTGAGTTCATTTGGCATTATCGTTTATCCTATTTTGAACGTTGAAAAAGCCATTGATAAATTCCTGTTCATTTTGGCAGGATTGATCTTCTCAATCGGTATTTACTTTCTTAAAAGAATTGACCATGGGCAATTACTTACTTATATTCGAAACGTTGGTGTAGTAAAGAAAAACGACTTGTCCCATTATGGTCTAAGTTTAAAATCAAAAATTGAACTCTTTAAGAAGGAAGGGCAACAGTTTAAACTAAGGCAGATAGTAATACCAGTTGTAGTATCAGTTGTTTTTATCTGCTCATTTCAGACAGTAAGTAATAATATTCTGCTATTCTCGTTGGTGGCATGTTACCTCCTTGCCGTTTTCGCTTTATATCGGCAACAATCATTGTTATTTGCATTTCCCATTACAGTGTTTGTTATTTATAATTTATCCGGTCCAACTAGCGGAACGAAAGATGTAATAAGGATAACTGAAATTCTTTTGCTAAGCATGACAATAATGGCAGGTAATAAGTTTGAGACAATTTTATCACTGGTTCTCTACTTAGCGCTCTATGTTTTTGTAATAGTTAACAATTCCGCAAGCCTAAGTTTAAAAACGTTTTTTTTCATACCTATGTTTTGGGCAGCGTGGACATATCGATCTAAGTATGTTGTAGCAGTTTGTGGAGCATTTTTTTTATTACTCGTATCACAGAATGGGATAGATTTTTTCAAAAACCAAGTACCACTGAAGGACGCATTAACTACACATTTATCTTTTGGAGCACTTCTGGCTTCAATCGCTTTAGTAAACAGAGCGCACTATAGATGGGCAGTCTTTGTCAATCTAACCCTGATTCTTGCATTAGTAGCCACAAACCCTGCCTTTCAAGTAAGAAATTCCGATGCTGTTTCAATATCGGATATATCTAATGGTCTTGTTTCCACTGTTGATCGAACAAATGTTTCAGTTTTTCCTGAAAATATTGACCGCCCTCTGCATTATGCTGAAGTGCCGGTAACTTGGCAGAATGATAGAGAAACCAGATTGGGTACATCTTTTTACATATTACTCAAATATCTTCAACTTGCAGTAGTGCCTTATCCAATGTCTTTCTATTATGGTTATGCGGTGATTAAGCCTGTTAAGATATTTCAGCCTTTACCTGTCACAAGCATTGTTGTTTACTCTTTTTTGGGGATAACGGCATTTGTACTACTACGCACGTATACTATTTTATCATTCGGAATATTATTTTACCTGGTAAGCATTAGTGTCTTTAGCTCTTACTTCGTTTACATGCCAGGTATGATGGCGGATAGGAATATGTTTATACCTTCTTTGGGTTATTGTATTGTTTTGGTATTGCTGTTAGTGATGTTTTTAAAATCGGATTTAAAAACCTTTGATCTCTTCAAGTTAAGTACTAAATGGAAATACGGAATACTAATGCTTTTTTTAGGGTACGGCATGACAACTATTGCCCGTAACTTTGATTGGAAAGATGACTTAACCCTTTTCCGGCACGACATAAAATATGTTACTGAGTCTTCACAAGCTCATAATTTACTCGCCCTACATCTCATGCAATATGCTTCTAAGGACCCCAATCCTTCAGCACAACAACAACTAGCCACTGAAGCACTCACTCACTTTAAGAGAGCAATAGAAATTTACCCACCATTTTTTAATGTAGCTTACGATATTGGAAGAGTATATTCTTTTCTCAACATGCCTGATAGCGCCATAGTTGCTTTTGAAAACGCCCTCGCTATTGATAGCAGTGCTTTGCCCAATCTACACCTACAGTTATCAGATTTGTATCTAAACGAGGGCGATAGGCAAAAAGCAATTGAACACACAGAGAGATATATCAATGTAAATAAGAATGACTACAGTGGATATAGCAGGTTGAGTTATATCTACTTTACAGATAAAAAGTATAATGAATCCATTGAGGTAAACGAAAGGGCGATGGTAAGCCTCCCCAACCTAATAGACCCATATATTAATGTAGCCTACACTTACCGTGAGATGAAAATTCCCGACAGCGCTTTGTACTATTTACGTTTGGCAGAGAAGATAGATCCTTCGAACAGAAATGTGCAACTGGGGATAAAACAACTTACAGAAATTGAAACTGTTTCCAGATAGAATATCTCCTCTAAACAATTAAACAGCCCATTGTTGCGGCCTTTTGTCATCAGCACTTAATAGTGTGTATTTAATAAATCTAACCATGTTCCTTAAATAAGGTCGCATGCTAATATCTTTTGCGAGTTCCTTATTGATGTATTTATTGATTTGCGGTGCGCATGATTTCCTTCGAAATCCAGTCCACAAGTATTGAATTGGGCGATTGGTTGTTATGTGATTTTAATCCGACTTCTATTTCCTTACTAAGCGACCTGAGTTCTTTTTTTAACTCTTCTTTTGTTGATCCCTGGATTATAGAGTAGAATCTCCTGAATAGAGAAACAATGGGCTTACTAATCTTAGTTTGCAATGTTTGCTCGCGGTTTAGCTCGTAGTTAACGGCCTGATCAACATTGATACTTTCACGAACGGCCAATTCAATATCCCCCCTTAGGTAGTAAACTGCCGATAAGATAATGCGCATAAAAAAGTGAAATTCCGAGCCTTCCTTTTTGTTCTCTAGTGTCACATACTTTTCAGCACTATGGGCATCTTTGGCATACAAATGCAGCATCGCCAGTAAGAATGGGCTTCGGCTGGCTAATATTTTACTATTTAAAAGCAACTTGGAGTGAGCATTAGCCACTGTTCGGGCTTTTTCAAATTGTTCGTTGCGCATAAGTGCCAGCGTGTAGTTTAGTACAAATGTTTCCTGTAGAGGAGTGGGGAGCTCCGCTAATTGCGGTTCGGCTTTTTGATAATATTGAACAGCGCTTTCAAAATCCGAACTCAGATAATACTCTTGTGCAAGGTTTACCCAAAAACGGCAAAGCGCTTCCTCGGTGTTTGGTTCGTATTTTCTTATTAAAGATTCATTTTTGAGTATGTGTTTTAGCAGAATTATTTTTTGGGAACCTTTGGCAAGGTTTATTTGTGCCCGCAAACTCAGGTATTGAGCATAAAGGTCATTTTTCTCTAATTGCTCCAAATCAACTTTTTGTAAAACACTATAGGGTTCACTAAGCGGTTTGTAAGCTGAAATGATACGTTCATTCATCCGCAGTCTTATTTCTTCCTTACGCACTTCGTGCAGTAGGTTTGACTGCAATAACGCGATACGCTGCATGGAAAGTGCTGCGGTTTCTTCAGCATTGGCAAGTGATTGAGGTTTGCCTTCAATATGATACTTTATGTTGAGGTCGCTTAGCTGTAGCAAAAGAGTGGTGTCGTCAGTTTGCACTCCTTTTTTCCAGGCGGCTTTAAGTTCATCTGCAAAAAGTTCATACAACTTCATGTCCAAAAACATACTTAGTATGGCTATGGTACTGGCGTTATCTTTAGGCGTGGCTTTATTTGCAAGGTTTTCCAACAGCCAGTCATATAGCAGGCGATACTCATTGCGTAAAAGATAGTCCTGCTTTTTCGAGTAGCTTTTGCCAAAAACAGATTTAAAAACCACATCAGCTTCCGGCTCATCTTCGTCAGTATATTTTGTCAACTCAATAAAAAGCGTAGCCAGTGTTTTTCGCTTGTGAAGTTTGACCTTTCCCTTGAGCCGTTTTATCTCTTTGGCAGGCAGCCCTTGCAACAGGGTAAAAACCTTACTGTATTTCATTCCCATCTATTATTTAAACATTTGGTAAGCTACTTTTTTATCACAAATAGCCGAAAATCAATTTCTTTAAATTGAAACGTAAAACGATTTTTACATCAGAAAAGTAAACTATATGAAAAAAAGCCTTCACACAACTGTAGCAATTGCCAGTATTCTTGTTATGACTGTATTTATTTCGGCCTGCCGTAGAAACACGGATCCTACTCCCCAAATTTCGTGCGATGACATTAATACCGATGTGGTGTGGGAAGACAAAGGCGATGGAATTGACTATATTTTGGATTGCGTGGTATCTGTAAATGCTAAACTGACTATTGAGCCCGGAGTAACCATACAAGTCAAGAGCGGGGCGGGTATTTTAGTGGAAACTACCGGTTCGCTGGTAGCTGTAGGAACATCTTCGGATGAGATAATTTTTAAAAGTGAAGAAGATGCTGCCGGGGTTTGGAAAGGTATTTATATAAAAAGCAACAATGTATTGAACGAGTTAAACTACTGCCGGATTTCAGATGGTGGCAGCGCTAGTTTTGATGGCAATACCACAAAACTTGCTAATGTGAGGGTGGCATTAAATGCAAAACTGAAGATTCAAAACTCTACTATTTCAAAGAGTGCCAAGGACGGATTATTGGTAGATGGCTTAGATAGCGATGAACTGAACCCTGTTACACTTTTCGGTAACAACAACTTTACTGGTAACCTAAACTATCCTATTTCAGCTTTAGGCAGCATAGGCAATGTGTTGGACGGAACAGGTTCAACCTATACAGGCAATACATACAACAAAGTGTTGTTGAGAGGCGGCAGGTTGTATGGAGCTCATACCTGGAAAAAATTGAATGTCCCTTACCTTATCCAATCAATAGTTTCGGTAGGGTACTACACCGACAACGGTAACCTGACCATTGAGCCGGGGGTAACCGTGCAATTTGCTGGCGATGCCGGCTTGTGCACAGGCGATTACTCTACAGGATCCTGGTTAATGGCAAATGGAACTTCATCTGCACGGATAATTTTTACCGGTGAAACAGCTTCCGCGGGCGCATGGAAAGGAATTGCTTTTCAAAGCACAAGTTCCAACAACCAGATTTCGTATGCCGACATAAGCTATGGAGGCTCATCATCTTACACGGGTGCCACACAGAAAAAAGCTAACCTCCATGGTGGCGCTTGGAGCAATGGAACATTCACAGTCAATAATGCTACTATCAATAACAGTGGGGGTTGGGGTATTTGGGTAACAATGGGCTCTCCGAGTATTACAGTGCCCGGCTCGGTTACATATAGTGGAAACACCAGTGGTAACTATTACGAGGAATAATTGCAGATAAATCTCCCCAAGAGAAGGTTAGGATAATCAAAAACAAATAGCTATGAAAAGCGGAAGAACTCTGATTCTCTGCTTACTGGGAGTATTTTGCCTGTCGGTAAGTGCACAAAATGTTCAAATTGCCATTATACCCGGGAGCGAATATACCATGGCGCGCAGAGATGAGTGGAAGGTA
>CAZLXD010000069.1:0-7079 GCA_964563185.1 uncultured Chitinophaga sp.
CAGCTCCGCGCAATATCAATTTCTTTTATCTGGGCGATGGCTACCGCGAACGCTTAGTTTATGATGCCGAAAGCGGCAACTACCTTGTAAACAACACTTCGGTTTCGTTTACTGCCGCGAAGCTGAAGGAGGAAATAGAAAACCATCCCGAGCGCTTTAGCCCGAATGTTATTTACCGTCCGCTGTTTCAGGAGTTAATATTGCCCAACCTGGCCTTTATTGGCGGCTCGGCCGAACTTAGTTACTGGATGCAGTTGAAGCCGCTGTTCGATTATCACCGGCTGAATTACCCTGCTTTAATTATGCGCAATTCGGCTGTGGTGCTGAATGCTTCTACCCAAAACAAACTGCAAAAGTTAAACCTGAAGGCGGGCAACTTTTTTGGCGATGCCGAGGAACTGATTAAAAAGTATGTAAAGGTAAACGCCACGGTAGATACTTCGCTGGAACAGGAAAAACAACAACTGGAAAAACTGTTTGATGCAGTGGCCGATAAAGCGGCCCTGGCTGATGTTACCTTGAAGCAAAGTGCTGCTACCGAAAAGCAAAAGGCCCTGAGCGCTCTTTCCAGCTTAGAGGCTAAAATGCTGAAAGCCGAAAAGCGCAATCAGGAAGTAGCGGTAAACCAAATCCGCTCGGTTCATGCATATATGTTTCCGCAAGGCTCGTTGCAGGAAAGGGTAGAGAATTTTATCCCGTTCTATAATTCCGCCTACATCAGCGAAATGGTGGAAGCCATGAATCCGTTAGACGGTTGGTTTAAGGTGTTGGGGTAGTTTTTTCTATAAAAGATAATACCATGACATTGTTAAAAAAAGTATTCTTGCTTGTTTATCGTTTGGGGGTACTTAGTAGTCACTGTCTCGAACTCCATTTTTAGGAATAAAAGGTGGTGTCGTGTCATCCTCCCTTCCGTTTGGTTTTGTAGCCAAGCAACGATAATAGCTGCAATATTTTTTCGCGCTGTTCACCCTGTATAAGAATGATGCCATCCTTCACGGTACCGCCTACTCCGCATTTATTTTTCAGTTGCTTGCCCAAGGCTTCCAGTTCCTGTTTGGTGCCAATAAAATTTTCTACAATGGTGGCTACCTTTCCACCCTTTATACGCTCAAGCGATACGTAGAGGGTTTGCTGTGAAGCAGACAAGGGGAGGTCAGTATCGTCTTCTGCTTCCGGTTTATAGTCAGGATTAGTAGAAAACACTACCCGATTCTTGAAGTTATCGTTTTTCTTTTTGCTCATAACTAATATGAAATGAGGGTTTGAGGTACAACTACATTAATACATTGTGGCACAACATTAAAGGTAACATCGCCATGATAAATAACAGAGTCTCCGTCAAACTGGTATACCATTTTTTTGTTGCCGTGTATTACAATTGTTTTAGCACGGTACGATTCCGCTTCCTTAATTAAATCGGCCCTTTTCATTATCAGGCAGCCCACTATCCAAAACAGTTTCCATACCGGAAAACGGTTCATTACTATTACATCCAGCACACCATCCTTCAAACTGGTAAAAGGGAACACTGCATAGTCGTAACCATATTGGTTGGCGTTAAACGCGGTAAACAGAAAGAATTCGCGCTCTATGGTAACATCGTCAATTTCAACTCGGGCCAGGAAAGGCTGAAAATAGAACAATAGTTCTTTGGCAACCGCCCAGGCATACGAAGCCAGGCCACGGATAGTATGATGATGGAATCTACGAGCGACAGATGAATCGATACCAAAACCTGCATTGCTTACAAAGTAGCGGAGGTTTGACTTTACTAAATCAAGTTTCACTGTCTTACCTGTATTAAGAACACTAATTGACCCTTCGGCATCTCTCGCGGGTATTTTAAGATGTGTGGCGAATCCATTGCCTGAGCCATAAGGAATAATACCCAAGGCAGTATTGGTGCCCACTAAACTTTGGGCAACTTCGTTAATAGAGCCATCACCCCCTACAGCTACACATATATCGTATCCTTCTTCTACGGCCTGCTGAGCAATAAGGGTGGCATGCCCTGCATATTGAGTAAACCTTATGGTGTAGTCGAACTGCACATAGTCAATGTAACGGGCTACTTTTTCGGGTATGTTTTTCTTTTTATAGACCCCTGAAATGGGATTTATAATGAACATGATTTTTTTCTTGTTCGAGTTCATGCTGTGTAAATATAGAAGGAAGAAGCCTAAAAGGCCTTCAAACTCAAATCAAGGCTGGTAGAAGAATGGGTTAACGCACCTACGGATATATAATCGACACCGGTTTGGGCATAAGCACGAACGGTGCTTAAGTTAATGCCACCCGATGCCTCTGTTTCGTATTGTTTTTTCACTAGCGCCACCGCCTGCGCCATAGTTTCTACCGAAAAATTATCGAACATAATACGGGTAATGTTGCCTACCCGCAATACTTCCTGTACTTCTTCCAAACTTCTGGTTTCTACCTCAACAGGTAATTGCAAGTTGTTTGCTCGCTGGTATTCCTTAACCCTCAAAACAGCTTTTTCAATACCTCCACAAAAGTCGATGTGGTTATCCTTCAACATAATCATATCGTAAAGGCCGTAGCGGTGGTTATAGCCTCCTCCAATTTTCACCGCCCATTTTTCCAAGTAGCGTAAGGTAGGTGTGGTTTTGCGGGTATCAAGAATCCGGCATTCTGTTCCCTCTACCAACTGAACATAGCTGGCGGTGTTGGTGGCTATACCACTCATCCGCTGCATAAAATTCAGCACTATCCTTTCAGCCCGTAAAATGGACTTCACCTCACCATATACATTAAAGGCTATATCGCCCTTTTTTATGCGTGCGCCATCGGGCAAAAGCTTTTCGAACTTAAGAGAAGAGTCCACCTTATTGAATATGCGCTCAGCGAGTTCAACCCCGGCTAATATTCCCGGTGCCTTACATAAAAGCTGAGCGCGCCCTTCGGTATGTACGGGGATACATGCCAGCGAAGAATGGTCTCCGGAAGGAATTTTTCCTTCGGTATCCACAATATCTTCAGCCAGTGCGGCAAAAATGACTTTATCTATATTAAAACTCATTGTTCAGCAATTGGGGCGAAATAAAAAAGAAAAAGTGAAGCAGTTACTTCGCTTTACTTAAGTAAACAGTTGCTGTTTATTGTTCTTCAAATCGAATTTCCTGTATCACCAAAGCACTTCCCTGTATTTTGGCATATACATAGGTGCGGTAACTCCTATTGGAAGTAACCAGATTGCCAATAAAATACTTCGACCCCTCCGGTGAAGTTCCCTGGTGGACTATTGAAAAGGACTTAGGCTGATGGGTGCTGAAAAAATTCTTGAGCACCATTTCTGCTTGAGCCTTACTATAAGAGGCTTCTGCATCCTTAATGGTAATTTCCACATTCCCTGAAAAACTAGCAGCAAGGGAAGATGAATTTCCACTGCGGATGGCTGATGCTATATTATCAAAGCCCTGTGCAGAGGTTAATGACACTGCAAAGAGTATCAAAACAGCCATCAGGTTTAAGTGTTTATTCAAGTGCTTGTTCATTATCTTGCTATTGGTTGTGTAAGGGGCGCGAATACCGTGCCAATAATCATATTGTGAACTAAGGTGAAAGTAAGAAACTCGAATAACTTTGCGCCCCATGCACAAGAAAGTTATCCTCATTATCATGGATGGCTGGGGGAAAGGAAGCAAGCCCGAAGCCAGCGCCATAGCTCAGGCTCACACTCCTTTTATTGACAGTTTATACAAGAACTACCCTAACAGTGAATTGATTACGCATAGCGAAGATGTTGGGTTGCCAATGGGGCAAATGGGAAATTCGGAAGTAGGACACCTGAACATAGGAGCCGGGCGAATTGTGTACCAGGAGCTTTTACGCGTAAATGTTGCAGTGCAAAACGGGGAGTTGAAAGCCAACAAAGTGCTGAACGATACTTTTGACTATTGCCGCTCCAATAACAAACCGCTACACTTGATAGGGCTTGTTTCAGATGGGGGAGTGCATTCGCACATCAACCATGTAAAGGCACTTTGCGATTACGCTAAAGAGGCGGGCTTAACTAACAATGAAGTATTTATACATGCTTTTACCGATGGGCGCGATTGCGACCCGAAGAGCGGCTTAGGCTTTATAAAAGAGTTGGAGGAATATCTTAAAAATTCGGCAGGACAAATAGCCTCAGTTTGTGGCAGATACTATGCCATGGACCGCGATAAGCGATGGGAAAGGGTAAAACTGGCTTACGATTTACTGACAGTCGGGGAAGGAAAGCGTACCCTTAGCGCAGCAGCCGCCATACAGGAAAGCTATGCTGAAGGTATTACCGATGAATTTATAAAACCGGTAGCTGTAACCGGGCCCGATGGAAATGTTCTGGGGTGTATTGAGGAGGGCGATGCAGTACTTTGTTTCAATTTCCGCACCGACCGCTGTCGCGAGATAACCACCGCGCTTACCCAGCAAGACATGCCGGAGTTTGGCATGAAGAAACTGCCCCTGCACTATGTAACCATCACCAACTATGATGAAACGTTTAAAAACGTGGAAATAATATTTGATAACGATAAACTGCCCAACACGTTGGGTGAGGTAATTGAAAAACACGGGCTAAAGCAGATTCGCATTGCCGAAACGGAAAAATACCCGCATGTTACTTTCTTTTTCAGCGGTGGGCGAGAGAAAGAGTTCGTAAATGAAAAACGCATTATGGTGCCTTCGCCTAAGGTAGCTACATATGACCTGCAACCTGAAATGAGCGCCCGCGGGGTAACCGATAAAATTGTTGCAGAACTTGAAAGTAAATGGCCCGATTTTGTTTGCCTGAACTACGCCAATCCTGATATGGTAGGGCACACTGGGGTATTCAGCGCGGTGGTAAAAGCATGCGAAACCATTGACGGCTGTGTGAAGCGCGTAGTGGAAACCGGCCTTAAAAATGGGTACACGCTTTTAATTACAGCCGACCACGGCAATGCCGATTATGTAGTGAATGAAGACGGCTCACCTAATACTGCCCATACTAAAAATCCGGTTCCTTTCTTTTTGATAGATGAGGATTACAAGACTAAACTCAAAAACGGGAAACTGGCAGACATTGCCCCTACCGTTTTAACACTGATGGGTTTAGAGAGACCCGAAGAAATGACGGGAGAGAGCTTGATTTAAGATTATTGTCCTCCGTCTTTTATATTTACCTGTATTCGGTTAAAGTCATGGTAAGAAATTTATTCAAAAACAAGGATATTCTGTTCAGTACCTTGTTTGTGTTTGCTTTTATCGGTTTGCTTAAGTTATCATTTGTGCACCTGCCTAACTTGGCCCCCATCCATGCTGCTTTTGAGGATTTTGATATTTCCGATATGGTGTATCAGCACAAACGCGATAACGCTGCCGATGTAAAGCTAAGCAGCCCTGTTATAGTAGCTGAAATTGGATACACACGCGCTGACATTGCACAACAGGTAATGGCTTTGCGCAAATTTCAACCAAAGGTAATAGCAGTGGACGCCTATTTCCTTTCCCCTAAGAGCCCGGAGGAAGATTCGCAGTTAATAGCGGCTTTCAGTGGTATTGATAATCTGGTAATAGGCTCTTTTGTAGAGAAGAAAAAGGGCGCGGATGTATTGCAGCATATTCAGTCGTTCCCTGCTTTGGCACAAACCGGCACCAATGCTTTTATCAATTTTGTAGGGGAAGAAAATAAAACCATTCGATACTTCAGCCCGGTATTAGAAGCTGATGCTAAGCCTGTAAATTCTTTTGCCACCGAAATTGTAAAACAATATGACAAGGAAGCCTACAAGGAGTTGTTAGCACGGCATAAACCTGTGGAGTATGTCCACTATTCTAAATCACCGGAACAATTTGTACCAGTTTTAAATGCCGATGAGCTTACTGATACCAATGCTGCTCTGTCTTTTTTGAAAGATAAAATTGTAATTCTTGGGGCTGTAGATAAAAACAGCCTTGATGACCTTCACTTTACACCAATGAATAAGCGCATGGCAGGGCGCAGCAAACCCGATATGCCGGGCGTTTTTATTCATGCCAATACCGTTCAAATGATTCTGGACAAGGACTATGTAAATAAAGTGCCGGATTGGGTGATGCTTCTTTTTTCAGTGCTGTTTACGTACGTAACCATAGTCTTTTACACTTACTATTATGTGGAGAAACACATTTGGTATCATCTTATGGCAAAGATTGTTCAGTTTGTTGTTTTCTTTCTGTTTGTTTTTATTGAATTGTTCATGTTAGACAAGATGCATCTGCGCTTCTCCGACAAAATTATACTGGTGCCTATAGTGCTTTCCGTTGACCTGCTTTATTTCTATGATGCTTTTGTAAAGTGGCTGCACAATCGCTTTGGTTACCACACTTATTTTATGAAGGGACATTAAAAGCCGGAGTTCATGAAACAAGTTTTTACACTTCTAATAGCCTTACTGTTTAGCTTCACACAAGCACAAACATATTCCTTGGCATATTACAAAGGCAAAGTGGATGTTGTTTCATCCGACAAAAAGAACCTTACAAAATCAATTGGGATGAGCCTGCCGTCCGGCTGCACCGTTACACTTTCGCAAAATTCTGAAGTAATTTTTACCGGAGAAGGCAATTCCGTTGTGTATTTAAAGAAGGAGGGAATGTATCGGGTGAGTGATTTCAATAAATACAAAACCACAGCCAACAAAAGTTCGCTCAGTTCTTATTACTTAAGCTATGTGGCTCATCAGATTACTCACCATGAAAAAAGCATAGAAAAAGACTATAAAGAACAATTAAAAAACATGGGCGGGGTTTCGCGCGGGCATCAACTGCTTTGCTTGCAAGCTCCATTAAACAGTTCATTGCTTATGGATGCTACCCTACATTTTCGCTGGAAAAATTCCGGAGCAACAAGTTATACCTTTTGCATACAAGAAGACAGTGCCGGAAGTATAGTGAATGTGAAAAAATCAGTGAAGGATACCGCATTGACCTTGAATGCTGCGGAACAGAACTTAGCTGCCGGTAAAACTTACTATTGGAGTGTAGAGTTCGGGAACAGCACACCTTGTGCTATGTACTCATTTCGGTTACTTAGCAGCGAAGAGAAGCGA
>CAZLXD010000069.1:7089-13879 GCA_964563185.1 uncultured Chitinophaga sp.
GCGGAACGGTACGACAGCAGAAATACAACAAACTGATTCAAAAAGAGCTAAGCGCCATACAACCTTCTGCAACCACATCTCCGGCTCTTAAGCAGGCAATAAACGGCAAGTTTTATGAAGACAAAGGCCTGCTTACAAATGCCCGCTTTTGCTATGTGAAAGCCACAGAGTTGGAGCCAGGCAATGAATCATTCGTTAAACTGTTGAAGGACTTTGATGCCCGCCACTGATTTATCGGCTCAGCGTTTTTAATATGCGCCATTCCTTAGGGTAGTAGTTGTTTACCCTGTTATCTAACACTTTTATCCATCCTAAGTTGAATCCTTTGTAGCGGGCAAGCACCCAGCCCTTATCTTTGGTTTCCACCCGCATACTATCGCAACGCAGGTATGCAATAGCTTCCTCATAACTTAACTCAACAGCCGGAAGGTCCTTTTGCAGGCAAACACTTAACGCTAGTTCATGTGCTGGCAGAAAGTCCTTGCCCTTATAAACTCCCAGGCAAATACCGGCCTGGCGGATATACAAGTTGACGGAAAGAAGCTGGAACTCGTTCATGAGATTTTCAGGTATGGCATACAACTTCTCTTTCTTTTCCAGTATGCAAAACCTTTCAGGTTTTTCCAGATATTGCCCGGCTACCTTTAATTGAAGAGGGGAGGACTTGATTTTTTTTGTTGCGGCAGAAAAAGGTAAAGAACCGGTCTCTTTTTTCCGCAATACAGCCATATAAAACCCTTCCCCCTTTATCAGATGAGGGAAAAACTGATAACCGTATTTGGTAGCTACAACACCCTCAGGAATATCTGAAATCTGAACTACTTCACAACCGTTGTCAATACAGAACTGAACCGAATCATCATTCTCGGCTCTTTCGTAAGTGCAAGTGCTGTAAACAATAAAACCACCCTCGGAGCAGCAGGTTAAAGCGTGTTGAAGAATTTCCCTTTGACGAGTGCTACAAACAGCCACATTCTTCTCGCTCCATTCATCTATCGCATTTTTATCTTTCCTGAATAAGCCTTCGCCACTGCATGGTGCGTCTACAACTACCATATCAAAGTATCCTTCTAATCTCGAAATGTCCTCCGGCCGGTTTTGTGTTACTATGGAATTTGCAACGCCCCATTTGGTAATGTTTTCCTGAAGTATATGGTTGCGGTTGGGTATTACTTCATTGCTTACTAAAAGACTATCCTCATTTAGCAATGAAAGCAGGAGAGTTGACTTGCCCCCGGGAGCCGCACAAATATCGAGCACTTTTACCGGTTTGTTAAGCGGATTTATAGCATGGTAAGCCTGCTCCAGAAACATAGAACTTGCTTCCTGCACATAATACGCTCCTGCATGGAAAAGCGGGTCGAAAGTAAAAGATGGCCGCTCACTTAAATAACGTCCGTTTTTACACCACAAAACCTGCTCGCAATCTTTAAACAGTTCAGCGGGTTTATGAGGATTCAAGCGGATTGAAGTGGGGGCATCCTTCTCCAAACTTTCGAAAAAGAGAGGTGCATCTTTCCCTAAAAGGGTGTGTATGTAGGCTGTGAAAATTTCCGGGTAACTCATTCTTCTATGTTCACCAACTCCTCTACAGGAGTGTCGGTATTTTTGCGCTGGTAAAAGTAGTTTAAAACTACACCGCCCAATACCAATAGTATTCCGCTTAGTGCGGCTAACTCGTAATGTTCATCAAAAAATAAGTAACCGAACAGTAGGGCATAGATAACCCCTAGGTAATTCAGGATAGATACGTTGGCTATCTTTTCCAACTGTAAAGCCTTTGTCAGGTTTTCCTGCCCTAATTGTGTGAAGATGCCAATCAGCAATAAGTAAAACCAATCCCAGCCTATTGGTGTTTCCCAATTAAAAGCGGAGAACAACAAGCCTGCTATAGTTCCTATTATCTGAAAGTGAAGCACTACTACAATCGGATGCTCTTTTTCCTTCAGGCTCCGCACCATGTTGTAGGCAAAAGCCGAGGCTATGGCCGAGGTTATGCCGATGCCGAGCATAAAAAGTGAAATGCGGTTATCAAATCCCTTTATGAGCAACACTCCTAAAAAAGAAAGGAGAAAGAAGAACCATTGAAGTGTTTTTACTCTTTCCTTCAACAAAAATATGGCTACGATGGTGGTAAAAATAGGCGACATATATTGAATGGTAACTGCTGTTCCCAAGGGCATGTTGCGAAGGGTAACAAAAAAGGTGTAAAGCGCTATAGTGCCGAATATCCCCCTTGCCAGCAGCCGCTGCCGGTTGGTTCCCTGCCAGGGAATGTTATCGCGTTGCAGAATAAACAGGCACATTACTAACGATACCAGGCACCTAAAAAAGACAATCTCCATGGCGGGAATGTGCCCCACTTTCTTAATGCAAACATTCATTAATGCAAAAAAGAAAGTGCTTGCCAACATGTGGCGGATGCCTGTGGGAAGGTTTTTCAAAACGGGGGATGAATATAGTATTTGAAGGAATGACAGAAGGAGATATGTAAAGGCATGCCAGATATGCAGTTTTTGGCAAAAAATGACAATTCCATGACAATTCTCACTCCCTACAAGGCACATTTCAGAATATGTTTGCCGACTGATGGATGGCGATACGTGTATTTGGAGGCGGAAGGCTTTGCCTTTGTTGGCAGGGTTGCTTGCAACATTCCATGCTTTTGCATTTGACCCCGGAAATTCATCGGTTACAGTTATTAAGAGCGATGACAGTAAACCGTTGGCCGATGCCATTGTAAAGGTAATGCCGCTAGATTCCTTCAATAAAAAGAACAAAGCCCTGATGGGGCTGACTGATTCTAAAGGTGTTTTCGGTTATCAGTTTACCGAACCTGTAATTGTTCAAATTTCCCATTTAGGGTTTACCACAGTTACCGATACCATACGCACTATTCAGAATAAGGCTTACAGCATGGTTTACACCTCGCAGGATGTGAAAGATGTAGTAGTAACCGGCCAGTACGCCCCCAACGACCCGCAAAAGTCGGTGTATCAGGTAAAGGTGTTAACGCAGGAAGTAATAAAAGCAAAGGGCGCCAATAATCTTCGCGAAGCCCTGCAAAATGAACTGCATATTGACCTTGGCCAGGACCAGGTTTTTGGCAGCAGTATGAGCATTAACGGTATTTCGGGCGAAGGGGTAAAGATTATGATTGACGGAGTGCCCATTGTAGGGCGGTTGGATGGTAAGCTGGACCTGAGCCAAATAAACATCAACAACATAGAGCGTATTGAAATTGTAGAAGGCCCGCTATCGGTTATTTACGGGACGGATGCTATGGGCGGGGTTATCAATATTATTACTAAAAACTTCCAGCAGCAAAAAGTAAACCTGAACCTGAAAGGGTATTACGAAAGTGTGGGACAATACAATGTAGAGTTGAACTCAGGCTTTGCTTTTAAAAAGAATCAGGTTTACCTGAGTGGTGGCCGCTATTTTTTTGATGGGTACACTACATTAAAGTCAGTAGCCCGCTTTATGGAATGGAAACCCAAGGAGCAATACTTTGCCGATGCCAAGTATCTGTACACCGGCAATCGTTTCCGGGTTTCCATGTCGGGGTCCTTTTTCAGGGAGCTGATGCTGAACCGTAGCGCTCCTAAGCAAACACTCTCGTACGACAACAACGATACTACCTGGACTTATGTAGGAGACGATACCAAGTATTTGACCTACCGCCCTCGTGCTTCGGTATCGTTTATGTACAGGTTTAAGGATGATTATCAGTTAGATGTTTTGGCAGCTTACTCGGGTTTTATACGCTTTACCAATAAGTATTCTAAAAACCTGGTTACTCAAAACGAGCAGTTAGTGGCCGACCTGAACGAACAGGATACCGCCCGTTACCATCAGGCATTAGTACGCGCAACTTACAACATGCCTGCTTGGAAAAATGTCATCAATTTTATGGTTGGTGTAGAAACAACTCAAGAGTTCACAAAACAGACAAGAATTGAAGGGCGCAAGCAGAGCGGAAGTGATTATGCTGCTTTTGGAAGCATTAGATTTACCATTGCAAAGTTAGTTGATATACAGCCGGCTATACGAATTTTGCATAACGCAAGATATTCAGTTAGTTTAAGCAAGACCGTTAATGTTCCATTGTTACCTTCTTTGAATTTAAAATTTGGATGGAAGGGATTAATAGTAGTACGTGCTTCTTACGGACGTGGTTACCGGGCACCTTCGCTCAAAGAATTGTTTTTGGAATTTTTCGACAGCAACCACTCGTTAAAAGGCAACAAGAACCTGAAGGCGGAAGACGGGCACACCTTTAATGCCTCGGTTAACTACCGCCAGCCGGTGAAGGGGGAGCATGTTATTACGTTCAGCACCTCGGGCTTCTACAACAACATAAAAGATAAGATTGACTGGCGGATAATTCCCAGCATTGGCCCCGAAGTGGACACCTTTCAATACTTTAACATTAAGCGATACATTACTTACGGTGGCGATGTGGCGCTGGGCTATAGGTGGAAGCGGTTAATGCTTAACACCGCAGTGCTTTTTACCCGCTACGAGTTAAGTAACTCTTCAGGCAGCGCCAACACAGTTAAGCTGTTCAGCCCCGACTTTAATGCATCAGCCAGTTACACTATACCTAAAGCAGAGTTGGTGTTTTCGGTGTTTTATAAGTTTAACGGGCGCAAACCGCTGTTCAGCATCAACAACAGTATACAGGCAGGCACGCGCAACTCCTATCACACGCTGGATGTTTCTCTTTCGCGCAGTTTCTGGAAGGACAGAATACAGGTAACCGTAGGAGGGAAGAACCTGGTGGGCGTAAGCAACATTACCGCCACGGGAGTAACCGGTGTGGGGCACAACTTTAGCGGCAATGCGGTTAATATTGGCTGGGGCCGCACTTTCTTTACATCATTAATATTGCACTTCGGAAAATGATGGCATTAATTATCAGTTATCAATCGTCAGTTGTAAATGCAATGCGTAGTTGGAACGGCAGCAGGCATCTTATGCTCATTGTTCATTACTCATTACTCATTGCTGTATTGTCATTAAGCAGTTGCTTTAAAGAAAAGCCACTGGCGCCTCCTTCCAATCAGGGCATAGGGCAAACGGCCATTATTGAAATGGGCCCCGACTACAACGACCAGTTTTTTTACAGCCTTGAAACCAACAGCGTGGTAAGTTCAAACACCCGCATGGCCTACGACCTGATGTTCGATTGCGGCAACAACGATTTTAATATATGGCTGAACAGCGCCAAGTTTATGTCGGTGGTACGCACCGATAAAACCGATATTGCCACTGCTACCTTAGCCGATACTGCCGGAAAAGCCTGGCTGTTTGAGCTAGGCGAACTGAACAAAGATTCGAATGCTATAGGCGCCTGGTGGGTGGCACCGGGCAGTCAGCCTTTATCGAAAGGCGAGGTATATATCATTAACTTGGGAGTTGATAATTCCGAAGCACCGCTGGGCTATGTAAGGCTGAAGGTGAACGATTTTAACGGCAGTTCTTATTCTATTTCCTATGCTGCTTTGAGCGATACCACTGTTCGCACAGCGATTGTTCAAAAGGACGCTACGCGCAATTACCGCTACTTTACTTTTGCTGATGAGGGCAGCGTGGTGGATAATATAGAGCCGGTAAAAACCGCCTGGGATTTATGTTTTACCCGCTACAGTGTTGTTTTTTACGACCCTTATTATCTGCCCTATCAGGTAACTGGTGTACTGCATAATCCTTCTAAAGTTTCGGCTTACATGGATTCAACCGTAAATTTTAATGAAGTGAAAATTGGCGACTTTGACATTAACCGCCTGCAAACCCGCAGAGATGCCATAGGTTACGAGTGGAAACGCTATGAACTGGGCGACTATACCACTAAAACATGGTACACCTTCTTTATTAAAACCGATGAGGATAAATACTACAAGCTGCGGTTCCTCGATTTTAAGAAAGCCGGAGTAAGGGGGTATCCCACTTTCGAATATCACCGGTTGTAAGAGGCGCTAAAACGCCTCCTTAACACCCTTAGTATGTTTCCGCCACTTTATTTTCAGAATATTTTTTTGTGCGCAACCATGTGCTGTTACCGCTGGTCTGTATGTAAGATTTAAACGTAAAAACACCTTTAAAGAACGATGCAACAGCCTTTTACCTATTTTTGAAACGAAACCAAACAAATCATGACATCCGAAACAGCAGTTACAAAGGCCGAACATTTAATGGAGTTGGAAGAGCGCCACGGTGCGCATAACTATCATCCGTTGCCGGTGGTGCTCGAGCGCGGGCGCGGTGTTTACGTATGGGACACCGAAGGGAAGCGTTACTACGATTTCCTTTCCGCTTACAGTGCGGTAAACCAAGGCCACTGCCACCAGTTAATTACCGATGTATTAAAAAAGCAGGCCGAAAAACTCACCCTTACCTCGCGCGCTTTTTACAATAATGTGTTGGGCGAATACGAAAAGTATATCACCGAATACTTCGGTTACGATAAGGTGCTGCCCATGAATACCGGGGTAGAAGCCGTGGAAACAGCCGTAAAGCTGGCGCGCAAATGGGCGTACGAGGTAAAAGGCATTAAGGAAAACAAGGCAAAGATTATTGTGCCGGAAGAGAACTTCCACGGCAGGACTTTACTGGCTGTTTCGGCCAGTACCGACCCTTCCAGCTACAAGGGTTTTGGCCCTTATGTTCCCGGTTTTGTAAAAATTCCTTACAACGATTTAAGCGCTCTTTCCAAAGCGCTGGACGATAAAGAAGTAGCGGCCTTTTTAGTAGAACCCATACAGGGCGAAGCCGGAGTGGTAGTGCC
>CAZLXD010000070.1:0-13847 GCA_964563185.1 uncultured Chitinophaga sp.
TGGTGAACGAGAAGGTGGATTGGAAAAAGGGGCTTAAGAAGCCCCTTCGGTAAGAGCCAATTGCCTTTCACGGGTGTTTAAAAGTAAACATCCGTCACTCCCCAAATTCTTTGGCAAGTTTTCTATAAATAATCGGCAAAGTCGCGTTCAAGCAGGCTTTTTACCACTTCTTCATTTAAATACTTTGAGTTAAACCCTTTCACACTTGTAAACGCTTCTGATTTAGCTTTGTCATCCGGATTTAACGAGGATGTTACCATTGCTATTATGGTAGTTGCCTTTTCATCGGCAGGCAATTGTTCATACTCTGCTAAAAATTCCCATCCATCCATTTTTGGCATATTTATATCCAGAAAAATAATGTCGGGTTTGCATTTTCTTGATTTAAGTAAATCCAATGCCATGCGGCCGTCAGTTGCTACTTCAATGTTTTCAGCACAATCCATTTCTTTAAGTAAACGCTGGTGGAAAAAGTTACATGCTTTATCATCATCAACCAGCAAAATGCAATGCAGTTTTTTGCTCATAATCATTTTATCTTGTTTTTATCGAAAAGTAAAAGTAGCTCCCTATTTCTGGTGTTGACGTTACCCATATATGACCATTGTGAAGCTCAACTATTTTTTTGCAATACGCTAAGCCTAAGCCTAGACCTTCATATTCATCTACACTATGCAGGCGTTGAAAAATCTGAAATATCTTTTCGAGGTCTTTTGCGGCTATACCTATTCCGTTATCGGTTACTTCAAAAACATAACTACCTCCGTCTTGTTGCGCACGTATTTGAATAACCGGAGGAGTGTTTTGCTTTTTGAATTTAATAGCATTGGCTATTAAGTTTTGGAACAATTGCCGAAGTTCTAAGGGGTAGCCTAAAATTTCGGGCAAACTTTCAACTGTAATTTGTGCTTTACTTTCCTCAATAGCCGAACTCAGATCGGCTAAAACTTCATTTACAAGATCGTTACACTTAACTATTTCAAGTTCCTTTATCTTGCTCAGCCTCGAGTAATCAAGCAAACCCAACACCAGTTTATCCATCCTGTCAGCCGATTCCGAAATTAGCTGCACGAACATTTTTCCGTCCTCATCCAATTTTGAGGCATACTCATTATCCAAAATTTTTATGTAGTTAAGGATAGTGAGCAGTGGATGGCGCAAATCATGCGAAGCTATATATGTAAACTGTTCCATTTCCTTGCTCTTAGCTTCAAGAATGGAATACTTACGCATTCTTTCCTCTTGTTCTATCTTATCGGTTATATCACGTACAGCACCTAGTATCAGCCCTTCACTTTTAAGCGGGCTTATTGTAACATCTACCGGAAACTCAGTCCCATCCTTCCTTTTCCCCGTTAAATCATTTTGTGTAAGTGCTTTCGAAACCAAACCGCCAGGAACAAGGGTATTTACATTTTTCCCGACTAACTCATTTTTGCTGTAACCGAATAACTGTTCCGACTTGTGGTTAACTAGATTGATATTCCCTGTTGTATCAGCTATTAAAAGGGCATCGGGGGTAGATTCAAGTAAGATCCTGAATTTTTCTTCTGCTTTTCTGCGCTCGTTTAGTTCCTCTTTGGAAAGATTCAGATAATACTCAGTTGCATTGCTAAAGAAGTAGATAAGAACAGTAAGGAAAACAAAAGCGAATAGGATATTCAGCAATTCAAATATTGAGTACCGGGTTTCAAACAATCCAATAGGTGCCATAAGTGTCACAACTGCGCAAACAATTCCATAAGCACATAGCCACAACATAGCCGACTTTTTATCGGTAAGAAAAAATGCCCACGCTACGTAAATGAGTGACCACCATAAACCTGTACCAAAAGGCCCACCGGATATTAGCCATGGCAGCAGGATTGGAATTCCCATAAATACTAAAACATTAGTGGCTAGTTGAAGGTCTTTTGTTCGGTAGTAATAAGCGGCTGTTATCAGAACAATTACCAAATCTGCCGTATGAAACCACCCAGAGAGAGAATCGTTAAAAACAAAAAAAGAAACAGGAATAAAAACCAATAGAAAGAGAATGGCGAGTGGCCAAAACTTGTCAATGAGGTTTTCATTAAGGTATCGACTTACGCTCTTTCCGTGCTCCATATTACGTTTCCTGATAATAAATGTAGCGGAAAAGTTCAGGTGTTCATTTCAGATATCCCCAATTAGAATGAATTTGGAGCATAACTTATGCAATATAGATGCAAATAAAAAGGTTATCCCTTCGTATACCATCATCTGCTTGATGCAGGCGTACAAGTCCACATACTAACTACATGCCTGAACCTTGAATGTTTATATACGCTCTGGCGCATACTCAAAAAAGCAGAACCGGGTTGGTTCTGCTTTTCAAAATATTTTTTTTGTAAGAATTAGAAACGTGGACAGTAGATAGTTGAAGGGCCTCTCTTCTTCCAAGAGCCTACATAAGCCAAGCCTACTTCAAAGCCACCCTGTGAGCGAGAACCGCTGATGAGTTCACTTACGTTAATGTCGTAAGCCACACCAAGTTCAATACCGCTGTATACTACACCCAGGTTAAGAATAACCGCTTCCGCGTTCAGCACTTTATCTCTCCAGGGAGCCTTTGAATCGCCACCTACCATGCGGAACATAGTTCCGAAACGTAAGTGGTTGCCATCAGGATATCTCTCTTCGAAAATGAAACGGAAGTCGGTAGCAAAGATGGTTTCAATACTCTTGCCCTGGCTCATTACAATAAATTTAGGCTGCATATCGAAACGCTTTGCCAAAGGGAAACGAACTCCTCCATGACCTACAAACTTCATATTCAAACGAACCTGCTTATCGCCTAAGAAAGAAATAGCCGGACGGTTTAAGTGGTAAGCTGAAGCACCTAAGTAAACACTTGTTCTGCCACGGTGCCTGCGGGTATCAAATTTTGCATACCACAACAAACCTGCATTAATGTCCCAGTACAAGAACTTGTTGTTTACCAGAAACTCGTTGGTAGGTAACAGTGCGTTGTAGCCCTGTCCGTCCCACTGGCTGCCAAATTGCAAACGGGAATAATCCATAGTTTGCTGATAGATGCTGGAAGAGAAACCGGCAACTAAGTAATTAGTGTTGCGGTTGTTTAGTGATTTGTGGTATGAAATAGAAAGGCCACCGCTGTTGAATCCATATTTTGATTCTCCGGCCTGGTCGCCCATGAATGCAGCGCCAATACCAAAAGCGTCACCTTTTGCAAAACCTTTATCGGTTCTAAAATCGGCAGAAGCAGTGTAAGTGCGATACATAGGCACCGACTCATTGCGTAACACGCTGCCCCACTGTCCACGGAACAATGCCGTTAAACGGTAGTTACCATCAAACGCACCGGTTAAAGCCGGGTTCAGGTAAAGGGGAGTCATATAAAACTGCGAAAAGTGCGGATCCTGTGCGCCTGCTCGGAAAATAAGAGTGGTTAAGAGGATGATGGGTAAAAACTTCTTCATTATCTCGGTTTTGTAAAAGGGTTGTCTAAAATATGAAAATTTCAATTCCACAAAATATTCCAAGCCTATTTTATCGGTTTCCTTCGAATTCTTTTACCGAATAGGCACGATAAAAGTTTCAAATACTCTGCTAAAAGTTCTTTTTACCGAATAACGGTAACTGTTCCTTTCTTTTCTTTCGTTTTTCCGTTCAGGTAAATTCCCTCAGCATGGTAGGTATAAACTCCGGGGTTCTGTAACTGCCCGCGGTAAGTTCCGTCCCATCCCAACCATTGGTTTCCCGAATCAAAAATCTTTTCGCCCCAGCGGTTAAAGATTTTCAGCTTGACGGTTGCCAGCGCTGTTCCGTATACTTCCAGCACATCATTATTGCCGTCACCATTCGGTGAAAATGCATTGGGGACAAAGAACTCATCACCTTCGCCTACAAAGACGCGAACGGTTTCCGAAACGCTGCAATTACGCAGATAATTTACTGTTAAAGTATAGTCGGTGTGTGAGTACGGAGCCACTATAGTAGAAGCACAATCGGGGCACATCACACCGGTGCCTGGCGACCATGAATAGTAATTGACATCAGCACTCAGGTAGTTCTCAATGTTAGAAGTCAGAACAATGGATGTTCCGAGCGGTATAAGTGTATCTGTTGGAAGAACTGAAAGAATTAGCGTTGTTGGTTCTACTACTAATGCGGTAGTATCCAACAGACAGCCTTCTCCATCGCGCACTTGTATAGTGTATACTCCGGCAGCAAGGTTGTCGAAAAATTCCGACTGTTGGAAAGAACTTCCGTTCAATGAATACTCATACCCGAAATTCGGGTGAGGTGTTCCGCCTATAGCTGAGAGTTGAATGGCACCATCGGTATAGTTAGGGCAGCTGGCAGAGTCTACATTAAAGAGAACAAGGCTGATGGCCGGAGGGGCAATGAAAGTAACACTCAAAGCCGTGTCGCATCCGTTGGCATCGGCTACTGTAACGGTGTAGGTGCCGGGCGCAAAGTTATTTACCTGAGGCACTATTAAACTATTGCTCCAGTTGTATTGAATAGGCGGTGTTCCTCCTGAAACGGATACTTCCACAGCACCATCGGCAGCATTAGCACAACTTATCTCTTGCTTATTGATGAGTGTTGCATTCAGCGAAGGAGGATTAGTAAGTGTAACACTTCCCTGAGCCGAACAGCTGTTTAAATCAGTAACGGTAACATCGTATATGCCTGCCGGTATGCCTGTTAACTGGCTGTTGTCGTTTCCCGAAAGGGTGTACGCCCAATCGTAATTATACCCCGGTGTTCCACCGGTAGCTGTAACTTCTGCCGTTCCGTTATCATCACCCGAGCATAAAGGGTCGGTGTGCGCGAATGTGAGTGTAACAGCTGCTGGCTGATTGACAGTAGCGCTGTTTGTAGTGGTACAGTTTCCGGCATCGGTTACTGTAACCTGATAAGTTCCTGCAACTACAGAAGTTAAATCTTCCGTAGTATATCCGCCCGTCCAGTTAAATCCGAAGGGAGCATTTCCTCCGCTAACGGTTAAATCAACAGCTCCATTATTCAACCCGTTACAAGTAGCATCGGTAACTGCAACAGATGTTGTAATAGCTATGGGTTGTGCAATAGTAAAACTGGCTGAAGCGGTACAACCGTGTGAATCGGTAACCGTAGCAGTGTAACTACCGGCAGGAAATCCGGTAGCGGTAGAATTACCTATGCCCGGTGAGCTCCATGTGTACGTATAAGCAGGGGTTCCTCCGCTTGCTGTCACAGTAGCCGTTCCATTGCTTCCTCCAAAGCAGGAAACATCAGTAGTATTAGAAATAGCCGCTGTAAGTAAAGGTGGTTCAATAGCTGTCCATGAATTCTGAGCGGTACAGTTATTGGCATCCGTAACAACTACATTATATGTTCCGGGGCCGAGCGAAGAGATGGGGTTAGTGTTTCCTCCGACATTCCAGTTGTAATCATATCCAGCTGTTCCGCCCGAAGCGGTTGCTAGCACACTACCATCGTTGGCACCAAAACAGGTAATGTCTGTGGTGTCGAGCGTAACTATTAACTGAGTTGGCTGTGTAATATTGATGTTGCCTGCCACGCTTACTCCTGCGCTATCGGTAGCTGTAACCGTGTAAACGCCCGCACATAAGCCCCAAATGGTATCACCGGAAGTTCCGTTACTCCAGGCAAAAGTGTATGGTTCAATACCACCCACAGCACTTACATGCGATGTTCCATTGCAATCGCCATAGCAGGCATTACCGCTTGTGTTGAAGGTAAGAATAATCGGTGGTGGGTCAGTAACTACGGCTGTATCTTGCCTGCAGCAACCATTTGCATCACACACCGTTACGTAGTAAGTTCCGGCATATAAATTTTCAATGGTGTCGTTAGTAGATGCGTTGCTCCAGTTGTAGGTGTAAGGCAGGGTACCACCGTTGGCCACCACATAACTCCATCCTTCATTTCCTCCGTTGGAGGTGGCGTTATAAGAAAGCGTGTTAATAGAAAGAGCCGTGGGTTGGGTAACTGTAGAGCTGTTAGAAACAGTACAACCATTGGCATCGGTAACAGTTACCGCATAATTGCCGGGAGCTAGCCCGGTTATATTCGGCTGGTTGACCTGGGCTGGGCTCCATACATAAGAATACGCAGGGGTGCCACCATTCACTGTAAGTGAAATTGACCCGTTACTTTGCCCGTTGCAGGTTATGTTTTGCACGGTTGCAGCAACAGTAAGTACAGGTGGTTGAGTAAGTGTAGCAGAAGCTGAACCCGAGCAACCCTGTACATCGCTTACTGTAACCGAATAAGTATTTGGAGCAAGGTTTTGTATAGAATCAATGTTGCCTGCGCCATTACTCCAGGTATATGTTAAAGGGGCATTTCCACCGGTTGGAATAGCCTTTATTCTTCCGTTAGCAGCACCGTTACAGGTTATAGGTGTAACAGTCAGATTCACGGGTAGGTTAGTTCCCACACTTACATGAACCGTATCGGTAAGTGTGCATGCTCCACCGGTAAGTGTTACCAGGTAACTTGTAGATGTGGATGGGTTAACTGTAAGTGTTGCCCCTGTGCCGGCCGATGCATTGGTGGAAAGGTTCGTCCATTGGTAAGCAAAACTCTGACCGGGCAAAGGATTGCCTATAGTTGAAGTAGTTAACTGTACTGATGTGGGTGAACAGAAGAATGTATCGTTGGGGAAAGCATAAAAACGCAATGAAGTATCTACGTTTACAAAAACAAAATCGCTGCTCACACAACCGTTTGCTGCAGTTACATCTACATGGTAAATAACCGGGTTAACAGGATGTGCTACCGGGTTAATAGTGTTGGTTGGTGTTGGGGCGTTAGGGCCTGTTGCCGGAGTCCACGATATAGGCAGGTTCGATACGTTTTCAACGCACATATTAAACTGTGTGTTGGGGCGATTGACACTTACTGCCGGGGTTCCGGTTACCCCACACTGATTAGTGTTTCCTTTTGAGTAATAAACCGAGTTAAAAGTAGTGGGGGTCATCTGCATTTTATTATTCAGCGCACCACTGTTCGGATTGTTAGAACAAATGTCAATCACCAGATTAGATGTTCCATCCCAATTATAAGGATTGTCTAAAGTGTAGGTTCGCCAGCCTAAGGTGGTGCCTACGGCTACATTCTTAGGTGTAAATACAGTAGACAAATTGGGCTGCCACGAAGAGAGTTCTGTCGCCTGTGTGCAGGTCATCTTTATCTCAAAATTCTTGATGGTATCGTTAGCCGTGTTAATCTGCCCTACATAAAACGAAATGCTTCGTATCTCTCCGCCCGAAGGAAACACAGCTAACAATTCACTGGCGCGATACAGGAATTGGTGGCGGGCACTATTGCTGTAATGGCCGTATATGGTAGGATACTGAGTGGGCGAACCGGTTGGGGTTAGGCCTGTTCCTGCGCCTATTTGCGCCTGCAGGGTGTTGCCTCCACAGAGGGTTTGGCTAATGCCACACGATTGGGGGTTGGTAACAATATTCAGTTGCACAGGGTCGTTAGGGCAAACATCGGTTGGGTTTGCTTTCGCTACTATCACGGGGCCTGTTCCGTTTACAGTAACCGTTGCCGAGTCTACATTGGTACATCCGTTGTTTCCTGTAACATAAAGTTTGTATTTAGTAGTAACCAAAGGGCTGGCCACCGGATTGGGAACAGAGTCGCTCGGTAAACCGGTAATAGGGTCAAACAACCCGGCTGAAGGCACCCACTTGTAAGTGTAAGGAGCGTACAGGTTATCGGTACTGGCATTCAAAGGCAATTGCCCGTTCTGGCAAATACTTCCGCCCTGACCGGCATCGTATAAAAACGGAGGAGCTGCGTTTACAAAAACAGAATCAGTTCCACAGTCAGAAGTAAAATAGTACATGGTGGGCGATGCGGGAGTTACCACTGGATTTAAAATGTTTGAGTTTGAAACCGCATTCGGCCCGGTAGAGGGCGACCAAGTGTAGTTGGTTCCCCCTGTAGCCGTTAGCTGTACGGGAGTACCGCAAAAAGTAGGGCTGGCCGATATAACCTGAACTTTATTAAACACGCATATCGTGTACACTCTGATATAGCTTCCGTTTATAGGGCAGTCATCGTTTTTAGCAATAAGGATAAAGTTATGGCAGCCGGTGTCTGACGGTTGAGGAGTCCAGTTAATTCTGGCCTTTACGGTGTCTCCTGTCCCTATCTGGGTCATGGTTGCACCCGGGATAGCTGAAGGAGTAGCATTAATGTTACTTGACAAAGTAATGTTATGGTTAGCAGGGTCGGTACAAAGAATTTCAAATTGTAACGGGGTGTTGGGGCAAGCCTGTACTTTCAGCGAATCAACCTGGTTGCCGTTCTGCACGTTAGTTATAGGCTCCTGATTAGGTGTTGAAATGGCGCAGTTAAGTACGCTTACCTGAATGTCACGTATAGTTGACCCCACCAGAACACCGTTCCTGTATTCATCAACCCTGATTGCCAGTACATCAATTTCTTGTTGGGCAGGGGTAAAATTCATTTGGCCGGTAGCGGTATTAAATTGAAAACTATTAGGGGGATTGGTCCTAACCGGGTTATTTACGTTCCACCCTGCCGAGAATGTCATAGGGTTAAACCCAGTTCCTAGTGGATTAATAAGGCTGTATACAAGTGAGTCTCCATCGGCATCAACCGCACCATGGTTGTATGTTACAGGGTTATTAGCGCAAACAAACGGTACCGGAAGCGAAGAAAACGTGGAAGAGTTATTGCAATAACTCTGGCCGGTATTCGGGTCAATGGTGTTGTTGATGATAGCCTCAATAGAAAGGTTGTTGCCGGTAGAACTCACCAGATTATTGGAAAAGTTACGGGCACTCTCCGTAAAACGCACCCGCCAGTTGCTGCATGCAATTGGAAGTGTAACAATTCCAGAATATTCGTACACCTTTACTCCCGGGTAAGGCGGGTTTCCTGTTCCGGTGTAGTTACAGCCGCTTTGGCTTATCTGCGATGGACACAACTGTGAAACTTCGCACCCATTGTTAGAACCTGGAGGACAATTCACGCTTGTATTCATTGCTAAAGTTATGTTAATTGGATTGCCAGTGTAGCAATTGGGTGCGGTTAATTCCACAGTTGGCGAAGTAGGGGCAGAAATTCCTGTACAATCCCTGTAAAAACGAAGCGTAATTCTGTATTGATTATTGCCAAGGCACTGGTAGCGCAGGTCGGCACCCATGGCATGCGATGCAGCAGCCCGGTTGCTGTAAAGTTGCAACAGCAGGAAAAACGCAAATGAAATTCCGGTTAAGTAACTCTTAAAACCCATCAGAACCCTTTAATATGAATAATGCTTAAATAA
Organism: uncultured Chitinophaga sp.; assembly: GCA_964563185.1. Taxonomy (GTDB): domain Bacteria; phylum Bacteroidota; class Bacteroidia; order Chitinophagales; family LD1; genus Bog-950. Next base: position 9,311 of record CAZLXD010000070.1, read on the forward strand.
GATGGCAAAATTACTCAATCGGTTGTAAACGAGGCCTGTCTCGGTAAATCATATATTTTCGCACCCTCAAAGTAAAATAAGATGTATAGGAACAGAACCTGCGGTGAATTAAATATAGCCCACACAGGGCAAGAAGTAACCCTTTCAGGCTGGGTGCAGCGGGTGCGCAATATGGGGGGTATGACCTTTATTGACCTGCGCGACCGTTATGGCATTACTCAATTGGTTTTCAATATGGAAACCGATGCCAAACTGTGCGAGCAGGCCAATAATCTGGGCCGCGAATATGTAATACAGGTAAGCGGTAAAGTAGCCGAGCGCAGCAGCAAGAACAAGAATATAGCTACCGGTGATATTGAAATTTTCGTTTCCTCACTTACGGTGTTAAATGAATCGGAGGTGCCGCCATTTTTAATTGAAAACGATACCGATGGCAGCGAAGAACTACGCCTCACCTACCGTTACTTAGACATCCGCAGGCCGGAACTGAGAGACCGTCTGATTAAGCGCGCCCATATTATACGTGCCGTGCGCGAATATTTGGATGGGAAAGACTTTTTAGAGGTAGAAACTCCCAACCTGATTAAATCAACCCCGGAGGGTGCCCGCGACTTTCTGGTGCCTTCGCGCTTAGTGCATGGCAGTTTTTATGCGCTGCCGCAATCGCCACAAATACTGAAGCAGTTGCTGATGGTAGCCGGTATGGACCGCTACTACCAAATAGTGAAGTGTTTCCGCGATGAAGACTTCAGAGGTGACCGCCAGCCCGAGTTTTCGCAGATAGACTGCGAAATGAGCTTTGTGCATCAGGAGGATATTTTTGAAACCTTCGGAGGCATGATTCAGCATGTGTTTAAAAAGATACTGAACTACGAACTGGCTTCTATTCCCCGCTTAAAGTATGACGATGCCATTCGTTTGTATGGCAGCGATAAGCCCGACCTGCGTTTCGATTGCCCTATTGTGGAATTGAATGCGGTGTTGCCCGCTTCGGAGTTTGCGGTGTTTAATAATGCAGTAGCCAATGGAGGTTTGGTAGCCGGATTGAATGCCAAAGGCAGTGCGGCTTACACCCGTAAGCAATTAGATGAGTTGACTGAGTTTGTAAAAGCATCGCACCGCGGATTGGGAGGATTGGTAAACATTCGCTTTAACGAGGACGGCACCGTAAAATCTTCTATTGATAAATTTTATACCGAAGAACAACTGCGCGAAATAGGAAAGGCATTCGGAGCGGAGAAGGGCGATTTGCTGCTGCTTGCTGCCGATAAAACTTCGAAGGTGCGCAAGTCGCTGGGCGATTTGCGTTTGGAATTAGCCAAGCGCAACAACTGGATTAAGCCCGGCACCTGGAGTGTGCTGTGGGTGGTTGATTTCCCGTTGTTTGAAAAAGATGAGGAGAGTGGCGACATTACCTTTGCTCACCATCCTTTCTGCTCGCCACACCCCGAGGATTTGCAATACTTCGATACCGAGCCAACCCGCGTTCGCGCGCAGACGTACGATATGGTAATGAACGGAAACGAAATTCTTTCCGGTTCTATCCGTATTCACCAGAAAGATATTCAGGAGAAGGTTTTCAAAAACCTGGGGCTGAACGAAGAAGAGCGCGATAAGAAATTCGGCTTTCTTCTTTCAGCGTTTAAATACGGGGCCCCTCCGCACGGTGGCTGCGCTTTTGGCTTAGACCGCTTAGTAATGCTGATGGCCGGTGGCGAAACTATCCGCGATGTAATTGCTTTTCCGAAAACTTCGGGCGGGCGCGATTTAATGATGGATGCCCCTACACCCGTTGAAAAGAAGCAACTGGACGAACTGGGAGTAGCGGTTATTAAAAGCTAAATGTAAAGTTCAAAGCACAAAACTGATTCGGATTCAGAATTTCGATTTTAGAATTTTCCCGTTACAGGATAAGTGCTATATTGAAACATAAAACCTGATGGTATGCATATGAATAAACCGGTAGCAGGTTACCACCTGCTTATGATTCTCTCGGCTGTTGACGGAGAGTTTAGTGTTAAGGAAGACATGGTGATACGCGAGTGGCTGGCAGAGCAGTTTCCGTTTACCGTTAACCTTGACCGCGAAATGGAACTGTTGAGCGGCTTAGATAAGAACGACTATATGGTGCATTTTCAAAAGTGCATGGCCGATTTTTATGAGGACAGCAACGAGCAGGAGCGCAACGAACTGATACAGTTTGCCATTGACCTGATAAAAGCCGATAAGAAAATTACCCGCGAAGAGAATCTGTTCCTTGATGAGCTTTTTTGCGAGTGGACAGAAACCAGTATTGATTAATTGACTTTGCCGGGGTAGCCCTGCTGCTGGCATTCCTGCTCAACCCCCTGAAAATTTTCGACCAACCCGGTCACACGTATATTACCCTGAATGTTATAGGGGCGAGCATGGCCTGTGCCGCCTCGGTTATAATTCACTACCTGCCTTTTGTTTTGCCCAAAGGCACCTGAATGGTGGCGCTGGTAAACCAGGTACAGAAGCAGATAACTATAGCAGGTTAAGCCGTTGGTGTTATCACCACAACTGTTCGGAAGAACCAAAAAGGGCAGTGTCATGCTGAACTTGTTTCAGCATGACACCCTGAAAGGGGAGGCCCCGAAACAAGTTCGGGGTGACAAAAAGCCATCTTCCCAACATTTATGGTGGCAACACCGCCTGAGAAAAAATCTCTCATTCATGCGCGTCATTACGAGCGGAACGGAGTGGAGCGTGGTAATCTCCCTCGCGGATGTCCGTCATTGCAAACCGCAGCGGGAGCGGAGGTGAAGCAATCTCCTAAACGCTTAAGAGATTGCTTCAGCATTATATCTGTTATTGTTTGGGCAATGCTTCGCAATGCCGCGCAGGGTGGGTTTTGTATTCCTCCCTGTAAAAAAGGAGTGATAGAAGACGGGGAAGGATAACGAACAACAGATGCCTAAGGCAGAGTGTCCATCATTCCCCAATCTTAAATTCCACACCCCCTACCTCTCCACCACCGCTTTCCACTGCCCGTGCAGCACATTGGGGTTGTGTATGTTTAGTTGGGTAAGGTGCGGGGTATAGCCGGCTTCCGATACCTTAATGCTTACTTCCTTGCCGGGGCTAACTATCGTTAGCCTGGTGGTTTCGGTGGGGCGCTCGGCAGGGTGGGCGCTAAAGTAAAAGGCCAGGTCGCCCTTTTTGCCCGTGTTGTAAAAAGTAATTTTTACAGCGGGCTTTAGTATGCCCGCGCGAAAGGCCGCATGTGCCACAAAACCAGGCAGCACCCTGCCGCGCTTTTTGTGTACGGTATGCCCGCTGGGGCGGTTATCAATGGCGCGCGCGGTTTTGTATTCGGCAAACAGTGTAAGCCCTACAAACTGATACACAGCCATATAAGCATCCAGCTTTTGCAGCACCTCATCGGCCTGCTTAAACAGGGCGGCTATTTGCTGCACTGCGCGGGTGCGCACCTTGCGGTAGCCACGGGGCACATGTATCTGGTCAACAAACGCGCTGCCTTGGGTGTTCAGCTGTGCCACATCGGTGGTGCCGCTGCCGTAGGGGGCCAAAAAACCCTTTACCGGGTCGGCCTTGCGGTACAGCTGTACCGCCAGCACATACAGCTCGCTATCGCCCACGCGGGCCAGGTTGCCCGCCATATAGTCTGTGGCATCCAGTATTTCCGGCTGGCTGTTGTTGGCCCCGTAAGCCAGCACCGCGCTGCCCACCTTGGCGCATAGTTTCTCCACCTTTTCGCGCACTTCGTTCTTTTGCACGGTGGCACCTGTGTAATCGCTTCTGTTCTTAATCTCTTCTCTTACTATGTCCTCCGCTATGCCTTTTAGTTCGGCTATTGGCGGGCCAAAGTGGGCTATAGGGTTAAAAGTGCTTTCGTTTGCTTTAAAGAAATGAAGCACTTTGTGAAACATACCTAACTTATTTTCAAGCTTGCGATTCATTTGAGCAGATATTTTTATGTGCTACCAAAAGTATATCAAATTTGTGTTACTGCAAGTTATAATTGTGTAACATCATTTTATATTTTACGAATGTCATTTCATAACCGAATAACATCATTTTATAAGCGAATAACTTACTTTTATAAGCGAATGGTTTTATTTTATAATTGCGTTACATTGTTTTATATTTTACATTTGTAGAAGATAATAAAATTTACGTTTTAAACCACTATATAATGCTCGATATTAATTTGAAAAGCGTTTTTAAGCTCAGGAACATTGAAAAACCACGCAGTTGGTTGGTAAAACAAGGAATTACACCGCAAAATGCCGACAGGCTGCTTAACAATGAGCAAAAGCATATAAAATTTAGTGATTTAGAGCGTATTTGCTTAGGGCTGAAGTGCTCGCCCACCGATTTGTTCATTTGGCAACCCGATACCGAGGCCGACAATATACCCGGCCACCCGCTGCAGGCCATCCGCCCCGAAAACACCGTGCCCGATGTAATAAGCAAACTGCAGGACAGCCCCCTGAACGAACTGCGCCTGATAGACGAGTTTATTAAAAAGCTGCGGGAGGGGAAGTAGGGG
>CAZLXD010000071.1:0-13711 GCA_964563185.1 uncultured Chitinophaga sp.
TTGTTTTTAATCCGAACGGCCTCTACCACAGTGTCGCCAAGTATCTCATCGGTTTTGTATATGCCGGGCTCACCGTATGGCAGCGCATACAGGCCAGCCGCCACCCCGACCGCCCCTATACCCTTTACTACATACAAAACATTTGCACCGATTTTGTGGAACAGGCAGGCGACCGTAACTACCGCGATGACAAAGCCATAATAGGCGGCTTTGGCAGTGTGGAGGGCAAAACCTACATGTTTATTGGCCACCAAAAGGGCACCAATACCAAAATGCGCCAGCTGCGCAACTTTGGCATGCCCCACCCCGAAGGCTACCGCAAGGCCCTGCGCCTGATGAAGCTGGCCGAAAAATTCAACAAACCCATAGTTACTTTAATTGACACCCCCGGTGCTTACCCCGGTGAAGGGGCCGAACAGCGCGGACAGGCCGAAGCCATTGCCCGCAACCTGTTTGCCATGACCACCCTGAAAGTGCCTGTGCTGTGCATTGTTATTGGCGAAGGAGCCTCGGGCGGTGCGCTCGGCATTGGCGTTGGCGATAAGTTGCTCATGTTGGAGAACACCTGGTATTCGGTTATTTCGCCCGAAGCCTGCTCTACCATTTTGTGGCGCACCGTTGATTTTAAGGAGAAAGCAGCCGAAGCCCTGAAACCTACCGCACAGGACCTGTATCAGTTTGGCATTATTGACGGCATAGTAAACGAACCCGCAGGCGGTGCCCATGCCAACCCCGAGGCCATGGCAAAAACCCTGAAGCAGGTAATAGTGGACAACATAGCGGAGCTGGAAAAGCAAGCACCCGAACAACGTGTGCAAAACCGCATTGATAAATATTCGCGCATAGGCATTTACGAAACCATCAATGAAAAGGCATGATGCAATGGTGGGAAAACCTGGTGCGCTACTTTTACAACCGCGCACTAACCGAACAATTAAAAGCGCGTAAAGCCAACACGGCTATTACCAACTTAGCCGATGCCAAAACCGTAGGCATACTGTACGACAGCACTAATCCTTCCAACGATATCGTCATTACCAAATTTGCCAAACAGTTGCGCAACAACGGCAGGCAGGTAGAAATACTGGCTTACATCAACGACCCTAAAATTGAAAGCAAGGCCGATATTGCCCTGTTCAACAAAAAGGCAGTAAGCTGGAGCCGCGTACCGCAAAGCGACAAGGCCAAACAGTTTGCCGCCAAACCATTCGATTTGTTGTTGTGCTGCTTTACCGAAGAGAACTTACCTTTAGAATTTATCAGCGCAATCAGTAATGCCAAATGGCGGGTGGGTGCTTACAGCAACAACAAAACCCACTGCTACGATTTTATGATTCAGCTCGGAGGCAAAACCGATTTGCAATACTTCATTACACAGTCAACCGAATTCCTAAACAAAATACATTATGATACAGCAAAAGCTTAGAGGCACAGGCGTTGCCCTGGTTACTCCCTTTACCGAAAAAGGAGAGGTGAATTACAAAGGATTGGAAAGGCTTATTAACCACTGCATTGAAGGAGGCGTGGAATACCTCGTTTCCTTAGGCACTACCGGTGAAAGCGTAAACCTTACCAAGGAAGAAAAACTGGAGGTGCTGAACTTTACCATTGAAAAGAATGCCGGCCGTGTGCCCGTGGTAGCCGGCTTTGGCGGCAACAGCACCCACAGCTTAATAAAGGAAATAGAGCAATACCACTTTAAAGGAGTGGATGCCATACTGAGCGTAAGCCCTTACTACAACAAACCCACCCAGGAGGGAATTTACCAGCACTACAAGGCCGTGGCGGCCGCTGCCCCGCGCCCCGTTATTCTTTACAATGTTCCCGGAAGAACTTCCAGCAACATGACAGCCGCCACCACTTTGCGCTTAGCCGAAGTGCCCAACATTATTGGTATGAAGGAAGCCTCGGGCGACTTTAACCAGTGTATGCAGATAGTGAAGAACAAGCCGAAGGATTTCCTAGTTATATCGGGCGATGATAATATTACACTGGGCCTTGTAGCTTACGGACTGGATGGGGTTATTTCGGTAGTGGGACAAGCCTTCCCGAAAATATTTACCGAAATGGTGCGCCAGAGTTTAAAAGGTGATTTTGAAAAAGCCCGCCAACTGCACTACAAACTGAACGACATTACCGATATGCTTTTTGCCGAAGGAAACCCTGCCGGTGTAAAGTGCGCGCTCGAATTGCTGGGCGTTTGCGAAAGCCATTTGCGCCTGCCGCTGGTGGGGGTAAGTGCCACGCTCCACGCCAAAATGAAAAGCGCTATCGAAAAACTGTAAACCCCGAACATCCGAAGCATGTATACCTTCGGATGTTTTCGTTTTATGCTCTATCAATCGCTAAGGCCTTTTGTTACTACCGCAGTAAACGTTTTTTACAAAAACGTGGAAGTAACCAATGTTAAAGCACTTAACCGCAAAGGGCCCACGCTCTTGGTTTCCAACCACACCAATGCTTTTCTCGATGCTGTTGTGGTGGCGGTTTTTATAAAGCATAAAATCTATTCCATAGCCCGGGGCGATGTATTTAAAAATCCCACTTTAGGAAAGGTGTTAAGCGCACTGGGCATTATTCCCATCTTCCGCAAACAGGATGGGGTGGGAGAGATGATGAAGAACGAAGAAACCTTCGAGCGCAGTATCGAACTGCTTTCGCAGGGCCAAACCATCATCATGTATCCCGAAGGCGATTGTGTTACCGAGAAGCGACTGCGCAAACTGCGCAAAGGGGCCGCCCGCATAGCCCTGCGTGCCGAAAGCGAAAACAACTGCCGGCTGCATTTACAGGTTATTCCCATTGGCTTGAATTATTCTAACCCGCACAACTTCCGCAGCCGCCTTTTTATTAATGTGGGCGAACCTATGCCGGTGGAAGATTACGCCCGCCAGTATTTAGAGGATAACGCCAAAGCCATGAACCGCTTTACACAGGATTTGGAGCAGAATATGCGCCAACTGATTGTGGAAGTGGAACACCCGGAGGATGATGTGTTTTACGAAGAAGTATTGAAGGTGTACAAGCCCATACTGAAAATGCAACTGGGTTTTCATCCGCACAGTTTACAGCACGACCACGATGCAGAAGTATTGCTGGCAAAAGCGGTGAATCACCTTCATAACCATCATCACCAAAGGCTTAGCGAATTGAAGCACCGCATGGGTAACTACCACCATGAGTTGAAGCAGGCGGGCATTCCTTTACAGCACTTCAGCCGCGAAAAAGTAAACAGCATCAGCCTGTTGAATGTTACAGGCGAAGGCATACTGCTGGGCCTTGGCTGGCCGCTGCATATTGTGGGGGTGTTACTCAATTATCTCCCTTATCGTTTCGCATACCAAACTGCCAACAAAAAAGTAAAGCAGCGGCACTTTCATGCATCCGTCAACTTTGCCATTGGCATGTTTGGCTGGTTGTTCTACTATTTGTTTCAGCTGCTTGTAGCAGGCCTCGTTTCAAAAAGCCTGTTAGTTACACTTGGCTTTGCCGTGCTTATTCCTGTTTCCGGGTGGGTCAGCTTGCGCTTTTATTCTTTCCTGAAAAAGGCCCGCGCTAATTCAAACATCATTTCGTTGCTGCATAAAAACAAACAGAAAGCGCAGCACTTACTTACCGAACGCGATGAAATAATTGGCTGCTTACAAGTTATAATGGAAACATTTCCGATGGAAACTATCCGGGCAAAGGGCAATTAGTTTTAATGGAAGGAGCCCCGCCTGCTGCTCAATGTTTGCGGTATCCTTTATTCCGCTCATAGCTAAGCCCGAAATGAATGAAGGCGGCTAACCCGTAAGGCCTTTCCTGCCGAACCTTGCGCTTGTAGTAATACTCTTTATTACCAATGCAGGTAGCCCCGCAAATGTTGTTGGTAGTAAGGTAGCCGCCATTCAACGGTACTGTGCTGTGGCGTCTTAGTCCGGTATAAGCCCGCTCTACGCTGTTGGCGTAAGCGCTGCCGCTTACTATACCCAATTGAAGGGCTGTTTGAATACCATAACCGAACATAGCCGTGCAGGAACTTTCTATAAAGTTAGCGGAGTCGGCCTTATGAACAGGCAGTTGATACCAATGGCCGGTTTCATTATCCTGTAATCCGGGCAGGTGCTGCACCATTTCGCGCAGGTAATCTTCAAACACTTTGCGGTGCGGGCTATTGGCGGGCATGTCCTGTAAGGCATCGGACAGAGTAACCAGTATCCAACCGTTACCACGCCCCCAAATTTCAGAACTGCTTTTGTGGTGTTTATTGCCCCAGTGTACCTGGCTGCAAAACAGGCAATGCCCCCAGCCCTGCTGGTCGTAACCGTGTACCCATAATCCCCATTCTTTTACCATTAGCTTTTCGCGGTGTAGGGCTATCTGTTTCGCTAACTCATCAAGATATTTTTCATCTCCCGTAGCGCGATACATGGCCAGCAAAAACTCACCAACCATAAAAACAGTATCGTCCCACAGCTCCGAAAACACCGGCACGTGCGATACAGCACCTTCTTTAGTGCGCTTGCTGTTTAAATACTGCCGGTATATTTTCTCACACTTCTGTTTATACTTCTCTAAACCTGTAATGCGATACAGAAACGCCATGCCTAATCCGGAGGCCACCGCGTTGGGCATTTTGCCGTTGGCAGAAGCACCGCTTTTGTCCATCGCTTTTTTTATGTAGTTGAAATACAACTGGCGTTCGGGTTCAGCCGCCTTGTCGTATTGCCGAACCAAAGTGTTGAGCAAAGCGGCATGTTGCCAGTTCCATTGGTATTTGCGTGCAGGCAAATAAATGTTACGCGCATAAGTGCTCATAGAATCTGCCCACGATGTGTATGGTAAAGGTTCAGGCAGCAAAGATTGCTCTGCTTCTCCTGCATCAAGCACTAAACGAAAGCCGCCATTGCTGATGTGGTGGTCGTATACATCCAGATTGCGGGCGCGAATCTGGCAGCGTTGTTCTTCACTACGCCAGGAGCCTCCGCGCACTAAGCGGTAAAGGCGCTTTTTTAACTGCACCGGGTTTTCATCGGGGCTGTGGCGGTAAAAGTTTTTCTCGTACCAATCGCGGCAAAGTTCCCACACATTTCCGCTCATATCGTATATACCCAACTCGTTGGGTTTGCGCAGGCCTACCGGATGTGTTTTCATTTCTCCGTTGGGGCGGTACCAGGCTACTTCATCTAAGTTGTTGCTGCCGCTGTATTTATAACCAAGGCTTTTGTTGCCACCCTGTGCAGCATACTCCCACTCTGCTTCGGTAGGCAGGCGGTAATGTTTGCCGGTAAGCTGAAACAGTTTACGAAGAAATGAATCAATCATAGCCGGTGAAGCATTGTAAACCGGATGATTGCCTGCATCACCACAGTCCTTAGGCAGGCTACCCATTACTTCCTGCCACAGTGCCTGTGTTACTTCATACTTACCTATAAAGTAGTCGTTCAGTTTAACCGGATGCACCGGGCGTTCATCGGGCCTGCCCGTAGTGCTGCCCATGTTAAATACGCCCCCTTTCACCCATACCATTTCAGGGGCTTTCAGGTTTTGTTGCTGTGCCGAAACAGAAACGCAAAAAGAGAGAAGAAGAAACAGAACGGAATTTCTCATCATTAGTAATTACAGAAAACTATCTAAGGCCAACACATAACTCTCCAGGCCAAAGCCGGCAATAATTCCCTTGCACACCCCGCTTAACAAGGAGGTATGGCGGAATTCCTCCCGCGAGTAGGGGTTGCTGATATGCACTTCCACTATAGGGGTTTTAGCGGCTGCTACCGCATCGCGCAGGGCTACGCTGGTGTGTGTGTAACCTCCGCCATTCAGTATTATGCCGTGGTAAGTAAATCCTACTTCCTGTATCTTATCAATTAGTTCACCTTCCACATTCGATTGAAAATAGCTCAGCTGCACTTCATCGCTGTAAACTTCCCGTATATCCTTAAAAAATTCATCGAAACTCATGCTGCCGTAAATATCCGGCTCGCGCTTACCCACTAAGTTGAGGTTAGGTCCGTTGATGATGATGATTTGTTTTTTACTCATAACAAGATTGGCGTTGACAAGTGCAATCTTACATCTTAAATCTTACTTCTAACATTGTAAGGTGAGTTGGAATAGTTACATCCGCGGATACAAGAGCTATCTGCAACTGGAAAGGTCGCACTCAGCGAATACTACCGAGGCTTACCTGCGCGATGTGTCAAAACTGGTCAGCTATCTGGAAGCGGAGAGGTTGTCGCTTTCACCTGCTCAAATTGAACTGAAACATCTGGAAGGTTTTGTAAAGGCCATAAATGAGCTTGGGTTTGACGCACAATCGCAGGCGCGTATTATTTCGGGGCTCAGGTCTTTTTACAAATACCTGCTGATAGAGGATGTAGTGCAGAATAACCCTACGGAGTTACTTGCTTCGCCCAAACTCGCTCGCAAACTCCCCGACACTTTGTCGGTGGAAGAAATTACAGTGCTCATCAATTCCATTGACTTAAGCAAGCCCGAAGGCATGCGCAATCGTGCCATGCTCGAAACACTTTACAGTTCCGGTTTGCGGGTAAGTGAACTGGTGAATCTTCGAATTTCCGATTTGTTCCTGGATGTGGAGTTTATTAAAGTAATTGGTAAAGGCGATAAGGAGCGGTTGGTGCCCATCGGTTCGCAGGCTATTAAATACATTAAGCTTTACAGAGAAAATGTGCGGGTGCATGCTGTTATAAAAAAAGGAATGGAAGATGTGTTATTCCTTAGCAAAAGAGGTAATAAGCTAAGCCGCGTGTCGGTATTCTACCTTATAAAAGATTGTGCTAAACAAATCGGACTACAGAAAATTATTTCACCACACACCTTCCGGCATTCATTTGCCACCCACTTAATTGAGGGTGGTGCCGACCTGCGAGCGGTGCAGGAAATGCTGGGGCACGCCTCCATCACCACCACTGAAATTTATACCCACCTCGACCGAGATTATTTGCGGAGTACTATTATGCAGTATCACCCAAGATATAAGGGTATTTAGCAGAAGGGAAACTCATTTCGAAGACTAGTTACAAGTTCCCCTTATCCGCAAAACTATAATAGTTACTATCGCCAATAATAAGATGGTCTAAAAGGGAAACATCCAACAGTTTGGCTGCCTCACGCAATTTTTTCGTCAAATCAATATCGGCCTGGCTGGGGTTAAGGTTCCCGGATGGATGGTTGTGTACTGCTATAACGGATGAAGCAAGCAACTCAACAGCGTGCTTCAGTATAATCTTAATATCGGCCACAGTGCCGCTTACTCCACCTGCACTAATGTTTTTGTGTTGTATTACCCTATTCGATTTGTTGAGGTAAAGTACATAAAACTGTTCATGATTTAAATCGGCCATTTCTGGGTAGATGTAATCGAATGAATCAAGGCTGCTGCGAATAACTGGTTTTTCGCGTATATCGCTGGCCTGCCTTCGCCTTCCCAATTCTAATGCCGCTACTATAGTGATGGACTTGGTATCGCCCAGTCCCTTTTCAAGCTTTTTAATGTCATTTACACTCAGCTTGCCCAACTCATTCAAATTGCCCGATACTTTGTGCAGTATTTTTTTTGCAATATCTAACGCAGAACTGCCCTGCACACCCGTTCGCAAAAGGATAGCTATTAGTTCTGCATCGCTAAGGGCTGTTTTGCCTTTCAATAAAAGCTTTTCCCGGGGGCGGTCTTCCTCGGCCCAGCTTTTAATGGATAAGAAGTCTTTTTCTTCCATTAGCTGAAAATACAAAAAAGAAAAGGCACCCTTTTGGAGTGCCTTTTAAAAGTATGTTGAATGAAATTTACTTGCTTTTAGCAGTAAAACGCTTCGCCAAGCCCGACTTGAGGTTACCGGCTTTATTCTTGTGTATATAACCGCGCTTAGCCAGTTTATCTAACAGAGAGAAAACTTTTGGGAGTGCTTTTTTAGCCTCATCTTCTTTCTTTTCACCACGAATATCGCGAATAGCGTTACGGGTAGTTTTAGCATAATATCTGTTGAACAGTCTGCGTTTTGCAGCCTGGCGGGCACGTTTTTCGGCTGATTTGTGATTTGCCATTGTTGTTTTCTTTTAAAAAAGGAACGCAAATATAGGCTTCTGGTTCTTATTTCCAAAATCCGTTTAAAAATTCAATTTTTGCAACACTTGTTGTGTTACTGTTGTTATTGTTTCTCAACTGAGCGACAGCAAACCTTAGTTATTCAGCGATTATGGCTTAGGTTTGCGCTCCAATTTTTAGCCGAACATGGATAGTTATTCGTATTTAAGCAACGCCACACCCGAATTTGTAGAGAATTTATACCTCGACTTCAAGAAAAACCCTTCTTCTATTGACCCCGAGTTCAAAAAATTTTTTGAGGGGTTTGATTTTGCTTCGGCTAATTATTCCAATGGAAAATCGGCTTCAGTTTCCAGCGATGAACTGAAGGTTTACCGGCTGATTGATGGCTACCGAAGAAAGGGTCATCTTGTTGCAAACACCAACCCGCTAAAACCGCGCAAAGACCGCCATGCTCAATTGGGGTTGGAATATTTCGGGTTAAGCGATAAAGACCTGAGCAGAAGGTTTGCCGTAAGTTCAGAGATTGGATTGGACAATGCAACTCTTTCAGAGATTATTGAGCAGTTGAAAAAAGTCTATTGCGGTAGTATTGGTTATGAAACCGGTTCAGTAAGGCTGAAGGATGAGATAGAGTTCTTTCGCACCCGCATTGAAGGCAAGGGAAAAACAATAGACTATAGCATTAGCAAAAAGGAGCACATACTCCGCATGTTGAATAAAGCAGTAGTGTTCGAAAAGTTTCTGGGCACTAAATACATTGGCGAAAAACGCTTTTCGCTGGAAGGCGGAGAAACTACTATTCCTGCTTTGGATGCCATCATTCGCAAGTCGGCCGAGTTAGGAGTACAGGAAGTATTGTTTGGTATGGCGCACCGCGGCCGCTTGAATGTATTGGCCAATATAATGGGTAAAACCTACGAGGAAATCTTTAATGAGTTTGAGGGGAATGCTTCGTATGACTTGACTATGGGCGATGGTGATGTGAAGTATCATATGGGATATTCTCACCAGTACCCTCTCGCAAGCGATCAATCAGTTTACCTGAAACTGATGCCGAACCCCTCGCATCTAGAGGCTGTAAACCCAATAGTTTGTGGTTTTGCACGAGCGAAGGCTGATGCCATTTATAAATCTAATTATGATAAACTTTTACCTGTTCTTATTCACGGAGATGCAGCTGTGGCCGGACAGGGCATTGTTTATGAGGTGCTGCAAATGGCTAAACTGGAAGGATACTACACCGGAGGAACCATTCATTTTGTAATCAATAACCAAATAGGTTTTACCACCGATTTTGATGAGGCCCGTTCATCGGATTATTCTACTTCCATTGCCTCTACTATTGATTCTCCTGTTTTACACGTAAACGGAGATAATATTGAAGCCGTGGTTTTTGCCTGCGAACTGGCAGCAGAATACCGTCAGGAGTTTAACAAGGATATTTGGATTGACATGGTGTGCTACCGCAAATGGGGGCACAACGAAAGCGATGACCCGAAGTATACTCAACCCGGCCTTTATAAACTGATAGATAAACATACCAACCCGCGCGATGTTTATTCAAAACAATTAGAAGCAGAAGGCTCTGTTCAGGCAGAAATGGCCAAGCGCATGGAAAAGGAGTTTTGGAATGAGTTGCAGGCGCGTTTGGATATGGTGAAGCAACAACCGCTGCCTTACAAACCACAGGCTAACGAATTGGAATGGCGCCAACTGCGCAAGGCAAAAATTGAAGACTTCTTTGAGTCGCCTGATACTTCCATTTCTAAAGAAGCAACCGCAAAACTTATTCAGGGCTTAAATAAAGTGCCTGATGGATTTGTGCCTTTGCGAAAAATCAAAAGATATTTAGATGAGCGTGATAAGTTAATGACTGAGAATAAGCAATTAGACTGGGCAGCTGCCGAACTGATGGCTTACGGTTCAATACTTTTAGATGGTCATGATATTCGCTTAAGCGGAGAAGATGTTAAGCGCGGAACTTTTACTCACCGCCATGCGGTAATTACTGATGAGAATACCGACAAAGAATATTGCCGCCTTTGCAACTTAGATAAAAAGCAAGGCCGCTTTTTTGTTTACAACTCTCACCTGAGCGAATATGGTGTATTGGGATTTGAATACGGATACTCTTTACCCAGCCCTTCGCCATTGGTAATTTGGGAAGCACAGTTTGGTGACTTTGTAAACGGAGCTCAAATTATTATTGACCAGTTTATAGCTGCTGCCGAAAGTAAGTGGCAGCGCAGTTCGGGCTTAGTGTTATTGTTGCCTCACGGTTACGAAGGACAAGGCCCCGAACACTCCTCCGCCCGCTTGGAGCGTTTTCTGCAAATGTGTGCGGAAATGAATATGGTGGTGGCTAACATTACCGCCCCCGCTAATTTCTTCCATGCAATGCGCAGGCAGTTAGCTTGGCCCTTTAGGAAGCCATTGGTGATTATGAGCCCTAAATCGCTGCTGCGCCATCCTAAGTGTGTATCTCCTATCGAAAACATCAATACAGGAAAATTTGAAGAGTTGATAGTGGATGAAGCAAAGGTAAAGAAGGGGCGCAAAATACTCTTCTGCTCCGGTAAAATTTATTACGACTTACTGGAAAGAAAAGAACGCGATAAAGTTAAAGATGTGGTGATAGCACGTGTGGAGCAGTTGTATCCGACCCCGCAGGACAAAATGATTGAGTTGGTTAACAAGCATCCGAAGGCGGAAGTACTGTGGGTGCAGGAAGAGCCAGAGAATATGGGCGCCTGGTATTTTATGCATGCCCGCCTGCACGACAAACTAGGATTGAAAGGAATCGCAAGAAAGAATTCATCTTCAACAGCCACCGGTTACAAGAAAGTTCACTTACAGGAGCAGGATGTAATTCTTACCAGAGCATTTGAATAATTTCAGGAACTATCTAACACAAATAATAAAATGACAGAAGTAAAAGTACCCGCAGTAGCAGAATCTATAACCGAGGTAACCCTTTCAAGATACTTAGTTAAGGAGGGCGATTATGTGGAATTAGACCAGCCTATCTGCGAACTGGAAACCGATAAAGCCTCTCAGGAGATTCCTTCGCCCGTAGCCGGCACTGTAAAGTTTGTAGCGGCTGTAGGGAGCGACCTAAAGGTAGGTGCTCTTATCTGCACCGTAGATGAAACCGCGGCTAAACCTGCGGGAGCGCCTGCAAAAACCGAAGAGAAAAAAGCAGATGTAAAAAAGGAAGAGCCTAAGAAAGAAGCCGTTAAGCAGGAAGCAGTAAAGGAAACTTATGCTTCAGGAACTCCTTCACCGGCAGCTAAAAAAATACTGGATGAAGGCGGAGTAAAGACTACCGATGTAAAAGGCAGCGGAGTTAGCGGACGCATTACCAAGGAAGATGCGATTAACGCAGTGCGCAGCAAGGCCAACCTGCCACAGCGCGAGGCATTCAGCCGCAACGAGCGCAGGGAGAAAATGAGCCGCTTGCGCAAAACCATTTCGGAGCGTTTGGTTTACTCTAAGAACTCCACTGCCATGCTCACCACTTTTAACGAAGTGGATATGACCGCCATTAACAAGATACGCGAGAAATATGGAGATACGTTTAAGAAGAAGAATGAAGTAAGCATGGGCATGATGAGTTTCTTTACTAAAGCAGTTTGTTTGGCTTTGGAAAAGTTTCCGGCTGTAAATGCTTCTATTGAAGAGAATGAAATTATTTACCACGACTACACCGACATATCTATTGCCGTTTCTACGCCTAAAGGATTAGTGGTTCCGGTCATGCGCAATGCTGAATCGCTTTCATTGGCAGGCATTGAAAAGAAAGTAAAGGAACTGGCTGTTAAGGGTCGCGATGGACAGTTAACCATGGATGAAATGACCGGAGGCACTTTCACTATTTCGAACGGTGGGGTGTTTGGTTCATTGATGTCAACCCCTATTATAAATCCTCCGCAGGTGGCTATTTTGGGAATGCACAAAGTGCAGGACCGCCCCGTGGTTATTGATGGACAAATTACCGTCCGCCCGATGATGTATCTGGCATTGAGTTACGACCATCGTATCATTGACGGAAAGGAAAGCGTGAGTTTCTTAGTAGCGGTAAAAGACTTTTTAGAGAACCCGCATAAGATGTTGCTGGGCGCTGACCCGGTTGATTTGTTGTTGGAGATACAACCCCTCTAAATCTCCCCTAAAGGGGAGACTTAAATACAAAATTTAGTTTATGAGCAAATATCAGGTTATAGTTATTGGTTCGGGGCCGGGCGGTTATATTGCCGCTATTCGTTGTGCGCAGTTAGGCATGAAAGTAGCCATTATTGAAAAGTATGATGTGCTGGGCGGCACCTGCACCAACGTTGGTTGCATTCCTTCTAAAGCATTGCTTGATTCTTCGGAGCATTACCACAATGCCGAAAAAGCTTTTGAAGAGCATGGAATTGGCGTGAAGGGCCTATTGATTGACTTTAAGAAAATGGTAGAGCGCAAAAACAGTGTGGTGAAAGCCAACAACGATGGCATCGCTTTCCTGATGAAGAAGAACAAAATTGACACCTACTACGGCACCGGCTCTTTTGTAAGTAAAAACAAAGTAGCCATTACCAATGCGAAAGGCGAAAAAACGGAGATTGAAGGCGAGAAAATTATTATCGCTACCGGTTCTAAACCAGCTAATCTTCCTTTCATTAAAGTAGATAAGAAAAGAGTAATTACTTCTACCGAAGCATTGACTTTAACCGAAATTCCCAAGCACTTAATAATTATTGGTGGTGGAATTATTGGTGTGGAACTCGGTTCGGCTTACAAGCGCCTAGGGGCTAAAGTAACTGTGGTAGAGTTCTTAGATAAAATTGTGCCAAGCATGGATGATGATGTGTGCAAAGAACTGCTTCGTGTGTTGCGCAAGCAGGGTATGGAGTTTATGCTCTCTACTAAAGTAACCGGTGCTGCCGTTAAAGGAAAAGAAGTAACCGTTACTGCCGAAAACAAGGCAGGGGAAAAAGTAGAGCTGAAAGGCGACTACTGCTTGGTAGCCGTGGGCCGTGTTCCTTACACTGAAGGATTGAATTTAGAAGCAGCCGGAGTAGCCAAAGACGAGCGCGGAAGAATTGCCGTAAACGACCATTTAGAAACCAACGTTCCGGGAATTTATGCCCTGGGCGATGTAGTGCGCGGAGCCATGCTGGCGCACAAAGCCGAAGAAGAAGGCGTGCTGCTGGCTGAATTGCTGGCGGGTCAAAAGCCACACATCAACTATAACTTGATACCGGGCGTAGCTTACACCTGGCCCGAGGCGGCCAGCGTTGGCGCTACCGAACAGGAGCTAAAAACCAAAGGCGTGGCTTACAAAAGCGGCAAGTTTCCTTTCCGTGCTTTGGGCCGTGCCCGCGCCAGTGGCGATTTGGATGGTTTTGTAAAAGTGCTCGCCTCGAAAGAAACCGATGAGATACTGGGCGTGCATATTATAGGTGCCCGCGCTGCCGATTTAATTATCGAGGGCGTAGTGGCTATGGAATACCGCGCCAGTGCCGAAGATATTGCCCGCATGAGCCACCCGCACCCCACTTACACCGAAGCCTTTAAGGAAGCCTGTTTAACGGCTACCGAAAACAGGCCGTTGAACATGTAACTGAAAAGGGCAGATGTGAAATCTGCCCTTTTTCTTTTTCTTCTTTTTATTTT
>CAZLXD010000072.1:0-725 GCA_964563185.1 uncultured Chitinophaga sp.
CTGTAAAGCACTTACTTTTTGCGAGTCCCGCTTCTCTTCGCTTAACAGAAAATAGGCCTTAACAATCAAAAAATGCCCTTTTTCGGTCCAATCTGCTAGGTCTTTTAATTGTTTAGGGTCGGTAATGACCGGCTTTTGGGCCTCCGCCTCTGCAAAGGCCAGTGTAAAATTGCGTTCTCTTTCGTTCAGCGGACAAACCTCGGCCCATTCAAAAGCACTCTTAACGGCCTGGTAGTGTGCCTTTACCTCAAAACGACTTGCTTCTTCAACATACTTACTGGAAGGGAACTTGTATTTAAAGTCGCCATAGCTTTCAATTACATGGCGGAAACGTTCTGTTTTTCGCTGCGGCACCGAGTTTTCAGCAAACATATAGTTGGCCTTTACTATCATAAAACTAATCTTCTCGTTCTCTTCAATATCGGGAAAATCGCGAAGGAGATTTTCGTAGGTGGTAGCCGCTGCTTTGTAGTTCTGCGTACGGAAATAGAGTTCGGCATTGCTCAGTGCCTTTTTCTCTAATTTTTTGCGCAGTTTGGAAATGGCAGTATTACACTCGTTCAGATACTTACTATCAGGAAACATGTTCAGAAAGTACTGATAGGAATCCAATGCTTTATAGGTAAAAGTCTGGTCTAGTTCGGGCTTAGGGCTTTGTTGTTCGTTGCTTTGTGCCCACATATACAAACACTCTTCGGCCTTAGGGCTGTTGGTATACTGGTCGT
>CAZLXD010000072.1:735-4231 GCA_964563185.1 uncultured Chitinophaga sp.
CTGGTCGTAGTAGTTTTTGAAGTGGTAAGCAGATATCAGGTAATCGCCCTGCTTGTAGTTGGCCATGCAATACATATAGTATAGCTCTTCCACACTTTCACGGCCTTTCATTAACCCAATTAGTTCCTCAAACACCGGAATACATTTAAAGTATTCCTTTTTGTTATACCAAAAGGTGGCTTTAGCCTTTTTGTATTCTAAATCGGTGCTCTTTAACACTTTCTCGGGTGTTTCGCAACCGCAAATAAAAAGCAGAAAGCAAAAGGCAAAAGGCAAAAGGGCTATCCTCAAAAACGATTGGCTTCGATTAGCTATGTTATTATGGAATATAAACCCGAAAAGGGAAGGCTGCTTCATAAAAAGGCTCGCAAATATAGATTATTAGGCGGTTTGCCGAAACGCGGCAAATGCGGAGCTAAAACGCTGAAAGGTGAGATTATTGCATAAAAAAAGAGCCGGGCCCCTGACCTCCCGACTCTTAAACCTAAGCACTATGATATTTACTTTAACGCCTGCAGTGAAAAAAGGTTACATCCGTTTGCATTTTTTTTTACAACCGGGGGAAATACAAAAAAAGAGCCGGGCCCCTGACCTCCCGACTCTTTGAACCTAAGCACTATGATGCTTTCTTTAACACAGGAACCACGAAAAGGTTAAAAACGACAGTAACTTTATTTTGTAAGGCTAAGTTTCCGGAATCGGGACTACTTTACTATGCCGCTCATGCGCGAGTATTTCTTGTATTTGTCAATCACCGTTTTAGTGATTTCGTAGTCGGTGCTGTATTTAAGGAACTCCAAAGGCAGGTCGCAGTAATCAATAAACTCATCGTAGTATTTCTCCGGCAAGTCAATCAATTCGTTTTCATTGTAATAGTTCAGGAGCTCTTTAAATATCCGTCTGCGGTCGTCTTCTTTAATCTGGCTCTTCAGCTTTTCGCGTTCCTGAGCACGGTTACTGAGTATTTCATACAAAGCACTGATAGGGCTGGTAAAAGGTTGTATAATGGGGCGGTCTAACTCCTTAGGGGTAATGCCCAGTTTTTTCCTTTCCTCTTCAATTTGTTCCAGTGTTTTAGGGGCTTTGATAATGACAGCCTGATTCAACCCCGTACTGAGGGGTTCGATGGAAATGTTAAGAGAATACTCCGTACGCCTGGCGGTATCGGTTATCATAAACTTGGTAGTGCGGTAGCCCGGGTAAAACAAAAACAGCGTATCGGTTTTATAAATTCGAAGATTAGCCAATCCGCGTGTATCGGTGGCCTGTGTCAGGCTGCCGTTGGGGTTAATAATGCTTACGCCCGATACTCCTTTTTGTGTAATGCCGTCATATACATATAGTTTCAGCAGCACGGTATCTTTCTGCGCCTGCAAAACGGATACAGCCAGAAACAACAAGAGCAAAACAGAAAGCTGCTTTATACGGGCCATAGCGGGGACATTATAACGTGATTTACCATAACGGAGGTATGTAAAGGTGTTTTGTTTTATCTTTTTAAAGAATTTCAAGAAAGCTTTCGATAGCGGCATACACTTCGTTCAGTTCGGTTTCTGTAATACAATACGGGGGCAACACATATACCACATTCCCTAGCGGGCGAAGGATAACTCCCCTGCCAAGAAAATAAGCGTAAGCCTTATCGCGAATGTTGTTTAAGTAACCGGTTTGCCCGCCTGCATTTATCTCTATGGCCAATATAGTTCCTGTTTGCCGTGCCTCTTTTACGAACTTATTCTTTGAAATCCTTTGCAGAAACTCCGCGTGCCGTTGAATGATGTTTTCTAATTGCTGTTGGGTTTTCTCCTGTTCGTACAGTTCTAACCCGGCAATGGCAGCCGCGCAACCTAACGGGTTACCGGTGTAACTATGCCCGTGAAAAAGCATTTTATATTTCTCCTCGCTCAAAAATGCATTGTAAATATCCTGAGTACAGGTAGTGGCGGCAAACGGAAGAAAACCGCCTGTAATTCCCTTCGACAGGCAAATGATATCGGGCTTGAGTTCGCAATATTCAGTGGCCAGAAATTTTCCTGTTCTTCCGAAGCCCGTAAAAACTTCATCGGCAATAGTGAGAATGTGGTTCGCTTTGCAAGCGCTTATTAACTCATCTAAAACCTTCGCATCATACATCAGCATACCTGCCGAGCCAAGCACCAGCGGCTCGAATATGAAAGCGGCAATACCGGGCCTGTGTTCTTCTATTATTTGATTGAACTGACGGAGCGATTCCTGTTCATTTCCCTTTACAGGCGTATCAACAAACAGCACATCGAACAGCAACGACTGATAAGGCCCGGTAAAAACCCCGCGGGCACTTACACTCATAGAACCGAAGGTATCGCCATGGTAAGCATCGCGGAAGGCAACTACTTTATTCCGTTGCTCCCCATTGTTCCACCAAAACTGTAATGCCATTTTAATAGCAGCTTCTACAGCAGTAGAACCGTTATCGGAGTAAAAAACTTTACTGTGGAAGGGGATTCGCTGCAACAACTTTTCAGCCAAGGCAATAGCCGGTTGATGGGTAAAGCCCGCAAAAATAACCTGCTCTAATTGCTGCGCCTGTTTGGCTATGGCAGTGGCTATGTGCGGATTTGAATGTCCATAGAGGTTT
This sequence comes from uncultured Chitinophaga sp., assembly GCA_964563185.1. Taxonomy (GTDB): domain Bacteria; phylum Bacteroidota; class Bacteroidia; order Chitinophagales; family LD1; genus Bog-950. Next base: position 3,353 of record CAZLXD010000072.1, read on the forward strand.
GTCCACCAACTGGAAACCGCATCAATATACCGGTTCCCTTCCTTATCAAAAACTAATGCTCCTTCCCCCTTTACAATATGCACGGGCTCACCGACTGTTTGCATTTGCGTGTAAGGATGCCAAATGGAATAACCAGAAGTGGAAGGAATGGAAGGCTTACTCATTACAAAGCCGAAACATAACTGGTAGTGGCGGGTTTACAAAATGTAATGTTGAATGATAGAGGCTTTCAGTTTATCCGCTTCCTGCTGAACAAAACTTTTATCAACGTCTTCGCTATATTCAATTCGGCCTATAACCGGAGCGTTGGCAAAGCAGGTAATTATCTCTTCGTTATCGGCAAACTTATCTCCGTTAAAAATAATTCCCACCAGTGGAATTTGCTTTTGCTTCAGCACTTCAATACTTAAAAGGGTGTGGTTAATACTTCCCAGATAATGTTTAGTAACTAGCACTACCGGTATTCCGAGTTGCTGTACTAAGTCAATCATTAAATGAGTGTTATTCAGGGGCACCAGCAGCCCGCCTGCGCCCTCCATTACTAAACGGTTAGCGGTAGAAGGAACGGTAAAGTTTGACAACTGAATATTGCGCCCCTCGATAGCCGCTGCGTAATGGGGCGAATATGGGTGAAGAAACTCCAACGAGTTTTCAAACACATTGGTTTTGGGGTTACTTACCAGTATTTCCACCATTTCTCTATCGGTAGAAACAATAGTGCCTGTTTGAACGGGTTTCCAGTAATCGGCCTGTAGCGCCTCGAGCAGAATGGCCGACACTACAGTCTTGCCCACATCAGTTCCAATCCCCGTGACAAATACCCGTGGCTTCATGAAATCTCCACTGCCGAAACTAGCGCCTGGATAAGGCCGTCCACCT
>CAZLXD010000072.1:4241-13451 GCA_964563185.1 uncultured Chitinophaga sp.
CGGCCAATACAGCACTTACCACCGTTTTGCCTACACCGGTGCCAATGCCTGCCACAAAAACTTTTTCAGGGAAATAGGGTTTCACAACGCGTTTATTGTTTTTGCCAATTTACATACTTCTTCTTCCGAATTATAACTATGGATGCAAATTCTTATCCGTTCTTTTCCCACAGGTACGGTGGGGTAAAGAATGGGACGGACGTCAAACCCCTGATTACGAATAGCTTCGGCAAACTTTTTTACCTCTCCGTTACCCGAAATAATTAATGACTGAACGGGGCTTTCGCCCGAAAGAAGAAGGAATTTCACATTGCCCCCACTTAATGATTCCCTAAAAAGCCTTACTAATGAAAACAGTTTCTCTCTGCGCTCTTTCAATTCAATGGTATTTAAAACCCGGTATGCGCATTTAATATGCGCCAGCGAATGGTAAGGTAATGCAGTGGAGTAAATGAGCGGACGGCAGTAGTTGATAAGAAATAATTTCAACTGTTCGGAGCCAAGAATTACCGCTCCGTTGCCGCCAATAGTTTTTCCAAAGGTGTGAATACGTGCTAAACACTTATCGGCTATTCCCTCGCTAAGTACACGCCCCTCGCCCCTGGTTCCGTACAAACCGGTGGCATGTGCTTCGTCCACAATTAAGCCTGCGTTATACTTATGGCATAAAGCGGCAATTTTTTTTAAAGGAGCAAAGTCGCCATCCATGGAATACAACGACTCTATTACCACATACTTTAAGCCCGTGGCGGTTTTCAGTTTATGTTCTAAATCCGTTACATTGTTGTGGAAGAATGAAGCACCAGTTGCCTTGCTGTTGTTTATACCATCGTGTATGCTGGCATGCACCAGCTCATCGTAAATAATAGTATCGCCCCGGTATGGCAGGCAAGAAAGCAAACCGAAATTGGCATCGAAACCGGAGTTAAATAAAAGTGCTGCGGGCGATTGATGATACTGCGCCAGAAAAGTTTCCAGTTCTTCGGCATAAGCACTGTTGCCCGAAAGCAGGCGCGAGCCTGTACTGCCGGCAGGCAGTTGCTTTAGCTCTTCCAGCACGGCCTGTTTTAGTTTTTCATCGCGGGCAAGGCCTAAGTAATCGTTCGATGTAAAATCAACAAGGTGGTGGGTTAAGCGGAGTGAACGGAAGTTATCTTCGTCTTTTCGCTGCTGTAGTTTGTTTTGAATGTAGCGGCCTATTTCTTCGCTCATGATTTTAAAGTTAGAACCAAGAGCTATGCGCCCACTGTTTCCACTTTTTCAGCTTTGAAAGATTCGCGCGGCTGCAAGCCCAGCAGCGCAAACATTTCTTTATCGGCATCTACATCGGGGTTTGGAGTGGTCAACAATTTTTCTCCGGCAAATATGGAGTTGGCTCCGGCTAAAAAGCAAAGCGCCTGTTGCTCGTAGCTCATTTCGTTTCTACCTGCCGAAAGGCGCACCATGGACTTAGGCATAAGAATACGGGCGGTGGCAATCATGCGCACCATTTCCCAAATGGCTACGCGCTCCTGATTTTCGAGCGGAGTTCCTTTAACGGCTACTAAAGCATTTACCGGCACCGATTCCGGATGGCTTTCGCGGGTTGCCAGGGTGTGCAACAGTTTTATTCTGTCATCATCGGTTTCGCCTAAACCAATAATGCCTCCGCAGCACACGCTTAATCCGACTTTCTCAACATTATCCAGCGTTTTTAGGCGCTCGCTGTAAGTGCGGGTGGTTATAATATCGGTGTAGTATTCGTCCGATGTATCGAGGTTGTGGTTGTAAGCATACAGGCCGGCTTGCTTTAAGCGCTTGGCCTGTTCTTCGGTAAGCATACCCAATGTGCAGCAAACTTCTAAGCCCAGCGCGTTAACGCCCTTTACCATATCAATTACTTTATCAAAGTCGGAGTTATCGCGCACATCGCGCCAGGCGGCCCCCATGCAAAAGCGGGTGGAACCGGAATTTTTTGCATTGAGTGCCCGGCCTATTACTTCTTCGTACTGCATTAAGCGGTGGGCTTCTACACCGGTATCGTAGCGCGCTGCCTGCGGGCAGTAGGAGCAATCTTCGGAGCAGCCACCGGTTTTTACCGAAAGCAGGGTGCATACCTGCACTTCGCCAGCCGTGTTGTATTTACGGTGCAGGTCCATTGCACGGAGCATTAGCTGCATTACGGGGGTGTGGTAAATTTCTTTTACCTCTTCCATTGTCCAGTTATTGCGGATATCGTTTGTCATACTTTGTAAGTGTGGGCGCAAATATAACGGAGCGGTTGGTTTTAGGAAGAAGCAGGGGTGTAAGTTTGGCCAAAAAGAAGACTGCCTCCCCACGCCTTTTGGCGAATGGCGGTGCGCCAGGCGAGGGCCTAAGAGCGAAACGGCCGACAAGTTCCGCTGCTATAGAACTTTACGGGTACAAAATTACAAATTCGGAAGGGCGGAAAAAAATCCTGAAACGCTGCAATTGCAAAGTTTTTAAACCAACCGCTTTACCAGCCAGCCTTTTCCTTCGGGGTCTAAGCCCTTTTGCACTTTCCAGCCCTGTTTTTTTACAAAGGCATTTACCACCCGCCAGGGGGCATCTTTGGTTACCCAGTCTTTGCCGCGCTCTATAAGCAGGGCCTGGTTTACCTTAAGCCGTGCCAGCCCCAACAGCACTGCGGTGTGCCGTTTGCTTTTTAAAATAACCAGTTGCCCGGCTTCCTGTTCGGTGTAAAATTTCGTACCGCTTATGTTAAATTTAAACGTTTTAGCTATGCAAAATAAACAATAAATGTAGAATAGAGCTACGTTTACGAACAAAATAACTACATTATCCTACATAAATAACTCGACTTTTGTTGTAACCTACTACAATTTCTTACTAATCAACTACAATATCCTACTTGCTAACTACATTTACGCTCAGTAAAACTACGTTTACCTACAAAGTAACTACATTATCCTACTTAAAAACTCGACTTTTGTAGTAAACAACTACAATATCCTACTTGTAAACTACATTATACGTAGTATATGTGTAATTAAAAATGCTTTTAAAATGAATTATTAAGCTGTAAGCCGCTGATAGTCAATAAAAGTGAATTCCCTTTTATACGCCAGTATGCAAACAGCATTTTTTCTAATACTGTTTTGTTAAGCAGGAAATGCCCCATGAGTGGTGGCGCTACAGCCCTTCCTTCTGCAAAAAATCTTTTATAACCCGGTGCCCTGTTTCCGAAAAATGGATTTCATCGGCAAACAGGTAAAGGTTTTGGGCATGCTTGCTTTTTTTCAAATAAGCAGAGGCATCGTGGCAACCAATGCCTTTGCTTTTACAAAAACCCTGCACCATTTGTTGGGGAAGAAGCGGGTCGTTTTTTCCGTTTACCTGCGAGCGGTAAGGCAGCAGCACCACCGCCATATTAACGCCCTGTGCTTTGCAAAGCAAATGGCAGGTTTGCAGGTATTGCATGGCTTGGGTAAAGCGGGGGGTATTGGGTTGGTAAAACTGTAAGTCGTATGTAAAGTAGTTGTTGCGGTGGCTAAACACCAGCAGTTTTAAAAGCCGGTAAGTGGCGTAGTGTTGCTGCAAAAAGGCATTTGCTTTACCTGTAAGGCTGGGCTTTGCCATTACGGGCAGGTGGCTGGTTTGGGCAGTGCCATACACATCGTTGAGGCAGTAAAACAAGGTAACGCGTTTTATGGCAGTATCGGCAGGCAGGTAATACTTCAATATATTGGCATAATCGGCAAGGGAGTAGCCTATAAGCGAAATGTTGTGGCAACGGTAATCCGCTTTTATTTCCGAGGTAAGGGAACTGAAGGTAGCGGAATCGTCCACTCCTACCCCTTCGGTAACTGAATCGCCTATGTAAAGCCACTTGCTTTTGGCCGAAGTGGTGGCGGCATTCTTTCGTCCGCCCAGGGCATCGGTGGTAAAGGGTTTGCCCCAAACAGTTCCGGTGGCATTTGCCTTTAAGCCCGGGGAGTTGAAATACTTGTTGTCAATAATTAATGAGGAATGGAAACTGCGGTTATACACGCGCTGCAACACCAGGCGGCTGGCAGTTTCCAGCAACAACAGCAACCCAACCACTACCGCCCATGTACCCAGCCACTTTTTCATACCGCAAATAAATAATGTGCCGCGTAAACCAACAGAAACTGCAGCGCCATCATACCATCCAGCACTATATAATACCAAAGCGGTGAAGTTTTTTCGTTAACAGGTTGTATAGCCACTATGCTTATTAAAAGCGAAATATTTACCGAAGCCATATCGTACAGCGGAGTATTGAAAACCGCATACTGCATAAAGTTAACCCCCATAAGCACCAACAAAATTAATTGTGCCAGCAGTTTGGTGCCCCCTACCCCCCAATACATGGGCAGTGTTTTTATGCCATCGCGGCTGTCGGCTTCCATATCTTTTATTTCAAAGCAAATGGTAAGCGCCAGCACAAACAAAAAACGCCTGAGCAGCAGAAAGAGCAAAGCACTGTTGTGCAGGTTAACTTCGCCCAAGGGAATAACCACCGTAGTTACCGACCATACCACCGCCACAAACACGGTTTTTAATAAGCCTGCATGGCGCAGCTTAATGCGCCTGCCGCCCACCGGTAATTCCACCAGGGCATACAACGCTGTAAACACCGCTAAGCCTACCGCATATATTTTTTGCCCGTGTTCTAATTGAAGGAAGAAAGCGGCAGTGCCTATAAGGGCAATAAGTATAACATTCCGGTGCAATTGCTGATGGGCCGCTGCCCACTGCCGGTGGCTGGTGAGGGTATCATTCTCTCCCTTCCGGAATTTGAGAAACGAATAGGTAAACACCGTGGAGAAGAAAACAAAAAGGCTGCCTGGTGCGTATACAGGGTTTTTACCCAGCATTAAGGCATTGGCCCACACCAGGCTAACCGCACAAAAACCGATGAATAAATTGGAATAGATTAAAAAAGCTACAACCGCCCGTAAACTGTTCACATTGCAATAATACTATACTGAAAATCAAAACAGCAGCCGCTTATATTCACCTTAACTAAACCACGCACATGATTAGCAACCTACGCAAATTCGAGAACGTTCATATTTTCCTTTGGCTTATCAAAGATGTTTGCTGGGTAATGCACTTGCGCACTTTCGGTATGGTTATGGTAATTCCTACCGTAACTATGGCTTTTTATATTGCATGGAAATCACGCTCTGATGTTTCGGAGTTTTTACACAACATAGCAGTGTGTACCTGGATTTGCGCCAATGCCACCTGGATGACCGGAGAGTTTTTTTACGATGACGACCAGCTTTTCAGAAACATTGCTACGGGGTTCTTTGTAACAGGGTTGTTGGTAGTAGGTGTATACTATGCCTTGCAGGCGCCTAAGTTGTTTAAAAAGAAAAGCTAACAGGCGTATCCTTACAAATTACCGTTCGCTTTTTTCCATTCCAGTTCAGTAACCAAATAGGCATACAAAGCCTGCAGATAGTTAAACTCTGTTTCCTTTAGCGTGGTTTCGGCATCCAGCACTTCCTGATAAGTAGCAAATGCATTGGCATAGCGCACGTTTACATCCTTCACCAGTTCCTCGGCCAGTTTTACGTTTTCTTTAATCAGCATAAGGTTTTGCGAGGCATTGGCATAGTTAACAGCGCTTACCTGTAACTGATAGCGGATGTTGCTTTTAATACTGGCAAGGTTGTTTTGGTTTTTACTGATGGCCAGTTTTTGCTGCTGGCTGAGTGCCAGTTTTTGCAGACCGTCAAAAATGGGAATGTTCACCCGCAGGCCTATGTACGAAGTCCAGAACCAGCGGTCGCGGTTAAACAGTTTTTCGTTGGCCAAGCCCTGCCCCCCTATGTAACCATATCCGTTTACCGAAGGGATATACTGGTAGCTGATTTTCTTTTGCTGTTGTTTATTGAGGGTTTCCTGCAGGGTTTCTGCTTTCAGTTCCACGCGGTTCCGTTCGGCACTCTTAATGTCGGGGTATTCGGGCAGGTTTACTTCGGTTGCCTGCTGGGGCAATACATCGCTCAGTTCTAAACCGGTTTCGCTGCTTAAGCCTATAGCCTGTGCCAGATATGCCACCGAAGTTTTTACCGAATCGTCCGAAATTTTCAATTGGTATTTGGCATTAGCTAAGTTGAGGTAAGCACGGTTCAGTTCGGCCTTTAGCACCTGGTCGTTTTCATAACGCACTTTGGTATCGCTGTAAGCTTTTTCAAAACGCTCTACACTTTTAACGGCCTTGCTTACACGCTCTTTGTTCAGCAGCGCTAAGTAATACGCCCTCGATACATTCAGCTTTAAATCAATAGTAGCCTGCTGTAGTTGCAGTTCGCTCATTTCCTGCTGCTTTTTAGCAAACTGCATATCGCTAATGGCGCCCATGTCTAAAATAGGCTGGTTTAAATCAACCCCTGCGGTAGCACTGTATTGGGTTCCCTGTTGTATGGTGCGGTCTTCTTCAACACCGGTTAGGGCGTTGGGAAACTTAAGGGCAATTTGCCCCAGTTTCAGGTTGTCGCGCATATCATAAGAACCATTCAGTTTAGGAAGGTATTTCGAAGTGGCCTCCAGGTTCTTGGCTTTGGCTATATCGCGGTCCACCTTATAATTCTGAAAAGCCGGTTGATGCTCCATAGCATAATCAATGGCTTCGGCTAAGCTAAGGCGAATGGTTTGCTGCGGATAAACACTGAGCGACCACAGCAAACCGATAATAAAAGGCAACTTTTTCATGCGCGAAAATTTACAAATGCCAAATGACGTAAAATTTGCTTCAGCTCCTACCCCATTTTATCTGAAGCAACAGAAAGCACCTTTGAAACGTGTAAAGAACCAGGCGTAAGTTTTATGCCGTTAAATATTGAAAAACATGCCCCGGTTTCTATTTTAGTTTTTGAAAAAGAAATACCCATGAAAAGAACAGCAGCTTTTATTTATCTCTCTCTATTGTTTTTCCTTACGCACGCACAAGACTCCAAAGCAGTGTTTACCGGAGAAAAAATTGTTTGGTTCGGATTAGATTTTACCAAAGCCCGGCTGATTGGCGTAAATGACGAAAAGCCCGATGTAATTGTAAATGAATACCTGGAACTATGGAACATGCCAATGCTTTATGAGGCTGATAAGTTTCCCATAGCCAGCACTTTCAGAAAAGTAACGGTGCAGTACGATGCCGAGGTGGTAAAAGCAAGAAATAAGAAAGTAACTAAACAAAGCCTGTTTAATGACAACGAAGCAATTATTACCACAGCGGCCATAGAACAAATGATAAGTGAATACACCGGCAGTAAGAAAACAGGGCTTGGAGTAGTATTTTTTGTGGAGAGTTTTAATAAGAAGAAAAAACTGGCCACAATGCATGTTACCTTCTTTGATATTGCCACGCGCAAAGTGTTGCTTACCAGGCGCCTTACCGGTGAACCGGGCGGTGGAGGATTGAAGTATTATTGGGCTAACTCTGTTTCGCGCATATTTCATGATATTACTGTTACCCATTACGACCTTTGGGAAAAGGAGGCAAAGAAATAAATACCGGTAGTTTGTTTAGCTACATTTATCCATCAATAGCCAATGCAGGTTATTGATATTTAAGGATTGATAATTGCACCGTGGCATTAAAAGAATCGCTGAGCGTTTTCGACATTTTTAAAATAGGGGTGGGGCCTTCCAGTTCGCACACACTTGGGCCGTGGCGGGCAGCGGAAAAGTTTTTGAAGCAGTTAAGCGCTGAAGGAAAACTTTCGGAAGTAGTTTCTGTAAAAGTGAAACTATACGGCTCGCTGGCTAAAACCGGTAAAGGCCACGGAACAGATATTGCTGTTATGCTGGGCCTGCTGGGTGCCAACCCGGTAACTTTCGACACCTCGGCTATTACTTCTACCATACAGAATATCAGTAGCAATAAAACCCTTTTGCTTTTAGGTAATCATTCTATACCGTTTAATCCTGCTGCCGATATTGAGTTTCTAAAAAAGGAAAGCCTGCCCTTTCACCCCAACGCGCTGAGTTTTGTGGCGGAAATGAAAGGCGGCACTTCCGTTACCGGCACCTACTACTCGGTAGGCGGTGGTTTTGTAGTAAGCGAGGGCGAAGAAACGGTAAAGAAAAACGCTACGCTGAAGTACGATGTGCATGATGCTGACGACCTGTTGCAAAACTGTATGCGGGCAGGCCTCAGCATTTCGCAGTTGGTAATGGAAAACGAAAGTGTGTGGCGTACCGAAACTGAAACTAAAACAGAGCTGCTGAACATTTGGCGCATAATGCAGGAATGTATTTATAAAGGCTGCCACCAATCGGGTATTCTGCCCGGTGGGTTAAATGTAGCACGAAGAGCAGCCGCTATGAACCGCCAGTTGCTGAAAGGTTACAACGATAACGACTATGCCGACTGGATAAATGCTATTCAAAAATCGGAGCATACCTTTAGCAGCACCATGAACTGGATTAGCTGCTTTGCATTAGCTGTAAACGAAGAGAATGCCTCGTTTGGCAGAGTGGTAACGGCCCCTACCAACGGGGCAGCCGGAGTAATTCCTGCGGTGCTGATGTATTATCATTTGTTCTGCAACGGAAAAAAGGACGATGACATTATCCGCTTTCTGCTTACCGCTTCCGAAATAGGCGCCATCTTTAAAAAAGGCTCAACCATTTCAGCCGCTATGGGCGGTTGCCAGGCCGAGATTGGTGTATCGAGCGCTATGGCAGCCGCTGCTTTAACCGAGTGCATGGGTGGTTCGCCCTCGCAGGCTTTGCAGGCCGCTGAAATTGCTATGGAACATCATCTGGGAATGACCTGCGACCCCATAGGAGGCCTGGTACAAATTCCCTGCATTGAACGAAACACCATGGGAGCCATTAAAGCTATTACGGCCTCGCAACTGGCTTTGCAAAGCGATGCGGAGTTGATGAAGATTTCGCTGGATACCGTAATTAAAACCATGTGGGAAACCGCACAGGATATGAGCAGCAAATACAAGGAAACTGCCGATGGCGGTTTGGCTACCAATATTCCTATTAACCTGCCGGAGTGTTAAGCACTATGTCTTCTGCTTCTTCTTCCGCGCAGCGGGAAACAATACATTATTTAGTATAAGCCGGTAACCCGGAGAATTAGGGTGTAAGTCGAGATTAGTGGGCGGGTCGCCTACTAAATGCTGATAGTCTTCGGGGTCGTGGCCGCCATACCAGGTCCATAAGCCTTTGCCCAATTCGCCATGTATGTAGCGGGCT
>CAZLXD010000073.1:0-13340 GCA_964563185.1 uncultured Chitinophaga sp.
TTTGTAGAGTTCTGCCAATGGTTCGCAGAGTTCTAAAAATCATTTGCAGAGTTCTGCCAATGGTTCGCAGAGTTCTAAAAATCATTTGTAGAGTTCTGCCAATGGTTCGCAGAGTTCTAAAAATCATTTGCAGAGTTCTATGAACGATTTACGGAGTTCTGGCAAAGATTCGAAGAGCTCTGAAAATCACTTTCGGGGCTCCGGAAACAATTGGTAGAATGCCATAAAAGAGTTTTACCCGGCTTTAAAAACATTATATAAAGGGCAACAGATAGGTCAGTGAGGTTTTGAGGGGGTGCGGGACAAGTTTATTACTTAACCACATAAAAATTCAATTACTATGAACTACTTTATCAAAAAATCAGACACTGAATTTACCCTACAGGTTATTAAATTTGGCGATACCCTGCCCGGGTATGCAGCCACATTGGGCATTTCGGCAGCCGAAGTAGCACAGGCCCAGGACGATGCCCGATACATGAGTTGGATACTACAGTGCATGAACATCTACCGCGAGCATAGCGAAAGTTGGACCAAGTTTAAAAACCTGATGCGCAGGGGCACAGAGGGCAGCGTAACTACAGCACCGGCCACTCCGGTATTGCCAACCGCGCCTTCGGTAACAGTGCAGCCCAATATTCAGGAGCGTTTCACAAAACTATCTGCCAAGTGTAAAGCCAGCCTCAACTTTACCACCACTATTGGCGAAGATTTAGGCATTGAAGCCCCCTCGGGCACCTTTAACCCGCAGGAAGGCAAACCCGAGTTTTCCATCAGGCTGGTATCGGGCGGCAAGCCGGAACTGGTTTGGACCAAAGGCCGGTTTGACGGAGTGGCTATATACCGCAAAGAGCAGGGAGGCAGCTACAGCCGCTTAGATACCGACCTGCGCCCCAACTACGTTGATAACACCGCCATGGCCCCCGAAGGCCAAAGCAAAGTATATACCTACAAAATGATTTACCTGTATAACGATGAACAGGTAGGTATGTGGAGCAGTGAAGAAAGCATAAGGGTAGCAGGCGATTAACCCGCTGCCGCAAAGTTTGTGCTGCTGAAAAACAGGCGGGCGGGCTTTAGCCCGCTTATAACCATTTTTTTCAGCTTATCATATTGCAGTGCGGTTAACCGCACTGCAAAACCGATAAAAGGAATGAATGTTTTATGAAAGGCGGCTAAAGCCGCCACAAACCAACCTTACTAAAAACACTGTAGTAAACACTAACCGATTATTTAAACCGTAAATCCCCCAATTATGCAAATAACTATCCGTAAACTTTACAACCACACCGGCAAAGAAACCGGAGCCACGCTACGCGCCCTGCAGGAGCGCCCCCCCGACCTGCAGCGAAAACTGCTGCTGGAAGGCCAGCTGATTCAGTACTGTGTAAAACAACTTTACCCCAACGAAAAACTAAACATATTCCGCGATACCTATATGGGCATACCCGCAATAACTGTTATTAAAGAAGAACCGCAAACACCGGCTGTTGAAGTAGTGGTAACCAACCAGTAGCTTACTTAGCCAATGCTGCCTCAATTTGTTTCAGCACTGCTGCATCGCTAACCGATGTGCGGGGCGAAACAGAGCTAATCAATTGCCCGTCCTTACCCACTAAAAACTTTTGAAAGTTCCAGGTAACCGGGGCATCGGCCACTCCGTTTTCACTCTTTTGCGTAAGGTAACTGAACAGCGGGGCAATGTCTTTTCCCTTTACACTAACTTTCGAAAACATAGGAAAGGTAACCGCATACTCGCGGGTGCAAAACTCCTTAATCTCCTTATCGCTGCCCGGTTCCTGCCCCATAAAATTATTGGCCGGAAAGCCCAGCACCACCAGCCCCTTATCCTTATACTTTTTGTAAAGCGCTTCAATATCCTTGTACTGCGGAGTGTTGCCGCACAGGCTGGCCACGTTTACAATCAACAGCACCTTGCCTTTGTAAGCACTCAGCGAAACATTCTTACCATCAATATTCTTAACGGTAAAATCGTGCACCGTTTTTTGCGGAACAGCAGTAAACAAAACAGCGGTAATGGTTAAAAAAAGAGTTTTCATGTTGCTTTATATTTTTTTCAGTGGAAGAATAACAAACAACCGGGCTGAATGTTCGGGCGCATTACTTAAACGGGTGGCGGAACGTATACTGCTTAGGCTTTAAGCGTGCAGTATAAGGTTTCATAATAAAGAAATTAAACAGCGGGTTGCGGTGCTTTAAGTAACCATACATAGGCGAAGGCACTGCGCCAATGGTACTCTTAATTTCGGGGGCCGTGCGGCCAAAGTGCAAACGCTTTACGCGCAGCAATATGCCCTGCTCAATCATATCATACATCATGTGCTGGTACAGGTGAATAGGCTTGCACACCTCGTGGTCCATGCCCGTGTAGTGAACTTCCATTTTATCGCCTGTTACAAAAGCCGAAATAAAACCAATCATTACCTTGCCACGGTAGTAAGCATACAAGCGGTAATTATGGGGCTGCTGTTCCTTTTGCAGGCGGAAATAATCTTTGGTTAACGAGCCCAGTTTAAAATCGGCATTGGCCATTACCTTTTGGTATAGTTCAAACAGGCGCTCCTCGCTGGCAGCTATGTCGTGTTGGGTTAACTCTTTCCTTACTACGTTGTTTTCATGGCAAAGGGCAAACACTTTTTTAGTGCGCACCCGGTATTTCGAACTAAGCGCATTCAAATAATCCTCAAAAGTTTTCCAGGCTGGGTCAAGCGCAATGCTCATATCGCTTTCCACGGTTATTTCATTGTAGCCGCAGCGCTTAAAGCCTTCATCAAACTCCGACTTCGGCTCATACAAATCAGAAATCAATACCGCCTTAATAGAGCTATCCTCCTGCATTACCTGGTTAATAGCCCTGCGCAACAATTTGGCGCGGGTGGGTTTATCAATAGTACTGCTGAAGTAATAACCGTTTTCGCCCGTCATAAAAATGTTGCCGCTCACCAGCATTTTCAGGTTCAGCCTGTGCAGCATCCCTTCGCTGAAAGCGCGGGCCTGCTTCATAAAAAACGAATCACCTTCGGGGAAGTAATTCATTAACTGGGCGCTTTCAAACTTTACTATCTGAAAGTAAACAGAGCCAACCGTTACATCATCCTTCTTTACCTGTAAGTACCGGAACTCCATATTCCCCTGCTGCGATTGCTCAATCATCTTCAGGTAATCGTGCGTCATCAGCAGGTTTTGCTCCGGCACATGGTTATTCCACTGAAAATCGGTTAAAGCATCAATGGAACGGAAAATGGTAAAACGGAAATCGCGCAGGGTTTCCGCTTCGGCTGCTAAAGGACAGTAACACGATATATCGCTATTCACCGGTGCTGAGTTGTTGTGTAATACAGTTTCGGTTCAAAAAATTACAAAAAAACGTAGCCCGCCAAAACGGGGCATTAAAATAACAGTTTATAACAGCAAAAGGTTTTGGCGCAAAAATGCCTGCCTCTGCCCGCATAAGCTATTCATGCGCATTTCAACTAAACGGGCCGGCCCCTTCTCTTACCAGCAAAGGTTCACTGCCGGTATAATCTATAATAGTAGAAGGCACATTACCACCGGTACCACCGTCAATAACCATATCCACTAAATTTTCGTAGGCCTCGTAAATTTCCTGCGGGTCGGTAATATATTCCAACACCGTATCACTGTTTTTAATAGAAGCGGAAAGAATGGGTGCCCCCAACTCATCAACAATGGCGCGGGCAATAGGGTTATCGGGCACGCGTATTCCTACGGTTTTTTTGTTGTACCCGTAAATCTTACTCAGGTTATTATTTCCGTTAAGAATAAAAGTGTAGGGCCCCGGAAGGCAGCGCTTCATCAACTTGTAAACCGGAGTAGGAACATTGGTGGTAAAGTCTGTAATATGGCTAAGGTCGTAACACACAATAGAAAAATTTGCCTTGTTAGGCCTAATCTCCTTTAGCTTACAAACCCTTTCGTAAGCTGCGGTGTGGGTCAGGTCGCAGCCAAGAGTATAAACCGTATCGGTAGGGTAAATAACTACGCCTCCTTTCTTAAGGCAGTTAACCACCTGCCAAATAAGGCGGTCGTCAATATTATCAGGATTAATGCGCAGCAGCACTTCTTTATATTTCTAAAGGTTCGTAACTCTCCAGCCGTTCGCGAAGATAGTCAGGCATAACCACACTTTTATTGGTTTTATAGTCGAACAAAACCATGGTAGTATAACCGGTGGTGGTAATTTCTTCCACTCCGTTTACCACACTTGTTATCATATACTGTGTTTCAAAACTCTTGCTGCCAAACCGGCTGGTGCGCACAAACACATAGGTAGGGTTCGGAAATACCACCGGTTTCAAATAGTCAACATGGGCATTGGCAAGAATGGCACCTATTTCGTGCCAGTTCCACTGGCAGGCTTCGTGGAAATAATATACCCGGGCCTGTTCAAAGTAGGTAAGGTAAACTGCATTATTTACGTGGCGCATTTCGTCCATGTCGCTCCAGCGTATATCCAGTTTCATACTAAAACGGAATTTCTTCTTTTCCTCCTCCGGGTTTAGGGGAATTTTCTTTTCTGTCATAAGCGGGCAAAAATAAAGGGAAAAACAATGAACGCAATAATAGGCCGGCTACCGGTTAAGAAAATACGAAAACATACCATTTATTACCAACCAACATCATTCTTCTTAATGACATCTATCATCGCCTCCGGTGCATCAGCACCCTACTTTCACTTGCTTAAATTCAAACAACATTTAAAAAATAAATGGTGGGAAGAAATATTGGTGGATTTGATGCGGCATTCAGAACATTCTTATTCATTACAAGTTTACTGGCATCAATTTTAACCGGACAATGGTGGTGGGTGGTTATTGGTATTATTTTCTTTACCTCGGCAACTTTTGCCTTTTGTCCGCTCTATGCCATAATTGGCTTAAATACTCATAAAAACAAAATACAAAGTCACTAAAAATAACCTCTTCCCGGTCGGCATTCGTTATAATCGCTGAGTCCAAACGTCCCATCTATGAATTCGGCTAAGGAAGAGGCTCTTACAAAGTGCTACCATTGTGGTGAAAACTGCAATGGTAGTATTCGTTTACAGGAGAAACCATTTTGCTGCGAAGGCTGCAAAACAGTGTTTGAAATACTGAGCCAGAACAACCTGTGCAATTACTACGACCTCAATAACAATCCGGGCGTAAGCCTCAACAAGCAATTCAACCTCAAAAAATTTGCCTACTTAGACGATGAGCAGGTAAAAGCACAACTTACATCATTTACAGACGGGAATACCTCCAAAGCCACTTTCTACATTCCGCAAATACATTGCAGTTCCTGTATTTTTCTGCTGGAGAACCTGTATAAGTTAAAGGAAGGCGTGCAGCGCTCGGTAGTAAACTTTGTAAAGCGGGAAGTGAACATTACCTTCGATAACAGCCGTATTTCGTTACGGCAGGTAGTTGAAGCACTTACTTCAATAGGCTACGAACCCCACATTAACCTCAACGACTTAGAGCGCAAGGAAAAGAAAGACCATCTGCGCAGATACTACATTAAAATAGGTATTGCCTTTTTTGCCTTTGGCAATATAATGTTGCTCAGTTTCCCGGAGTATTTGGGTATTGATATATTGAGTGAAACACCCATGCGCAGGTTTTTCGCCTACCTGAACTTTGCGTTAGCCATACCGGTTATGTTTTACTGTGCCGAAGAGTTTTTTCAGTCGGCATGGGGGGCGCTTAAACAAAAAAGCCTGAACATGGATATTCCTATTGCACTGGGCATATTAGTTATGTTTCTTTACAGTGCTTTTGAGATATTCAGCCACACGGGAGCCGGTTACTACGATACGCTGGCAAGCCTGGTATTACTAATGTTAATTGGCCGCTATTTTCAAAACAAAACATACGATACACTTTCTTTTGAGCGCGACTACAAATCATACTTTCCGGTAGCGGTAACCGTAATCAACAACGGAAAAGAAACAACCATTCCCCTATTTAAACTGCGCGTTGGCGACCGCCTGCTAATCCGCAATCAGGAGCTTATTCCATCGGATGCGGTGCTGATTAAAGGAACAGGCAATATTGATTACAGTTTTGTAACCGGTGAAGCTACTCCTGTGAGCAAAAAAGGCGGGGATATGATATTTGCCGGTGGCAAGCACATTGGCAGCACCATTGAAGTAGAAGTAACCAAAGAAGTATCGCACAGTTACCTTACCGAGCTTTGGAACGATGCTGCCTTCCGAAAAACCGAAGCCGAGAATGTAACCACGTTGGCCACCAGAGTAAGTCAGTGGTTTACGCCTGTGGTGCTGACTATCGCCATAGGAGCCGGACTATATTGGGCAGGCACCGACCTGCACCGCGCATTGAATGCATTTACGGCAGTGCTGATTATTACCTGCCCGTGCGCGTTGGCGCTTTCCTCTCCCTTTACTTTGGGTAATGTAGTGCGCATGCTGGGCAACAGCCGCATTTACTTAAAAAATGGTGCGGTAGTGGAAAAACTGGCTAATGCCAACGCTATTGTGTTTGATAAAACAGGAACACTCACCAATACAAAAAACGCAAAAATTACTTTCAATGGCGAGGCTTTGAGCAGTTATCAGCTTCAACTCGTTAAGTCGTTGGTATATCATTCCTCTCACCCGCTAAGCCGTAAAATTTATGAATCACTAACCGACATAGCCTTAATACCTACCACCGACTTTAAAGAAACCGAAGGCTTAGGCATTGAAGGTTGGGTGGATGAAAATTGTGTGCGGATAGGCTCTGAAAAATTTCTGTATGACGAAAACATGCCTACCGCACAGAACTACTCCAACTTTCGCCATGCATCAAAAATTTTTATCGGCATCAATGGTAAAGTATTTGGCTGCTTTATATTAAAGAACGAATACCGCAGTGGTTTTGGAGAACTGATGAATACACTACGGAAAAAGTTTCATCTGTATGTAGTAAGTGGCGATAATGATGCCGAGAAGAATTTCCTGAAACAATATGTGCCGGAAGAAAATCTCATCTTTCACCAACAACCAGCCGATAAATTGAATTTTATCCGCAGTGTGCAGGACAAGAGGCAGCACGTAATTATGATTGGTGACGGGTTGAACGATGCCGGTGCACTTAAACAGGCGGATGTGGGAATAGCTATTTCCGATGACGTTAATAACTTCTCCCCTGCCTGTGACGCTATCATTGAAGCTACCGCCTTTAACCGTTTGCATGCCATGCTTCAGTATGCCAGGGATGGTGTAAGCGTTATCAAAATCAGTTTTATCATTTCTCTTATTTACAATCTCATTGGTTTATCCTTTGCTGTAAAGGGAACTATGAGCCCTATTGTAGCGGCCATACTCATGCCCGTCAGTTCTACTACTATCATTCTGTTTACCACGCTGGCATCGCGCATAGCAGGAAAACGAAGAGGATTTTAGACAAAAAGACAAGTTTCGATTTCACACTTAAGGAGTTCCTGCAATACATCTTCTTACAAACGGTATTGTTTGTAGAAAAAAGAAACGACAAAATCACGTCTCTTTCATCTGGCGGCTAACAACATCAAACGCCTTCTGTATTTCCCGGAACTTTCGATTGGCTTCTTCCTCGGTAACCTTAGGGTCTCTTTTGTCGGGGTGGTATTTGAGTATCATTTTCCGGTAAGCCGATTTTACTTTTTCGAAAGAAACCCCTTCTTCCACACCTAACAAAACATAAGGATTATGCTGCGAGGTATGGTTCTCTTTAACAGCGACAAAGTCCTTCGTATGCACGCCTAAGTAGCCACCAATTCGTTGTATACACCGCACTTCCCGGGCATTTATAAAATCATCGCTGGCTGCCACCCCGAACAAAAAATGTAACACGTTTACACGCGAGTTGTAAGTAGTGAGCAGTTTTAACTCCTTGCAGGCTATTTTAGTAAAGGGCTCCGTGCCAATTTCCACATGGCTTTGCACGCTGTGAAGGCGCTTGCTTTTACTGCGCATGCCAAACTGTTGGTTCAGATAATCGGTGATATGTTTTTCAGTGTCTGTAGAAAAATTGCGGTCGCAGCGGATAACCGCAGCCGCCAAAACCAATATGGAGTTTTCAATTTCAATTTGGTTCCACTGTTGCTTCGGATTTAGCTTTTGCTCCGTCACTACTTCTTCCTGCATCAATTTTGAAACAGAATCAATAAGTTTATTAAAGGAAAAAATCTTAGCCATTGACGAATTAAACTGGAATATGAACAGGAACTACAAATAACAACACTCAATATTCAACCAAGTTTACTCCATCTATTTCCCTGCCATTTTCATTACCTCATCCCATTCTTCCTTGGTTACTGGCTGCACACTCAGGCGGCTTATGCGCACCAGTGCCATTTGGGCCAGCTTTTTATTCAGTTTTACCTCTTTTAAAGTAACCGGCCGTTTCATAGTTGCCGAATATTTCACATCCACCCACACCCAGGCTTCGGTAGTGGTGGGGTCCTGATAGTGTTCCTTCGCCACTTCTACTATTCCCACAATGGAGGGCTCCCCATTCATGCTCTCGTAAAAGAAACACAGGTCACCCGTCTTCATAGCTTTCAGGTTATTGCGTGCAGCGTAGTTATGTACGCCATCCCAGTGTGTTTTCTTATCGGTTTTCATTCGCTCAAACGAATAAGTTTCAGGATCCGATTTTATAAGCCAGTAATTCATATTTAAGCTTGCTTTATGTAACAGTTTCAAAACTAATCAGAGTTCCAAATAAACTTAGTTTCGTCCAAAATTGTTCGCGTGGCGCAAACTATCTTATACCTGATTGTAGCTTTCATAGTGTTAGAATTTGTATTTGAAAAGGCACTTTCCTACCTCAACCTGCAAACATGGGAAAAACCCCTACCCGAAGCAGTAAAAGATCTTTACGATGCCGAGAAGTATGCACAAGCGCGTAACTACGCCAGAGTCAATTACCGCTTTGAAACAGTATCGTCAGTTTTCTCACTAATAGTATCCGTATCATTTCTCCTCGCAGGTGGCTTTGCCTGGTTAGATGGGCTAGTACGAAGTTACTCCAACAACCCCATAGCACAGGCGCTCCTGTTCTTCGCATTAATAGGACTGGGTTCTTCTCTTATATCACTACCATTCAACATCTACCACACCTTTGTTATCGAAGAAAAGTTTGGCTTCAATAAAACCACTGCTGCCACCTTTGTTACAGATAAATTAAAAAACCTTGTGCTGGGAACTATTATAGGGGGAGGCTTTTTAGCGCTGCTTACATGGCTCTTTTTATTGTTGGGTGATTATTTCTGGATTGCAGCATGGACTGTGGTAGCAGCTTTCTCCATCTTCTTTGCCATGTTTTACACCAGTTTGTTGCTTCCTATCTTCAATAAACTTACCCCACTTGAAGCCGGAGAACTGCGCGCTTCTATTGAAAACTATGCTAAAAAGGTCAACTTCCCTCTCACTAACATATTTGTAATGGATGGCTCCAAGCGTTCCTCCAAAGCCAATGCCTTCTTCAGCGGCCTGGGCCATAAGAAAAACATTGTTCTTTACGACACCCTCATTAAGGACATGACGATTGAAGAAATTACCGGTGTATTGGCGCACGAAGTGGGCCACTATAAAAAGAAACATGTTTTAAAGTCCATTGCAGTCTCCGTAGCGCAGATGGGAATCATGTTTTTTATTTTCGGCCTGCTGGCAGATAGCCCTGTAATGGCTGAAGTATTGGGGGCAAATGAAAACAGTTTTCACCTTGCACTGGTCACTTTCTCCATGCTCTACTCTCCCATTTCACTTGTAACCAGCCTGTTTATGAACATATTTAGCCGGAAAAACGAGTATGAAGCCGATGCCTACGCCAAAGAAACCTACTCCCCCGCACCGCTCATTACTGCACTAAAAAAACTGTCGGTAAACCACCTCAGTAACCTCCAGCCCCACCCAGCCTACGTTTTCTTCCATTATTCGCACCCCACTTTATTGCAAAGAATCAATGCCTTGCAGGTCTGAAATATCTTTTGGTTATTTAAATCATGTAGTTATATTTGCGCTCCCAAATTTTAGAAAGTCATGTACGCAATTGTAGAAATAGCAGGACAACAATTTAAGGCTGAAGCCGGAAAAAAACTCTACGTTCACCGTTTAGAAGGGAATGAAGGTGACAGCATCTCTTTTGATAAAGTCTTATTAACCGATACCGAAGGCGCGGTAAAAGTAGGAACACCTACCGTAGCCGGAGTAAAGGTGAATGCCAAGATTGTAGCACACCTGAAAGATGACAAAGTGAAAATCTTCAAGAAGAAAAGAAGAAAGACTTACAAGAAAACACAGGGTCACCGTCAGTCGCTCACTCAAATTTCCATAGAATCAATCGGATAATTATTCAGAATAAGTAAAAAGCAGAAGTCATGGCACACAAGAAAGGTGAAGGTAAGGTTAAGAACGGACGCGAATCGCACAGCAAACGCCTTGGTATTAAAATATTTGGTGGAGATACTGCCATAGCAGGAAATATTATTGTTCGCCAACGCGGCACTGCTTACCACCCCGGCAAAGGAGTGGATATTGGTAAAGACCATACTATCTTTGCTGTAACTGAAGGAGTGGTAAAATTCACTAAAGGAAAGAACGATCGTAGATTCGTTCACGTAGTTTCTGTTGCTCAGGCATAAATAAACATGCACTCATAGCATTAAAAATCCTCCATAACGGAGGATTTTTTGTTTTTAACCAATGCCAAATTCAAAACATCCGTTAAAACATGCCCTCCGTCATCCATCATTTTTAAGGCAGTTACGTATCTTTGTTACGAACCCTTGAAACATGAAAAACCTGAAAGTCACTTTAACGCGTGCTGTTTTTCTTTTAGCTCTTTTAGTCATAACGGCCTTTCATCCTTTGCTACCCGAAAAAACGGCTTCTACTCCTACTCCCATAACCACCACCCCTGATATTTTTTATAGCAGACTTCATCTCAGTTCTTTTGGTTTGCCACAGGCGGCATTTAACATGGCGCTAACCGGTTGGGAGAAACTAAAAGCAAAAGGAATAGTTAACAAGAACATCATCGCCATTTGCGATTTCACACAATCCTCTACCCAAAAACGACTTTACATTGTTGACTTAGAACAGCAAAAGTTGTTGTTCAACACCTTGGTGGCACACGGTAAAAACACTGGAGAAGAATTTGCACGTCATTTTTCCAATGAACCATCCTCTTACAAAAGTAGCCTGGGCTTTTATGCCACTAAGCAAACCTATGAAGGTGAGCATGGGCTTTCGCTGAAGTTACAGGGACTTGAAAAAGGCTTTAATGACAAAGCAGAAGAGCGCGCCATTGTGCTGCATGGAGCCAACTATGTATGTAGCAACTTTGTGTGCGAACAAGGACGCTTAGGGCGTAGTTGGGGGTGTCCGGCTGTTTCATACGAGGAGCACGAAGCCATTATTAATACGCTAAAGGATGGTAGCTGTTTATTTATTTACTATCCTGATAAGAAATATCTGGCTTCTTCAAGTTTGATACAGTAATATCTAACTTTCCAATTCGCGCAGGTACAATTGTAGGGTATTCTCCAAGCCGTAATACAAACAGTCCCGCACCAAAGCATGGCCAATAGAAACTTCCAGCAGTCCACTTACCTGCTGTTGAAAGTATCGCAGATTATCGAGGCTGAGATCGTGCCCGGCATTGACCCCCAAGCCTAGCTCACTACATATCAAAGCAGCGTCACTGAATTCCCTTATAGCTGCTTCACGGTTGCTATTGTAACTGTGCGCATAAGGACCGGTGTAAAATTCAATTCGCTGCGTACCTATGTTCTTTGCACCCTCCAGCCTTTCGCGTAAAGGGTCAATAAATAACGAAACACGTATGTTGTGTCCGTTTAACTGGCCCACTACTTCTTTTAGGAAAGACTGATGCTGAATAGTATCCCAACCGTGGTCGCTCGTTAACTGCCTTGGTGCATCAGGCACTAAAGTGCATTGCTCTGGCTTTACTTCACATACCATTTTTAGAAAGTCAGGGGATGGATAGCCTTCAATATTAAACTCGGTGGTAACCACTTCCTTTAAAGCATAAACATCACTTCTTCGAACGTGGCGTTCATCAGGGCGAGGGTGAACGGTGATACCCTGGGCACCATAGCGCTCGCAATCTTTAGCGAACTGAACCAAATCAGGAATGTCAGCACCCCGTGAATTACGCAACAAGGCTATTTTATTGATGTTAACTGAAAGTCTTGTCATAATATAAACTGTTGAAGAGCAAAGAAAACAGCTTTAACGAAAAAGGGCAATCGCTAAGCGATTGCCCTTCTATTACTTTGAAACTCTTTTTTAGTAGCGGTAGTGCTCTGGTTTGTAAGGGCCTTCCTTCTTCACACCAATATAAGCAGCTTGTTTTTCGTTCAGTTCTTCTAACTCTACTCCTACTTTTTCAAGGTGCAGTTTAGCAACCATTTCATCCAAGTGCTTAGGCAGCGTGTAAACACGGTTTTCGTAACGCTCGCTGTGCAGCCATAAATCTAACTGCGCAATAGTTTGATTAGTAAACGAGTTACTCATAACAAACGAAGGGTGGCCGGTAGCACATCCTAAGTTCACTAAGCGTCCTTCAGCCAATACAATAATATCTTTGGTATCAATAGTGTATTTATCTACCTGAGGCTTAATAACATCCTTAGTGGTTCCATAGTTAGTATTTAACCAAGCCATATCAATTTCGTTATCAAAGTGGCCGATATTGCAAACTACTGCATTGTGCTTCATAGCACGGAAATGGCGCTCCTGAATAATATCGCAGTTACCGGTTGCCGTAACAATGATATCAGCCTCCTTAACGGCAGTGTCCATCTTCTTTACCTCATAACCTTCCATAGCAGCTTGTAAAGCACATATAGGGTCAATCTCTGTTACAATTACGCGAACACCGGCATTACGCAATGAATCGGCAGAACCTTTGCCCACATCGCCATAACCGGCTACTACAGCCACTTTACCTGCCATCATTAAGTCAGTAGCTCTGCGGATAGCATCTACCAAAGATTCTCGGCATCCGTACTTGTTATCGAATTTTGACTTAGTAACCGAGTCGTTTATATTAATAGCCGGAAGTAAAAGCGTTCCGTTCTTTTCTCTCTCGTACAAGCGATGAACACCAGTGGTAGTTTCTTCCGAAATACCTTTAATGCCCTGCACCAACTCAGGATATTTATCGAACACCATGTTGGTTAAATCACCACCGTCATCCAGTATCATATTTAAAGCCTTGCCGCCTTCGAAAGCGAATAAGGTTTGCTCTATACACCAGTCAAACTCTTCGTTGTTCATTCCCTTCCAGGCATAAACCGGAATA
>CAZLXD010000074.1:0-6921 GCA_964563185.1 uncultured Chitinophaga sp.
GGACAACAATTACCTAAACACGGAATGTTGTTACCTAAATGCGGAATTGGAGGAGCCAAATGGAGTTAGCGTATCAATATCAGGTGCTTTACCACTTCTTTGGTTTTGCCCGCCTGCCCGATGGCACCGGCTGGGCGGTAAAGCGCATAGCTTAGTTTGTTTTAAAGCGAATCTAACACGCTTTCGTGCGCCAGCACCAGCTTGCGGTAGGTGGCACTTTTGCAGCGCGTAATGTTGTATTGTCCCAAATCCTAAATCCTAAACCCCACTCCCTTCATCTCTTCCCAAAACTCCGGGTAGGATTTATTTACCGCTTCGGGGTTTTCAATTTCCACTTCGCCCAGCAAGGCAAGCGCGGCAAAACTCATAGCCATGCGATGGTCGTTGTAGGTATTAATTAACTGTGAAGGCTGCTGAAACTTACCCCGCAGTTGGTAAAAGAAAAACTCGGGCGAGTAATGGAACCGGTAGCCGCACCGGCTTAGCTCGTTTTGCAAGGCCTGTATGCGGTCGGTTTCTTTTATGCGAAGGCTGTCGATGCCCGTAAAGGTGGCCGCAATGTCCTTAGCAGCAAACATTACGGCAAAGGTTTGGGCCAGGTCGGGGTTATCGGCAAAATCTAACTTCATTACTTTAGGGAAAGGCGTATGCGTGTTTCTTAGCAGTGCGCCACTGTCTTTAAACTCGGTAGCAACGCTGAAGCGTTTCATCCAGTCGGCCACCACACGGTCGCCCTGGCTCCAGTTGTTTTGCAGGCCTTCCAGAAACAGTTCCGCCTCATCGGCTAAAAACGCCATAGAATACCAGTAGGAGGCCGCGCTCCAGTCGGCACCCACGCTGAATTTATGATGTTTGATTTCAGATTTAGGAATGGAAATACAATTGCCTTTCCAACTGTAAGCCACCCCAAAGTGTTGTAGCATATCAAGCGTCATTTCCACATACGGCCTCGATGTAAGCGCGGTGGTAAAGTGCACGGTTAAGCCATTGGGCAGAAAAGGGGCAATAAGCAACAGCGCTGTAACAAACTGGCTGCTGATGTTGCCTTCCATAAATACTTCGTTCTCTAATTTCGCTAACGATTTAATTGGCACAACCTCCACAGGGGCAAAGCCTTGTTCTTGCACATAGCGGATGTCAAACCCCATTTCGCTGAGTGCATTTACCAGCGGGGTAATGGGGCGTTTTTTCATTCGCGCGGAGCCGGTAATTATTTTATGCTGATTGCTGGCGGCATAGTAAGCCGTAAGAAAACGCATAGCGGTTCCGGCATCCGTAACATCGTCTGAAGCCAGAATATTTTTCAGGTTTTGTGTGTCGCGGGCGGTAGAGAGGTTTTCAATTTGGAAACGGTTACCCGCCAGTGCCTGTAAAATAAGCGCGCGGTTGCTTTCGCTTTTCGAGCCGGGAAGGCGAACGCTTCCGTAAAGTTTTTTGGTTGGATGAAATACTCTTACGCTGCTCATGCCGGTAACGAATTAAAATAAACCAGCGATTCGTGTATCAAATCTTTATCAACCACCTCATTGATGCGGTAGCTGCCTATGCCATTCAGCAATGTGAATCTGGTTTGTGCCTGCTCGTTCTTTTTATCCTGTTGTATCAGTTGGGCAATGCGGCCAAAGTGCTGCGGGGCTATATCTGCTTTGCCGAAGTAGTGATGGATGGCCTCCGTTATTTGTTGCAGTTCGCTTTCGCTCAACAGCCCCTTTTTAAAGGAGAGGTAACTTTCGCAAACCATGCCTGCGGCAACGGCTTCGCCATGCAGTAACTTTTGGTGTTCATCGTTCAGAAAAAAACTTTCCATGGCGTGGCCTATGGTATGCCCGAAGTTGAGGGCTTTACGAATGCCCTGCTCCGTGGGGTCCTGCTCCACTATTTGCTGTTTAATGGCTACGTTCTTTCTTACCAGTTCATCAAAATCAAAATTTCTGATTTCTGATTTCTGATTGCTGATTGCTTCAAAAGCTTCTTTGTCCGCTATCAGGTAGTGCTTTAATACTTCGGCAAACCCCGAGCGCAGTTCTCTTTCGGGCAGGGTTTCTAAAAAGCCCGTATGTATAAACACCGCCTTAGGTTCGTTGAACAAACCAATTTGGTTTTTAAAGCCCGTAAAATCAATGCCGCACTTAGCACCCACACTGGCATCAACCATAGCCAGTAGTGTGGTGGGGATATTGATAAAAGAAATGCCGCGCTTGTAACAACCGGCTGCAAAACCTCCCATATCGCCTATTACTCCGCCACCCAGGTTTACAAGCAGGGCTTTACGGTCGGCATTCGTTTCGGTCAGTTTTTGCCAAATTAAGTTGCAGGTGGTTATGGTCTTGTTCTCTTCCCCGCTTTGCATGGCAATAACATGGTGCTGAGGGAGAACTGAAATTACTTTATGGCAACAATGTTGTATGGTGTTTTCATCGGCTAAAACATAAACCGCAGAGAAGGAATTTTCGGTAAAGAAGGATGAAAGCGAAGTGAAGGAGTTGTGTTCAAAAAAAACGCGGCTCATCAGAACTTTCTTTCAAGGATAATGGAGCTGATAACCGCATTGCGTGCGTCAAACTCATACTCGTAAGTGCGCTGGCTTTCTTCCTTTGCGGTTGCTTCTTCAATAGTATCTAACTTGTAAGCGCCTTCGTTTTGAATTTTCAGGTTGCCGCGTTCAATCTTCTCTTCAGCCGTTAGTTCACGCTCGTAAATTGATTCAATGCTGCCAATCCCTTCCTGAAAAGAAGTTACTTTCTTTTCGCTCACCAGCACATCGCGCCCTGTGGTTTTTAATGGTTTAGATGATGCGGCAGGTTTGGGTTTTTGCTGAATAGTTTTTTTTGCCTGCTCAGCCGCCTGCTTGCGTTGTATCTCCTTCATTACTTCTTCCAGCGGATTGAAGGCGGGCGGGGTAACCGGTTTCTGCTTGGCAGGGCCCACAGGCGTTTGGTTCTCCTCAGCTTTCTTTTTGCTGACTGAGTAGATGAAATAGATGATGCCGATAACGATGTAGACTACAACTTTAAATTCCACAGAAAGTATTTACGGCAACTAATTTATGTAAACTGTTTTAATGTTCACGAATTCTTTCAACCCGTATTCCGATAGCTCGCGCCCGAAGCCGCTGCGTTTAAAACCTCCGAAAGGCAGGCGCGGGTCGCTTTTTACAATATCGTTTATAAACACATTGCCCGCTTCCAGCTCGCTTACCAACTGCTCGGCTTTGTTTTTATCGGCTGTCCACACCGATGCGCCTAAACCATACACCGATTGATTGGCAAGATGGATGGCTTCCTCCATATCGTTTACAACAATTACACTCCACACCGGCCCGAAGATTTCTTCTTCAAAGGCGCGCATGCCCGGTGTTACATTAGTAAGCACTACGGGGGTAACAAAGTTCCCCTCTTTGCTTTCAGCAACTATGCCGTAATGCGGCACAGCTCCCTGTTCAATAGAATCGCTGATTTGTTGCAGCACTTTTTGTTGCAGGTCTTTGCGGGCAAGCGGGCCTGTTGTAACATCGTTCTGCAAAGGGTCGCCAACCTTCAGCTGACCGACTGCGGCAATCAATTTTTCGGTAAAAGCCCCGGCCACTTCTTTTACCACAATAAAGCGCTTGGCGCCATTGCAGCTTTGGCCCGTGTTAATACTGCGCGATTTAATAGCGCCCTGCACTGTAAAATCAAGGTCGGCATCTTGCAATACTATAAAGGCATCGTTGCCGCCCAGTTCCATCACACACTTTTTAATGTGCCTGCCTGCCTGTGCTGCCAGAATACTGCCGGTGGTATCGCTGCCGGTAAAACTAATGCCCATTACACGCGGGTCGGCAATCAGTTGGGCGGCATCATCGTTAGTAAGAAAGTAATTGCGGAAAACACCTTCGGCAAAGCCGGCTTCTTTAAAAAGGTTTTCAATAGCCAATGCACACTGCGGAACATTAGGGGCGTGTTTCAGTATGGTAACATTTCCCGCAATAAGAGTAGGGATAGCAAACCGAAACACCTGCCAAAAGGGAAAGTTCCAGGGCATAATACTGAAGATGATGCCCATAGGCTCAAAGCGGATATAGCTTTTAGAGGCATTGGAAACCACCGTTTCGGGGGCTAAAAACTCAGGCGCGTTTTCAATGTAGTAACCAAAGGTGCTGATGGTTTTGTTGACTTCGTATTCCGCCTCGCGAAGGGGCTTGCCCATTTCCAGGGTAATTAAGCGGGCATACGCTGCTTTGTTCTTTTCCAGCAGTTCGGCTACTTTCTTTAACTGCCGGCCTCTTTCCTCCACACTCAACTTACGCCACCGGTGAAAAGCTTTGGTGGAAACTTCTATATCGGGATAACTACTGAAGGGGAACTCTTTCAGTAACTCATTATTGCACGGGTTAACAGTGGCGTATTTCATGGTGGCGCAAACCTAAAGGAATTTGAAGAATACATGCGGTTGGCTTTGCAGTATTTAGTAATTGCATAGGGTGCCTTTATGGAAAATTCTTTTGCCCTCCATCCCACTGGTGTATTTGTTCACCGCAAAATCTTCTGTTATGGTTAAGCATTCGGTTGTTACACTGGCACTTCTTCTTTGCAGCATCTTCAACGCTTTTACACAGGCCGAAATCACGTTCAACCTTTCAGACCCTGAAATTGTAAAGGCGTTCGAATCGTTGAATACTTACCGCAAAAATGTCGGGCTGAAGCCCGTAAAACTGAATGAAGAGCTGAGCCGCGCCTGTTATGCCCATTCGCGGTATCTGGTAAAGAACAGAACCCATCTGGCAGTAAAAGGGTTAAGCGCGCATTACGAAGTGGACTCGCTCCGTTATGCCACTCCGCAGGGAAAAGGGGCCGGAATGAAGTCGTGCATTGCTTATGTAAACCCAACATATGCCATGGAGCAGTTTATGAATACCTTCTACCACCGCATGCCTTTAATTGACCCTAACATTACCGAAGTAGGCATAGGTTACTACAAAGAAGATTACTCCATCGTTTGCTGTGTGGATATGCAAAGTAAGTATGTGTGGTATAATGATACTGCCACCAAAGTGGTGGTGTATCCCGAGCCGGAAGCTTTGGATATAACGCTCTCATTTCAGCGCGAAAGCCCCAACCCTATTCCCGATACGGTGTACTCGCCCGGCTACCCTGTTACCATTGAGTTTATCCGGCAATCGGGTATAAAAGATGTAAAGGTGAAACTGACGGATAAAGAAGGCCGGGAGTTAAAGTGTATTCTTTCTACTCCCGAAAATCCGCTTACCACATTCCCTCAGCATAACGAGGTATGTATTATACCGGTAAAGCGCCTGAACTACAATCAGTATTACACTGTTGACTTTAGCTGCACCATAGCCGGTAAGCCCTTTAAAAAGAAGTGGAGTTTTTACACGCGGATAGGCTGGGAAACTTCGAGCAAGTAAGCCGCTACATTTTCACATACTTCACCTTAACCCATATATCGGTATTGCGGCCTTTGTCATCGGTGCAGGAAATTTTTACACGGCCTTCATCGGGTGTAAAGAACTCTTTGCTGCGCGCATCGGATTGTTTCAGGAACTGATTGTTGATATACCAGTACACCTTCTTTACATCACCGGTTACCTCGCAGCTTAACTGCAGGGGTTCGGGGTTTGCTTTGTCTATCAGGTATTCCGTTCCGTTTACCGGAAAGCGGATAACGGGTGCTCCTTCGGTAAATACCCGCTCGCAATCGGGGTTGTGCGGAGGAACCGTTTCGTAGGCAATGCGGTGTTCGTCAAAGTAACTCTGCATTTCGGGCGGAATAATTTTAAACCACTTCTTTTTGTAACCATTCTCCGGCTGACAGTTTTTGCAGTAGGAGATTTTTCCATCGGCACTGATGGCAAACTCCTTCATGTTATCGCAGTATTGCGCAGGCGAGGTGAGCGGGATAAAATAATCCATTACGGTATGCTTACAGAAGTCGGAGGGCAGTTTTCCTGTTTCGGAGCACACTATTCGAATGCCGCATTCTTTAGGCATGCTATACCAATCGTTGGGCGAGTTGTAATCAATGGTGTTGAAGATTTTAAACAAGAGGGGAGTAGCAATGTTGGCTCCGTTCAGTTCGGGAACACCGGCTCCTGAAAAATTCCCTACCCATACTCCAATGGTGTAATTTTTATTGTAACCAATACTCCAGGCATCGCGCTTGCCATAGCTGGTGCCGGTTTTCCAGGCAATGCGGGGCGTGTGCATGCTCGCTTCCCAGTTAACGGGTAAATCGGGCCGGGCCAGGCGCGAAAGAATTTCGGTAACCATAAAGTTGGCCGAAGGGGAGAGGAGGCGGACGGTATCTGAATTTGAGAATCTAGGAATTTGAGAATGAGCAAATGGCAGTTGTTCTTCTTTATAATAGCTTGGCGATTGATAAAGCCCGTCATTGGCAAAAGCCGAGTAGAGGGCGGTCATTTCTTCCAGCGTAACTCCACACCCGCCCAGTACCATCGAAAGGCCGAGTTTCTTTTTATCGCGGTTTATCTGCTTAAACTTAGCATCAATCATTTTCTGCACCATAGTTTCGGTGCCCAACAGGTTGAGTGCTTTTACTGCGGGTATGTTCAACGAATTTTCTAAAGCAAATTCCACCGATACCAAACCATTAAAACGCGAGTCAAAGTTTTCCGGCTGAAACCCATTGATGTTCACCGGCACATCGGTTATCATGGTTTTGGGGGTTAGCAGCCCGCGGTCAAAGCAAAGTCCATACACCAAAGGCTTAAGGGCACTGCCGGGCTGGCGTATGGCAGCAGCCCCGTTTACCTGTCCGCCATCGGTGGCATCGGCAAAATCGGCCGAGCCGATGTAAGTGACTACCTCATTCGTTTTATTATCGAGTACTACTACGGCAGCATTGTGTATGCCCAGCGATTTCAGGTTCTGCACATAATCCTTTACCAGTTTTTCGTTTTTT
>CAZLXD010000074.1:6931-13205 GCA_964563185.1 uncultured Chitinophaga sp.
GCAGGTGTGTGCGTATAATATCCTGCTGCAAATCGCTTTTGAGTTTCAATGCCAGGTGCGGAGCCTGCTTGGGTGCTTCCTCGCGTTGGGCATTCAGCGGCTCTTCCAGCGCATCGGCTATTTCCTTTTTTGAAAATAGTCCGACTTCCTCAAAACGTTTCAGCCATTTGTTGCGTTCGGCAACTATTTTATTGTTGTTGTTGCCCAAACGCAGCGAGGAGGGTCTGTTGGGGATAATAGAAAGTGCAGTTACCTCGGCCAATGAAAGATGGTCGGGATTTTTGCCAAAGTAAAGTATGCTGGCACTTTTTACTCCTTCAATGTTACTGCCATAGGGCACTAGGTTAAAATACAGTTGTAGTATTTCGTCCTTGCTGTATTTCCATTCCAGTTGCAGGGCGCGGAACATTTCCACCAGTTTATTCAGATAACTTCTGCGCTTTGGCTGCAACATGCGCGCTACCTGCATGGTAATGGTGCTGGCGCCCGAGGTACGTTTGAGTTTAAGCGTATTCATAACTGCCGCACGGGCAATGGCAAAGAGGTTAATGCCAGGGTGGCGGTAAAAATATTTGTCCTCTTTGTAAAGAAGTGTTTGGCGCAGCACGGGTGAAATTTCCTTTAGCTCGGTTTTCATGCGCCACTTATCATCGGGAGTTAAGAAAGCGTGAATTACTTCGCCCTTGCTATCGAGCACAATGGTGCTGTACGCTATGCCATCGCGCAGGGGGAACAAATAATTGAGCAGCAGAAACAATACAAAGGCCACAAAGCCGGTAAGCAGTAAGCGAAAAGTATAGCGAAGCAGGCGCTGTTTAAACCACATGTTGCAGGCGGTGAAGATAGAACGCTTTGGCAGTTTGGTTGATTTACCAAACTACTTAAAGAAAAGCACCACTGCCCAGTGGCTAATATTCCCATGAGGTTATTCTCTAAAAGGTGTTTGAAACTATATGCCACACTTCAATACAGGCGCTTTGTATTAAGTCATGCATAAGGCTTTCCGTATTCTTAAACAATGAATACTGCTATGAATTACTGCCCCAAAATACTTTCATCTAAAAATAAATTTGGTTATTAGTTTTTTCTTTGTTGCTTTGGTTTAACAACCTCTAAATAAAGTGGTTGCGACACACACGAACAAATAATTTATTGGTAACCCAACTGCCCCTAACAGGCAGTAAAACAAAAGCAGTATGAGTACCCCTTGTAATGTTAATGGAACATACTCCATTTTAACAGGCACTACCACCCAGCGTAGTAAAGTATTAAAACAGGCCGGAGAAAAGCGACAGAACAAAGCAATTACTCTGGCTTTTTTATTTCTGGCCTTCGTAGTTTTTTCAGGTAATGTGGTATTGGCCTATTCCGGCTCTGCCTTTATGCAAACAGCCGAGACTGAAGCTAAAGAAGGAACCTATCAGTTTATTTTTCGCTCACCGGGTAGCGAGCAGAATATTGCTCTTACACATGCCCAACTAGCCGCCATTGAAGCATTGCGCAAGGATACTGAAGTGGTATATGCCGCATCTGCTTCAAACGATTATGTTAAAGTGAAAATTTTACCGCGCACTGTAATCAATCAGTCAGGTAACAACTCCTATCCCAAAAACATCTTTAAATCGTAAATTGAATACGAGGAATTGCACAACATACGCTACGTTGAAATTCCTTAATGCTTTAGCGCATATCATTTGTAAAAGACTATTTAAAATAATTAATCATTCTCAACCCTGAACGAAATGAAAAAGTTCAACACGGCTTTATCTCTGATTATTACTGTCCTTTGCCTAACCTTTGCAACCAACGTATGGGCGCAGGCACCAGGTAACGATCTTATTTGTAATGCAACCCCGCTTTCGATACAACTGGGTTGTACGCAGGCTACCAACGTAAACGCTACTTCCACCGGTAGTCCGGCTGCACCAAGTTGCTGGAGCCCTAACAGCACCAGCAACGATGTGTGGTTTAGCTTTGTAGCCACAGTTCCCGATATTACTATAAGCACCGATGCACAGGGCTTAACTCTCACCAACACACAGGTAGCAGTTTACAGCTCTTCTAATAACGCATGCACCGGTACACTTACCCTAGTTTCATGCGCTGAAAACAGCGGCTTTAACGTAACCAACAACTCTGTTACTGACCTTGCCCTTACCGTAGGCCAAACTTACTTTATAAGAGTAGATGGAAACGGTACTGCTACGGGAACTTTTTGTATAAGTGTTGCTGATACTTACACTCCCGGCTCTAATCCATGTGAGGCGCAGATTGTTCACCCCAACAGCAATACCGTATGTAATATTGATAACGGGAATGCAGTTACCAATGCAGCCACACCAACTTCAGCCTATTTTCCTATTGGTGTTGATTATGGCGGTTGTGATAACGAAACTGCACAGTACGGAACATGGGTAACCTTTACCGCCAACGCTACCAGTGTAACTCTTACTAATCAAAGCGGTGGTGCCAGAGATTATACTTTCTTTACAGGAACCTGTAGTAACCTTCAGTGGATTAGCTGCACATCGGTAGCATCGGCTGGTACAACTACCTTCAGCAACTTAACGGTAGGCAGCCAGTATTTCTTACTTACTACTTTACAAAGCGGAGCTACTACCACGGGCCAGTCAGGTAGTATGTGTATACGCAACAACGTAGCTTGTACTCCTCCAGCAAACAACACCTGCGCCAATGCACAGGCAGTTACAGAAAATGTTCTTTATCATGTAACTACTTACTGTGCTACACCCGATAACCCGCCATTGCTTTGTTCCGGTTCGCTTCAAAACAATATCTGGTTTACCTGGACGGCTCCCGCTAACTGGACAGGCCAGGCATACTTCCAGCTCTTTAACCAAAACTGCGCAGGAGGAAATGCCAGTGACGGAACACAGGTTTCAATTTATGTTCCAAGTGTTACCTGTGGAAGCACTGCCAACTGTATTGCCACTTCGAATACCGCACAGGATAATAACCTGAACGTAGTGTGGACGCCCACACCGGGAGCCACTTACCTGATTAACTACGATGGTAATGCAGGTGAAGTATGTGAAATGGACTTTCAGATTACCAACTCCGCTTCGGTGGTAGTGGTATCGGTCAACTCTCCCACCATTTGTTTAGGCGATTCGGTAGTGCTTACTGCAACTAGCCCTGCAACAGGTTATGTATGGTCAACCGGCCAAACGGGAAGTTCCATTACCGTAAGCCCGCAGGTAACAACTACTTACTCGGTATCCGCTACAGCCGGTGGAGCAGGTTCGGCTACCAGCGTGGTAACCGTTAACCCAATACCTGCCAGCCCTGTAGCCGGTAGTAACAGCCCTGTATGTGCAGGTTCAGCTTTAAACTTAACAGCTGCTACCATTGCTAACGCTACATATAGCTGGACAGGCCCGAACGGATTTACCTCATCGCAGCAAAACCCAACCATTACCAATGCCACAGTGGCGGCCACCGGTACCTACATAGTAAGTGCTACCGTATTAGGATGCGCTAACGAACCGGATACTATTGATGTAGTGGTAAACCCTCTGCCTTCGGCACCCACGGCATCTTCCAACAGCCCTATATGTGCAGGAAGCACGCTGAACTTAAGTGCTGCCGGTGATCCGAACGCTACTTACAGTTGGACCGGGCCAAGCGGCTTTACTTCTTCGCAGCAAACCCCTTCTATTCCAAATGCCACCACAGCCGCAGCAGGAACTTATTCCGTTACACAAACTTTGTTGGGTTGTACTAGCAGTGCAGGAACTACACAGGTGACTGTTAATCCTTCATTACCTGCCCCTGTAGTCAATAGTAACAGCCCTATTTGCGAAGGAAGTGCATTGAATCTTTCGGCAACATCTTCGGCAGGTGCTGCTTATAACTGGAGCGGGCCTAACGGATTTAGCAGTATGCAACAAAGCCCTACTATTACCAATGCAACCGTAGCTGCCAGCGGAACCTACTCGGTTTATGCAACTGCCCTTGGTTGCGGCAGCGATACAGCAACACTACAGGTGGTGATTAATCCTCTTCCATCAGCACCGGTAGTTACCAGCAATAGCCCAATTTGTGCCGGAGATAATTTGACGTTGCAGGCAAGCGGAAGCAATACAGCTACTTATAGCTGGACAGGCCCGAATGGATTTACTTCCAATCAACAAAATCCTACTATAACGGGAGCTACCACAGCGGCAACGGGAACCTACTCAGTTACCCAAACAGAGCTAGGCTGCACCAGCAGTCCGGGAACAACTCAGGTAAGTGTAAATCCTGTTCCCACTACTACAGCCAGCAACAACAGCCCTATTTGCTCAGGTGCCTCGCTGAATGTAAATGCTACTTCTTTCCCCGGAGCTACTTATGCATGGAGCGGCCCGAACGGGTTTAGTTCTACCCAGCAAAGCTTTACTATTCCCAATGCCGCGCTGAGCGATGCCGGTGTATATTCGGTTACAGTAACAGCCAGCGGATGTGTAGGAACTCCATCTTCTACTACGGTTACTATTAATGCGGTTCCTCCGCCTACAGCCGGCAGCAACAGCCCTATTTGCTCCGGAACAACATTAAACCTTACAGCTTCAACACTTAACGGAGCAACTTACTCTTGGACAGGCCCTAACGGATTCTCTTCAGCACAACAAAATCCATCTATTGCAAATGCCACAACAGCCGCTTCAGGAACATACTATGTTACTGCCAATGTACAGGGCTGTAACAGCAGCGATGCCGATTCAGTGATAGTGGTGGTTAACCCTATACCGGGAGTTACTGCTGCAAGCAACACTCCGGTTTGCCAGGGTGGAACTATTAATCTTACAGCCTCGGCTTTCCCGGGGGCCACTTATAGTTGGACAGGCCCCAATGGTTTTACATCTAATCAGCAGAATCCTTCTATCAGCAATGCTGCAGTTGCCATGTCGGGAACTTACAGTGTAACTACTACAGCCAGCAACTGTTCCAGTAACACACCGGCTACTACTAATGTAGTGGTGGTTTCAACAGTGCCGCCAACAGCCGGAAATAACACACCTGTTTGTGCAGGAGGCACCATTAACTTAACTGCCAGTACTATCCCCGATGCTACTTATGCATGGACAGGGCCAAACGGTTTTACTTCGAACCTGCAGAACCCTACCATTACCAACGCTACTACTGCGCAAAGCGGAACATATTCTGTTGTGGCTACCGTTAATGGTTGCAGTAGCAGCAGCCCTGCTACTACTAACGTAGTGGTTAACCCTATTCCTTCTATAACAGCCTCTAACAATGGCCCTATTTGCGAAGGCGCAACACTTAATCTTACGGTCTCTTCATTTGCAGGAGCTACTTATGCATGGACAGGTCCTAACGGTTTTACTTCTAATCAACAAAACAATGCAATCCCCAATGCCACACCGGCAGCTTCAGGCACCTACTCTGTTGTAGCTACCGCATCGGGTTGTTCAAGTTCTCAGCCCGCCACTACTACCGTAGTGGTAAATGCCACTCCGCCAACACCGGTAGTAGGCAGCAACAGCCCGCTGTGTGATGGTGAAACAATTAACCTTACCGCCAGCAGCATACCAAATGCCAGCTATACATGGACAGGCCCTAACGGATTCATTTCTTTAGTTCAAAATCCTTCTATACCTAATGCAACTCCGGCTGCTTCAGGCCAGTACTTGGTAAGGGCGATAGTAAACGGATGTTTAAGCCCAATAGCCGGAACTGTAGTAGTGGTTAACGGAATTCCCACAGCTACTACGGCTAATAGTAACAGCCCTGTTTGCGAAGGAGATACTATCCGTTTGTTTGCAGCCGGTGTGATAGGTGCCTCCTACAACTGGACAGGCCCCGGAGGTTTTACATCTTCTTTACAGAACCCTGTAATACTAAATGCATTGCTCGCTAACTCGGGGGAATATGCCGTTGCAGTTACTGTAAACGGTTGCACCAGCACACAGGCTACTACCGATGTAGTAGTAAATGCTATTCCTCCTTCACCAATTCCCGGCAGCAACAGCCCTGTTTGCGAAGGCGGAACATTACTACTTACTGCAAGCACTATTCCAAACGCTACTTATTTATGGACTGACCCGATTGGTTTCCCGAACAATGATCAGAACCCTATTATTGACAGTGTAACACTTTCTGCCAACGGAACATTTACCGTTGTGGCCATCGTTAATGGCTGTGTAAGTGCTCCCGCCACTATTGGTGTGGTTATTTCTCCTAAGCCAACGGTATCATTTACATCAAATGCTCCGGTTTGCTCCGGCCTACCGGTTAATTTTACCAATAC
>CAZLXD010000075.1:0-13095 GCA_964563185.1 uncultured Chitinophaga sp.
TAGTCTTTAAATGTACCGTTCGGGTCAAATTTATCCGGGTTCTTGATTTCAGCATTCGCATCCTGCAAATAAGGCTGTATAGAACCAGTGCTGGAAGCTGCTGCCACGTTTTTACCGCTGGTTAGCTCATTACCAAATCGATCATACCATATATTTCCTTTACGATAACCCGCAACAGATGTCGGTGCCTTTACATTGTCAACGTACACATAATAGTCGCCACCAATATTAGAAGGGTGAGAAACAGGATTGTTCCCAATAGAATTAACTTCGGAAACGGTTTTAACAGGATAAAGAGAAAACTCATCGCGCAGTACCGGTTGGTTAGCATCGAAGCGGTCAATACGAACACCCACGTTGAAGGTAAGATCCTTAAAGTAGAACCGGTCTGAAATATATGCGGCTGTGTAAAGAGGACGGAAAGCAGGGATAGCTCTTTCTAACTCACCATCGGCTCTTCTCTTAGTAAAGAAATCGTTAAAAGAAGGCTGTTTGCTCAAGCGGTTTCCATACTGATCATATCCTCTGTAAAAAACCAGTGCTGCACCGTCACCCAATAAATCCTCAGGAGAAAACATATTCAGGTTAAGGAAAGATGGGTCTAAAGCATCC
This sequence comes from uncultured Chitinophaga sp., assembly GCA_964563185.1. Classification (GTDB taxonomy): domain Bacteria; phylum Bacteroidota; class Bacteroidia; order Chitinophagales; family LD1; genus Bog-950. Next base: position 613 of record CAZLXD010000075.1, read on the forward strand.
ACATCTAAGAAGTCGGTATTATTTGCTGACTTACCAAGTGCTTCGCGCAAACTCTTATCAAAGAAAGACTGCTTGTCGCCATTATAAAGGCGATTAAACAAAATAGTATCTGTTAGGTAGAATGCCGGACGGTTAGGATCATTGTAAGCGTAGTCAGTTCCATTAATTCTAAGAATCGGATTCTCTCTGTCCAAAGCATCCAGGTGCTGGTTAGCCAACAAACGGGCACGCTGCCACAAACCGAGGGGAGAAACAGAATACTTCCTTTCAATTCTTTGTTCAAACTCTACCCCAAATTCGAACGAATGCTTGTTGCGGCTCGGAGCTCCGGGCTTTAAAATGTCGAACGCCCCTTCTAAACGAACGCGGAACTGATCATTATCCCCATTTCTATCTGAGTTATTCGGGTTGCCGTACCCATATCCATTATACTGACGACCGGTATTGTACCAAACATTATATACCAAATTAGAACGCTGACCGTTTATCAAAGCCTGGTTCGATTGAATCTGATCCAGTGTAGTAGTAAAATCGGCATTGTCCTGACCGACTACCTGGTAGCTTCCATCAGCATTTATCTGCGCATCCAACAACTCATAGTATTGTTGGGTAAAGCGGGTTCCGTAAGGGTTCAACTCACCCGGAGTAAACAACACGGCAGTATCCTGAAAACCTAACTGTTTCCAGCCGGTGAGCACCTGATTACCAACAGCGAATGTGTCATAACCAAAAACGGGTGCCTTTTGCGATTGAAATTTGCCGATGTAACCGTAGTTAAATGGGTTGGTGCCATGCGACTCGTCTTGATACTTCATTTGATACTTTTCATAGTCAAACTGTATGGAGTAGAAAGCATTCTGGAAAGCAGATGACTTCTTCTTCTTACCATCTCCATCGCCTTCATCCTGCTTACTTTGAATATTGTGAGTAAACCGGCCAAATACACGCCAATTTAATTCGTTAATAAGAGGATTGTTTTCAGAGTTAAACAGGGTATACTTTTCTACCCAGTTATGATACTGACGATATGTAACAGAGCCACCAAAAGCTAAGGTGATGTTATCCACCGGGCGAATATCTATACGCCCTGTACCACGGTAGTTGTTATCTACAATATTAGGCTTGGCTTTCACCTTATACAAATCAGCCATTGTAACATTCTCTGAACGCACATCAAATCCTCTTGAAGTAGTTTTCTTTTGGAGAGGGAATTGGCGAAGCGAATCCAATACTGGTTGGCGAAGTTTCCAAACACCTACTGCTGATGGGTCCGGATCCTGCTGACGCAGGTATTCAAACGCTGCAAAAAAGCCTACAATTGTTTTGTTGGTTTTCTTCAGCTTTACGATAGGGCCGGTAACGTTACCACTTACCAGATTATATCCGTAAGCATCTAATCCTTGTGAGGTTTGCCCTTCAATACTTCCGTGAAACTCTCCCGAAGGACCCTTAGAAGTGATGTTTACAATACCACCGGTTACGTCACCATAGCGTGCCGGTATACCACCCGTAATAACCTGTAACTGTTCAATAGATGTAGCCGGAAGTGTAGGAACACCGGTTACCTTCACACCATCTATATAATACTCCGTTCCGTCTTCGCGGCCTCCTTTTACGTTAATGCCTCCTCCCTGATCGCCCTGAAAAGCTCCGGCTGTAGTAGCTGCAATATCACTAACGTTACGGGTAGGCATGTTCGCAATTTCCTCGGCTGTTACAGTATTTTGTGAGGAAGTTTTGCCCGGGTCAATTAAAGGAACTTTATATGAAACTATCTCTACCGCATTCAACTCCTTGGCTGAAGGCTTTAATTGTGCATTCAACCAGGTAGTCTTATCAGCACTAACTAATACCCCCTGCTCTATACGGGTAGCATACCCCAGGTAGGATATTTGAATATTATACTTACCGGGGGTAAGCGGCTTAATAGAATAGTTACCGTCAAAGTCAGTGGTGGTACCTCTTCCGGTTGAAACTCCCTTTCCATCCACCAACACTACGTTGGCTACAGGAACCCCTTCACCGTTTTCATCGGTAACTTTTCCCGAAATCTCCCCGTTTTGAGCATACGCTGCAAAAGCAGTAGCTACCAAACTCAACAGAGTAAGTATTTTCTTCATACGCGAATAATATGGCATTAACAAAAGCGGTCAAAAGTAATTTTTTTCCCGAAACGAATATAAATGATGTTAAAGCCTACTTGTATGCTTTGGAGAAAAAATGACAATTAAATGACAAAACTCTTTTTTCAGAGGGAAAACACTACTGTTTTGGATACAGTTTTCTGATTTTTTGAAGAAGAATTTCAGCGATTTTTTGTTGGCTTTCGTGCGTCCAGCCGGCTATGTGTGGCGTAAGCAGAATGTTTGATTGAGAAGTGAGATACCGGAAGTCATTTTTCTGCTCCTCACTCATTGTTTCAAGCTTTTCATTCTCTAAAACATCAAGCGCTGCTCCAGTAATCCTTCCCTCATCCATACATCTAATAAGGTCGGAGGTTCGAAGCACTTTTCCGCGCGAAGTATTAATGAGCCAATACTTCTTTTTAAAGGAAGAAAGGAACTCGTAGTTTATCATAAACTGCGTTTCCTGTGTAAGCGGCAGGTGAATACTTAACACATCCGCTTCATCATAAATTTCCTGCAACGAAGATTCTTTTACATGGCCGCTACCAAAGCCTGTTCTATACTTGTCGTAGGCTAACACTTTTACATCAAAACCTCTCAGAAGTTTGGCAAAAGATTCTGCGGTGTTTCCAAAAGCTATCATGGCCACTGTCTTTCCGGAGAGTTCAGTTCCTCTGTTTGCTTCACGCAGCCATTCGTGGTGTTTTACCTCATCATTAGACTTAACGATGTTGTTCATGAGCGATAGCAACATTCCCAAAGCATGTTCTGCCACAGCATTTCGGTTCCCTTCAGGCGAGTTGAAAGCACTTATACCCTTTTGACGGGCGTAATCAATATCTATTACTTCTAAGCCTGAACCTACGCGGCATACAAATTTTAGCTTTAATGCCTTGTCAAGCAGCTCTTTTCCGGCATACAGTTTACTATTAATTACCAATCCCTCGTAATCTGAAACTACCTGCATTACTTCGTCAGATGCTATGTCTGGGCGATAATCCACTACAAACCCATCTACCTTCAATCCTTCACATAATAAAGGATGAACAGCATCTGTTACCAGTATCTTTCCCTTTTCGCTCATTAGCCAATCAGGTTAGTAAGGTTTTCAAAGTCCTTTGCTGAAAGTTGTTCAGGCCTTAGGTTAAAAACTTCGTTTGCAAGTAGTGTTTTGTCGGTAACCAACTCGCGAAGGCTGTTGCGCATGGTTTTTCTGCGTTGATTGAACGCGGTTTTTACCACTCGTTTAAACTTCACCTCATCGCAATTCAACGCTTCTTCCTTTCTGGTTAACTGAATTATTCCGCTCATAACTTTGGGTGGCGGATCAAAACAACCGGGAGGAACATCGAACAAATACTTAGGACTATAATAAGCCTGAGTAAGTACACTAAGCACTCCATAGTCTTTTGTACCCGGCTTAGCCGCCATTCGTTGCGCAACTTCCTTTTGAAACATGCCGGTCATTTTTGCTACCACTTCTTTGTACTCAATAATGCGGAAGACAATTTGCGATGAAATGTTGTAGGGAAAATTACCGACAACATGAGCCGGGTGTTGCATGAAATCCAAATCAGCCTGTAAAAAATCGCGATGAATAATTTTTCCCTTTAACTGCGGGTAAGCCTGATTTAAGTGCTCGGCCCAACGATCGTCCAGCTCAATTACATAAAAGTTATCGGGGATTTCCTGTAACAGATGTTTGGTGAGTGCTCCCATGCCAGGCCCTATTTCCACAACGGTTTTAAACGCGCTCATATCGCCAATAGCTTCCGCTATTTTCCGCAAAATGTTTTCGTCTTTCAGAAAATGTTGGCCAAGTGATTTTTTTAAGAAGGGATGTTGCACCGGGCAAATATAGAAGGTTGAGTTTCCTGTATTGCCAATAACTGATATCCGTGCAGTCAGATGTAAGTCTTTATTTTTTCTTACAAAACCCGCTAACTCGGCTATTTTAGACGCTCCAAAAAACAGAAATAAGCATGTCTATTAAGTTAAGCCCCTGCAAAGACTACACGGCCTTCAATCACAATGTCATCCTGGTGGATGAAAAAACAAATCTCGCATCGTTGGGCATTGCTAAAAGTGTTCTGGCAGATGCCGATTGTTTTTTTAAAGAGAAGATAAACACGGTTTACCGCCAACAGTACGAAGGCAAATCGCTAACCATTGTAAAACTTGATTCGCAAAAAGAAGAGTTTAAAACACTTGAAGCCGCCCGCAAGGCAGGATTTGCAGCTAATCGTTTCCTTAATTCATTAAAATTAAAGGAAGCTTCGCTTTACAGTAGTTGCCAAAAACAAGAAGTTACATTAGCATTTTTAGAGGGTCTGGCACTAAGCAACTACGATTTCCTAAAATACAAAACAAAGGATAAGGCAGAAAAAACACTTGCTACCTTGCATGTTGATTCACGGAGTGCCGATAAAAAAGCCCTCGAAGAAATTGAACATGTGGTTGCGGCCAATTTCTTTTCGCGCACCCTTGTTAATGAACCTCTTTCTTACCTTACCGCAACTCAGTTAGGAAAAGAAATATCGGCTGCCGGAAAAAAACATGGCTTTTCGGTAAAGGTTCTCGACAAAAAGCAAATTCAGGCGCTTAAAATGGGGGGGCTTTTATCTGTAAACAAGGGAAGTATAGACCCGCCAACGTTCACTGTATTGGAATACAAACCTTCGAAAAAGAAAAACAAAAAGCCAATTGTATTAGTTGGGAAAGGAGTGGTGTACGATACAGGAGGTTTGAGTTTAAAACCAACGCCCAATGGTATGGACATGATGAAGTGCGACATGAGTGGGGCGGCAACAGTAGCAGGGGTTTTTGTAGCAGCTGCACTGCTGAAACTGCCCATTCACCTGGTGGGTTTAATTCCGGCTACAGATAACCGCCCGGGCATGAACGCCTACGTTCCCGGTGATGTGGTAAAAATGATGAACGGCATGAATGTAGAAATGCTGAATGCCGATGCTGAAGGAAGAATGATACTTGCCGATGCACTGCACTACGCTAAAAAATACGAGCCGGAGTTGGTATTTGATTTTGCTACGCTTACAGGTGCGGCAAAAGCTGCCATAGGAAGCAAAGCAGCTGTTTATATGGGTACCGCTTCCGATGAAGTGAAGAAAGCTATTACAAAAAGTAGCGAGAACACTTATGAGCGTATTGTTGAATTTCCGCTTTGGGATGAGTATGGCGACATGATAAAGAGCGATGTGGCTGACATTAAAAACATTGGAGGTGCTGAAGGTGGTGCTATTACAGCCGGAAAATTTTTGGAACATTTTACCGATTACCCCTGGCTGCATTTTGATATTGCCGGCCCTGCCTACTTATTGGCAGAAGATACTTACCGTGGCAAGCACGGAACAGCTGTAGGAGTACGCATGGTGGTAGACTTTTTAAAGAACTACTAATTAGCAATGGAACAAAGAAGACTTAAAGTAGGAATTACCATAGGAGATTACAATGGCATAGGGCCTGAAGTAATCATAAAAACATTGGAGGATGAGCGTATTTTTAAATTTTGCACCGTTGTGGTGTATGGCCAAAAGAATATCATTTCCTACTATGCAAAAAATTTAAAGATTCAGAATTTTAATATTCAGGAAGTAGAGGATATAGAAAAACTCAACCCAAAAATTCCGAACATTATTAACTGTTGGAGCGAACAAGTTCGTATTCAACCGGGAGTGGCAGAATCAGAGGCCGGGGTTCGTGCTATGATTTGCTTAAACCATGCTCTTAAAGACTTAACTTCCGGAAAGATTGATGTGCTGGTTACAGGCCCAGTAAACAAAAGCACTATCAACGAACACCATCCCGATTTTACCGGACAAACCGAATACATTGCCCAAGAAGCAGGCAGCGATACTTCGATGATGTTACTGGTTGACAATGGCCTTCGGGTTGGTTTAGTCACTAACCATGTTTCGTTGAAAGATGTTACCGGAAAGATAGATATCAACCTGATTCTTCAGAAAATTGAAATACTGAATCAAACACTCAAACAGGATTTCCTTATCAGCAAGCCTCGAATATCTGTACTTGGGCTAAACCCACATGCCGGTGACAACTCTTTGCTTGGCAAAGAAGAGAAAGACATTATTGTTCCGGCTGTAAACCGTGCTAAGGAAAAAGGGATATTGGCCTTAGGCACTTTCCCTGCCGATGGATTTTTCGGAGCTCATCAGTATCGGAAATTTGATGCGGTGTTGGCTATGTACCACGACCAGGGCTTAGTGCCCTTTAAAACACTTTCGTTCGGAAGCGGGGTAAATTTTACAGCGGGAATCAATATAGTGCGCACTTCGCCCGACCACGGAACTGGTTACGACATTGCAGGTAAAAGTTTAGCTTCTCCCGACTCACTTCGCAATGCCATTTTCACGGGTATTGATGTTTTCAATAAAAGAGAAGCCTACAAAGAGATGACCGCGAATCCGGTAGAAAGGGTAAGGTTAGACAGAGAATAGCTCAAGAAAATTTTAGAACTTTGAATTTCTTTCCTCCTGTCTTATATTCGATTTGTAAATTTCAAATTATGCTTCAAGAAACACATCACCATCACTCTGTATTCTCACAGCGAGGAATGTGATGTTTTTGTATAAAGCAAAAAATAAACGGAAGCCCGCTGTAACTAACAGCGGGCTTTTTAATTGAATGTTTCATGATGGAAAAAAAACTAAGGATAGCCATCCAAAAATCAGGCAGACTTAACGAAGACTCATTAAAGCTCATTCGTGATTGTGGCATTTCGGTAGATAACGGAGGCGACCAACTGAAAGTAACTGCCAGAAACTTTCCATTGGAGATTTTCTTTTTGCGTAACAGTGACATTCCTGAATATGTGCAGGATGGGGTAGCCGATGTGGCCATAATAGGTGAAAACCTGTTGGTGGAAAAAACACATGGGGTGGAGGTGATTAAAAAGCTAGGGTTCAGTAAGTGTAAGGTTTCATTGGCTATTCCTAAAAACGAAACCTATACGGGGCTTGATTATTTCCGTGGGAAAAAGTTGGCTACTTCTTATCCCAACACGCTCAAACAATTCTTAACGCAGCACAGCATACAGGCCGAAATCCATGAAATATCCGGCTCGGTAGAAATTGCCCCGAACATAGGCCTGGCAGATGGCATTTGTGACATTGTAAGCACCGGCTCTACGCTTTTCAAAAACGGATTAAAAGAAGTAGAAGTGCTTTTTGAATCGCAGGCGGTATTGATTGCCGGCAAAAATCTTTCCCCTGAAGCGAATGCTTTGCTGCAAAAACTTGTGTTCAGAATAAATGCGGTGTTGGCAGGTCGGGGCAACAAATACATTCTGCTTAACGCACCCGATGAGAAGCTACAAGATATAATTTCCCTGCTACCGGGAATGAAAAGCCCCACCATACTTCCGTTAGCCGAAAAAGGATGGAGTTCGTTACATTCAGTGATTAGTGAAAAGGAATTTTGGGAGAGAATAGATGCCTTGAAAGAAGCGGGCGCTGAGGGAATATTAATTGTGCCGATTGAAAAAATGGTGATGTAACATGCAGGTAGTCAGGTTTCCCAAACAAAAAGAATTAGAGAAGTTACTGCAACGCCCCTCGGCTGATGTTGCCGAAGTGGAGAAAACAGTAAACGCCATATTGCAGGATGTAAAAGCCAATGGTGATGAGGCGTTAAGAAAGTATGCACTGAAATTCGATAATGCTTCTGTTAAGCAATGGCGTGTTAGCCAAGCAGAAATAAACTCCGCAATAAAATCAATTGACAAAAAACTGAAGCTGGCCATCGAAACGGCTCATCGCAATATTGAGAAGTTTCACAAAGCACAGGCACTTCAACCGGAGAAAATTGAAACTACCAAAGGGGTAGTTTGCTGGCGCGAAAGCCGGCCTATTGAAAATGTGGGACTCTACATTCCCGGTGGAAGCGCGCCTCTTTTTTCTACAGTGCTAATGCTGGCCACTCCTGCTTCCATAGCTAAGTGCAAGCGCATTGTGTTGTGTTCTCCTACCGATAAGGATGGCAAAATTCATCCAGCCATTTTATTTGCAGCGCAACTTTGTGGGGTGCATGAAATATACAAAGCAGGCGGAGCACAGGCCATTGCAGCTATGGCTTACGGCACTGAGAGCATAAAAAAGACAGACAAAATTTTTGGCCCCGGAAATCAATTCGTCACCGCAGCCAAGCAATTAGTGCAACAAGATGGGGTAGCTATTGACATGCCGGCCGGCCCATCGGAAGTATTAGTGGTGGGCGATGAAAGTTGTGTGTCTTCATTTGTTGCAGCGGACTTGTTGTCGCAGGCAGAACACGGTGCCGATAGTCAGGTAATTTTTGTTACATGGAAAGAGGTGTTGATTGAAAAAGTAATGGTTGAAGTAAGCCGTCAACTCCAACAACTTCCACGTAAAGAGGTAGCTGAAAGGGCACTAAATAATTCAAAATTGATTTTAGTAAAGAGTAAAGCAGAGGCGGTAGACTTAATAAATGCTTACGCACCAGAGCACTTAATTATTTCTGTAAAAGACGAAAACTACTTTGTGAAAAAAGTAGTGAATGCCGGCTCCGTATTCATTGGTAATTATTCGCCTGAAAGTGCAGGCGATTATGCCAGCGGCACTAATCATACTTTACCCACCAATGGCTATGCACGGGTGTACGGAGGGGTTTCGCTGGACGCATTCGTAAAAAAAATTACCTATCAGAAAATTTCTCCTAAAGGATTAAAAAGATTAGGTAGCGTAATTGAAACAATGGCAGATGCCGAGCAGTTGCAGGCTCATAAAAATGCGGTAAGTATTCGCTTACAAAAACCGAAGAAGAAAGATGTTTGATATAGATAGCTTAGTTCGGAATAACATAAAAAACTTGAAACCTTACTCTTCCGCCCGCGATGAGTTTAAAGGAGAGGCTTCTGTTTTTTTGGATGCGAATGAGAATTCATTTGGTTCTCCGTTACCTGAAAACTATAACAGATATCCCGATCCGCTTCAAAAGGCACTAAAGGCAAAAATAAGCGGCATTAAGGGAGTTCCTCCGCAGAATATCTTTCTTGGTAATGGCAGCGATGAAGCAATAGATGTGCTGTTCCGCATTTTCTGCGAACCTAAGCAAGATGCCGTTATTATTTGTCCGCCTACGTATGGCATGTACGAGGTAAGTGCCCGAATTAATGATGTACGAATATTGAAGATTAACCTGCTTCCTGATTTTTCGTTGGACGTAGAAAGCATTCTGGAAAATTCAGGAGCGGACACCAAGCTGCTTTTTATCTGTTCCCCCAACAATCCTACAGCAAACTCCTTCCATTCAGAGGAGGTAGAAGTGCTAATTCAAAAATTTCCGGGAATAGTGGTGATAGATGAGGCGTATATCAATTACTCCTCGCAATCATCTTTTATACGTTTGCTGCCCGAGTATGCGAGCCTGGTAGTACTGCAAACATTCTCCAAGGCATGGGGACTTGCCTCATTACGTTTGGGAATGGCATTTGCCTCGGAGCTGACCATTGACTACATGAACAAAGTGAAACCGCCATATAACATCAATGCTGCTACACAACAACTCGCCATGCAGGCATTAGATAACATTAGATGGGTGAATGAGCACATCCGTGAAACTGTAAAACAAAGAGAGCAGCTAATGCAGGAATTGAAAGAACATCCGATGGTGCAAACAGTATATCCCAGCGATGCAAATTTTGTTTTGGTAAAGGTGAACGATGCTGCACACACGTACAACTTTCTTGTTTCGCGAGGTATTATTGTGCGAGACCGCAGCCGCGTTGAACTTTGCGAAGAATGCCTGAGGATTACAGTGGGAACGCCTGATGAAAACCAACAACTGATTAAAGAACTTAAAAATATAGTGCAGTGAAAAAAGTATTGTTTATTGACCGTGACGGAACACTGATTCTTGAAACAGATGACTTCAAAATCGAGAAGTACGAGAAACTTGTTTTCTACCCACAGGTGTTTTACTGGCTCGGTAAAATTGCACGCGAGCTGGATTATGAGTTGGTGATGGTAACCAATCAGGATGGATTGGGAACGCCTGACTTTCCGGAAGAAGAATTTTGGCAGGTGCAGAACTTCATTCTTAAAACATTTGAGAACGAAGGAATACGGTTTGCTGAAGTGTTTATTGACAAGTCATATCCTCACGAAAATTTACCTACCCGTAAGCCCGGCACAGGAATGCTTACACAGTATTTTGCTTCGCATTACGATTTAAAAAACTCCTTTGTAATTGGCGACCGTATTACTGATGTGCAGTTGGCAAAAAACCTTGGCGCCAAATGTTTCTATCTGAATGATGGAAGAGGACTTGGTGCCACAGAAGTAAAAGACAATGCCGATGAATTAAAAAAGTACATTTCCGTTGAAAGCCGTGATTGGGAACACATCTATAATTACCTAAAAGGCGGCTCGCGCACAGCTGTTCATTCGCGCAACACCAACGAAACACAAATAAACATCGAACTCAACTTAGACGGAACAGGTAAGTCAGAAATATCTACCGGCTTAAATTTCTTCAACCACATGCTGGAGCAAATTGCAAAGCATGGCAGCATTAATTTAAAGATTACCGCTAAGGGAGATTTACATATTGACGAACATCATACTATAGAAGATACTGCCATTACTTTAGGGGAAGCATTCGCAATTGCGTTAGGCAACAAAAAAGGAATTGAACGCTACGGGTTTTGTCTGCCCATGGATGATGCTCTTGCACAAGTGGCGGTAGATTTTGGCGGTAGAAACTGGATAGAGTGGGGGGTGGATTTTAAACGCGAAAAAATTGGCGATGTACCTACTGAAATGTTCTTCCACTTTTTTAAATCGTTCAGCGATGCGGCTAAGTGCAACCTAAACATCAAAGCCGAAGGAGATAACGAACACCACAAAATTGAAGCGGTGTTTAAAGCATTTGCCAAAGCCATTAAAATGGCTGTGAAGCGCGATTTTTTAAACATGCAACTGCCCACCACCAAAGGAACATTATGAAGCTGGTCATTATTGACTATGGAGCGGGTAACACGCAATCAGTAAAATTTGCTTTTCAGCGGTTGGGGATACAACCTTTATTGACCGATAATGCCGAAGAAATCGTTTCTGCCGACAAGGTCATTTTCCCCGGTGTAGGTCATGCCAGAGCTGCTATGGACGTACTTAAACAAAAGCAGTTGGATATTTTGATTCCACAATTGAAACAGCCCTTACTGGGCATTTGCCTGGGCATGCAGTTGATGTGCAAATTCAGCGAAGAAGGGAATACTAATTGCCTCGGAGTTTTTGATGAAAGCGTAAAACTTTTCGAGCCGAAATTGAAAGTGCCGCACATGGGTTGGAATACGGTGCATTCATCGGAGTATTACTACTTCGTACACAGTTATTATGTTCCGGTTAATCATCACACCACACTCACCTGTAATTACATCACTGATTTTTCGGCCGCCATACAAAAGGACAATTTTTATTGCGTTCAGTTTCACCCGGAAAAAAGCGGCAAGCAGGGCGAGTTATTTCTTCAACAATTTCTGAATACCGAATGAAAATCATTCCTGCCATAGACATAATTGACGGAAAGTGTGTGCGGCTTTCGCAGGGAGACTACATACTTAAAACCGTTTATCATGAAAATCCGCTGGAAGTAGCCAAGCAATTTGAAGCAGCCGGTCTTACGCATTTGCATTTGGTAGATTTGGATGGAGCTAAAGCCAGCCACATAGTTAATCATGCCGTGCTGAAAAACATTACCGCTCACACAAAATTGGAAGTTGATTTTGGTGGCGGTATTAAATCTGATGACGATATAAAACTGGCGTTTGACTGCGGAGCTTCGCAGATTACAGCCGGGAGTATTGCTGTAAAATCGCGCGAGACAGTTTTGCGCTGGTTGGAAAAATACGGAACAGAAAAAATTATTCTTGGGGCAGATGTAAAAGATGAAACCATTGCCATTAGCGGTTGGCAGGAAACCGGAAACACAAACCTTTTCGATTTTCTGAAAGATTATGTGCAACTGGGAATTCAATACGTTATCTGCACCGACATTTCAAAAGATGGAATGTTGCAGGGTTCTTCCATTGCTCTTTACAAAAAAATACTTCAACACTTTCCTCGCTTAAAACTAATAGCCAGCGGAGGCGTAACCGATGTAGAAGAACTGAAATTACTTAGGAACGAAGGTTTATACGGAGCCATTATCGGTAAGGCTATTTACGAAGGGAAAATTTCACTCTCACAACTTTCTAAATTCTAATAAGTGTTAGCCAAACGAATTATCTCCTGCTTAGATATAAAAGACGGGCGCACGGTAAAGGGAGTGAATTTTGAAAACCTGCGCGATGCCGGAGACC
>CAZLXD010000076.1:0-12770 GCA_964563185.1 uncultured Chitinophaga sp.
CTTAAAGAGAAATAGTCTAATTTAGTATTGTCTGAAAACGGGGATACTTACAAACGTATCAGATATGTCTTCAATCTATTGAATTGATACAAAGTGAATATAAAAGAACATGTGATGTCTTGCGTGTTTTCTTAGTGGCAGGCCTTAACTTACCAGCATATTAGCTCCCCATTTCAGAGAGAGAGCCACCTACAAGAAAAGCTAAGTATAACTACAGCGATAAATTATCTGCGCTCCGGTTACTCCTTCGGCTTAAAGAAAAAATCTTTGTAGCTGCGCAGCAGTTTGCCGAAAACGTAATACTGCACAATGGCAAAGTCCTCATCGTTCACCGAGGCGTAAAAGCGGTCTACATCGTAGTTTATTTCCTTGCCGGCTAAGTCAACCACCGCTTTGCTGCGCTTGTTAAGCGGCATGCGGTACAGGCGCACCAGTTTTTTGCTGCCATCGGTTTTGGTAATGCTCAACCGGCAGTAAGGTTTGGTTTCCATCATGGAATCTTTTGCGGGGTAGTGGTTGTCGAATGCCTCCATGTAAACAGCAGAATAAAAGGAGAGGTACTGCTTTACATACTTCTGCTCGTAAGGTTGGGCAATGCGGAATTTTTCATCGCCCGGTTGAAGGGTAAAGGAATCGGTACCCGCCCGCGTAATGGTAAAGGAGTTGTTGTTTTCATCGGGATACTGCACAGAGATTTGCTCAATGTCGTTCAGGGTTTCGTTAAACACCAAACGGCTGCGCCAGTTTTCGGCATCCATTTCAAAGCGGGGGGTAAGGTAGCCGTAGTAGCCGGGTATGTAGGTAATGTGGGGGCGGGTGGCCATGTTGCCGTCTTCCATTTGCAGCAACATGTAGGTGCCGCGGTTGTCAACAGTAGGGCCTCCTACCAGATAGGTTTTTTCGGGCTTACCGCCACCGGTAAACACCTGCACTTTTACATGCCTGCTCATCAGTTCTTTAATAACATGGTCGTGCGCATTGGCAGGAACCGGTGTTAGTGAAGAAACGCGGGTAAGGGCTTCCAGCAACTGCTTTATAAGTTCTTCGCGCACTTCGTGTTTGCTGTTTACTTTCCATATTCCGTTTTGCAGGGTAAGTTCAATGTGGCGCTTTTCGGTATTGTCCAGTACTACTTTGGTAATGCCTTCTTTAACGGCAAAGTTCCCTTCGCGCTGATTTTGGCTTTCGGGCGATTGTGTTTTTACAAACCAGGCAGCAGCGCCCGCAAAAACAAGAATAACAGCTATGTATGGTAAGTACTTCTTCACGCTGCTAATAACAGGCTTTTTTAAAAGAGTTGTTAGGGCGAATTGTCATGAGAATGTAAAAAAGTAGGATAGCAAGCAGAAATAGCTTTACTTTTGAAATTATGAAGCAGATAGTTTTAGAGGTTCCTGCAGGCAAGTACAAATTCTTTCATGATTTAATGAAAGAGCTCGGCTTTGCGAAAACCAACAGCAAGAAAAAAAATGCAGATGAAGTGTACCGCAGCGTTGAGCAGGGGCTAAAAGAAGTGAGCCTTATCCGCAAGGGTAAGCTTGCCAAAAAGCCGGTTGAAAAACTATTGAATGAAGTTTAGTGTTTACTACACTCCTGAGTTTGAAAAGCAGTTGAAGAAACTGCTTAAAAAGTATCGTTCCCTTGCGAAAGATTTAAAGGCATTAGCAGAACAACTTGAACTTAACCCCACTATAGGCACCCCACTGGGAAATAACTGTTATAAAATACGACTTGCTATTTCATCGAAAGGCAAAGGGAAATCGGGCGGGGCAAGAGTAATTACCTGTGTGGTAATAAAAAACAGGGAAGTTTACCTGGCAGATATTTATGATAAGTCGGAACGGGAGAGTATTGAAAACGAGCGCCTGAAACAGATTGTAGGAAAGCTCCGGCTTTAAGCCGCATATCTTTTCCTACGGTAGAAACCATAGCCCAAACCGAACAGAATAACCAAACCGATGGGCAACGCTATGTTAAGCAGTTGCCATTGCAGTTTTTCGTCTTCCACTTTTACGCTGTTGAGCATGCGCAGTTTTACTTCTTTGTTGCGGGTTTCCAGTATGCCGTTGTCGTCCACCAGGTATTCAATACAGTTCAGTATAAAATCTTTATTGGCGAATGTTTGTTTGGTATACAGGTAATAACCGAGCGGGTACGAAGTGCTGTCGCTGCGCACTTCGCTGCGCATTACATCGCCATCGGCAATTACTATCATGCGGCTGGCGGGGCTTTTGTCCTTAAACTTTAACTGTGCAATGGTATCGCTGGCGGCTAAATACTCGGGCGATACGCGGTTTTTGTAAACGCTTTCAAACTCGCCTTCCAGCAACACCGCCACCGGAATATCGGGTTGGTTGAAATAAGCAGGGTTGGCTTTGCTTTGCAGAATACCGAAGTGAACACGCGATGGCGCTAACTGCGCTTTGCCGTTGGCCGAAGTGTGTAACAGAATGGTTTTGCGCACGCCCGGATTTTTTACGGTATCAATACTGCTGGGGAAGAAAGCCGCTACCGGGTCGAGGTTTTTGTTGATGGCGTGGTTGTTATCGGATACCAGCAGCGGGAAGTAATACCAGGGGAACATTTCGGTTTGCGGAGCATTGCCCATTTTACCTACCACCAACGGAATTGGATTGTTGAGGTTAACATCCTGCACCAAATCGTTGTTGATGCGCGCGCCATACTTAAAAAGCATGTCGTCTAAGTTAAAATCGTTGCCCTGCACAAACTGGCCGGTGTAGTTCAGGCGAAGGCTGTCCATGCTGGCGTTGGTGCCATCTACCAACCAAAGCACTTTACCTCCGTGCATAATGTACTGGTCTATTTTGTACTTCTCCTTTTCATCGAAGGCGCGCTGTGGCTTGGCAATAATGATAACATCGAAACGGTCGGGAATGAAATAGTTCTGCACCAAATCGAAATCCTTCACCTCGTATTGCAGGGTGGAAAGTGTTTGGCGCATGTCGGCTGTTTCGGCCTCGTTCAGTTCGCCATAGCCGCGAATGAATCCTACACGCGGAGGGCGGTATTGCGTTAACTTCTTAATAGCGTTGGCAAATTTGTATTCCAATAGTATCACCGAATTGTTCAATACCATTTGCGGAGAGAAACCAATTTGATTTTCGAGCAGGTTAACAGGAAACTCCCTTCCGCCATATACCACCAATGCCCCGGGAAACACTAACTGTTGCTTGGTATCGGTTTTTGATTTGGTAGTAAGGTTAGTAGGTGAAAGGCCGCGCTGCATCAGGTCGGTAATCAGTGCCTTGCGCTCGTCTAAGCTTTCAATGGCCATGGGGTCAATAAACTCAAACTCAATATTCTTGCCTCCATAGGCCTGAAACTCTTTGAGCATGTTGCGGGTGGATTCTTTTAAGCGGGTGAAGCCTGCATTCAATTCCCCTCCCAAATACACTTTAATGATTACCACATCGTTCAGCTTGCGCACCATTTCTTTGGTGGGCTGCGAAATAGAGTAGCGCTTTTCGGCCGTTAAGTCCCAACGGAAATAGGCATAACGCGACACTACATTCAACAGCAAAAGAATAACCAACACCAGCCCAAGGCGGATGTAAGCATCGCTGCGGTTCAGCATTCTGTTTCCTAATTTCTTTACCATCTTCTGCTGGCCAATGCGGTTCGGGTGAAAACAATAAAGAGAGAAATCACGCTGAGGAAATACACCACATCGCGGCTGTCAATTACACCTTTGCCCATGGCATCGTAGTGGGCGCTTAAGCCAAGCGATTCCACGAAGTAATCGTTCCTGCCCACGAACACGCCAAACTGCGCTATGTAATCAAACGCGAGATAGATAAAGAAGCACAGGAACACACCGGCAATAAACGCCACTATCTGATTAGAAGTAATACCCGAACAGAAAATGCCGATAGCTACAAAAACGCCACCCAAAAAGAACAAGCCGAAGTAAGAGCCGAGAATTCCGCCTACATCAACATTGCCCACGGGTGAAGCCAACAGGTAAATGGTAATGAAGTAAATGGCCGTAGGAATAATAGCAATGAACACCAACGCTAAGGCTGCAAGGTATTTACCCAACACAATCTGTAATTCGGTAACGGGGCGAGTGCTGAGCAGCTCAATAGTGCCGGTGTTTATTTCTTCGGCAAACGAGCGCATGGTAATGGCGGGAATAAGAAAGATGAAAATATATGGGGCTATGTAAAAGAAAGAATCGAGTGTAGCGAAATTGCTGTCGAGAATGTTTGTGTCGGGGAAAATCCACATAAACAGCCCCAACACTAAAAGGAATACAATGATGGCAATATAACCTATCAGCGAACCGAAGAACTGGCGTATTTCCTTTTTAAATATGGCAAACATGATATTAAGTGAACAGACCACGGACGACAGACCACAGAGGTTTGGCATGTATGGGCGGGTGCGAATATAAAGGAATAGTTTACCGTAAAAACCCTAACACTATCTCAGCAGCGTCACACTTCCCTTGTAACCGTTATCGGAGTGGTTATCCATAAACACCACCTTCATTTGGTAAACATATACACCCGGGTTTTGCAGGGTGCCGCGGTAGGTTCCGTCCCACTTAAAGTTAAGGTCGTTGCTGTCGTACACTTTTTCGCCAATGCGGTTAAACACCTGTATGTTTAGCTGTTTAATAGCCGCCTTGTTGCCGAAAAATTCAAACACATCGTTGGCACCGTCACCGTTAGGGGTAAATACATTGGGCACAAACAAATCGTAGTTGGGTATTACCGTAACCGGAATACTTATTTCCGCCACACAATCCAAATCGTGCGGGTGGGCGGTAACCGTTACATTGTAAACCGAACCTTCGTAAAGGGTAATGTTGGCCGTAGGGCAGTTGTCGCAATCCAGCCCACCCCATGGCGACCACTGGTATTGCGTGTTCGGGTCGTAGTTGCTGCTTACGGTTACCGGTTTAGTTTGCCCCAGTATTAACACCAGCGAATCGGGCGTGGCGGTAAGCACATGCAGGGCAGGCTCGTTTACAATAGCAGTTTGGGTAATGTGGCAGTTGTGCGCATCAAAAATATCTACCACGTAAGTGCCCTGTATAAGGTTGTAAAATTCCCCGTTGCTATTAGTAGTGCTGTTGTTCAGAATATACGTGTAAGGCGGAGTAGCCCCTGCTGCGGTAACCAGCACGTTGCCATCGCTGTAACCATAACAATTTACCGAATCGGCAGAAATACTTTGAATAACCAGCTGGGTTGGTTCGCTAACCACTACCGGCTGATTGATGATGCAATTATGCGCATCGGTAAACTGCCCCACATAAGCACCGGCATTTAAACCGGTAAAAGCACCGTTGTTGTTAGAGGAAAGAACGCTTCCGCTTTGCAACAACTGGTAAGTGTACGGAAGTGTGCCCCCGGTAGAAGGAGCAACTGTTACGGTACCATCCGAAGAGCCATTGCACAAAGCATCGGTAGCGGTTACCCCAATGCCCAGCTGCGGAGGCTGGTTAATGGTGTAGGCCTTGTTCTTGGTGCAGCCATTGTTATCGGTTACGGTTACAGAATAGTTTCCGGCAAGCAGTTGTGTTGCTGTTTCGGTACTGCTTACATTCGGTTGCCAGGTATAAGTGTAGCCGGGTGTACCTTGTGTTACCGTCATTACAACAGAACCCTGCGCACTATCGTAACACAAGGCCGGGTTTACTACTTCGGTAATAGTTATTTCGGTAGGTTGGTTAATAACGGTGGAAACAATAGCGGTGCAAAGGCTGTCGTCAGTTACAGTCAGCAAATAGTTTCCTGCGGGTAAGGAGGTAGCAGTGGCAGTGTTCTGAACCGGGGTGGTATTCCAGTTATACAGGTAAGGCAAAGTACCCCCTGAAGCCGAGGAAACCGCGCTGCCGGAATTGCCGCCAAAGCAAATGTTATCAATAGTAGAAGATATGCTTACGGTGAGCAGCGTAGGCTCGCCAACAGTTTCGGTGGCACTTGCGGTGCAGTTGTTTGCATCGGTAACGGTTAGCGAATAATTGCCTGCCACTAAACCCGTGGCAATGCTTTGCGATTGCGCAGGTGTTGTGCTCCATAAGTAAGTATAAGGCGAAACCCCTCCGCTGGCATTGCTGAAAACCTTACCCGTGTTGTAACCAAAGCACTGCGCATCCTGATGAGTAAGCAACACATTTAACTGTGCAGGTTGATTAACGGTAACCGAAGAAGTTACCGAACAACTGTTAGCATCGCTTACCGTAAGTTGATAGTTGCCTGCCGCAATATTGCCTGCTGCCGTATTGGTGCTGCCATTGCTCCAGTTGTAATTATAAGGTGTAACCCCGCCCGTAACAGTGGCATCGGCAGTGCCGCTGGCCTCGCCAAAACATATTACATCGGTTTTGGCAATAGAAACATTCAGTTGTGCGGGCTGATTAACCGTGTTGCCCGCAGTGGTGCTGCAGTTGTTGGCATCGCTTACCGTGCAGGTATAATTTCCTGCACAAAGGTTTTGGGCATTCTGTGTGTTTTGTACCGGGTTGGTGCTCCATGCAAAACTGTAAGGCGCGGTGTTGCCGCCTACCGAGGTAATGTCAACGGCTCCGCTACAACCGCCAAAGCAGGAGGCATCGGTTACCGAGGTGCTTACGTTGAAAGGCGCTGCCGGTTGGCTGATAACAATAGCACTGTCGAACTGGCAATTGTTGGCATCGGTTATACTAAAGGAATAGGTGTTGGCTGTAAGCGAAGCTGCATTCGGCACATTTAAACTTCCGTTGTGCGACCATTGATAGCTAAGCGATACTGCTCCCCCGCTGGGGTTTAGTTGTATGCTGCCGGTATTCTCTCCATAGCAAATTACATTTTGTGCCACCGGAGCTATTTGAATAGCAGGCGGAGCTGTAATAAAAACCGAATCCACATTTTCGCAGCCTGCACCATCGGTTACTGTTACCGTATATGCTCCTTCGCTAAGGTTACTGATGGTTGTTGCCGTTGAGCCGGTGCTCCATATAAATGCATAAGGCTGGGTTCCGAAACTGGCGGTTACTGTAGCACTTCCATCGCTGGCACCGGCACACGAAACGCCATACCCGTTATAAGAAGCTGTGGTGGGTATGGTACTAATGGCATCAACACCTTGCGGAATAAAAACCTGCTTAGTGGTGGTATCGGGGCATCCTGCGTTAGAAGAGGCTATTAAAGTAATATCGTAAGTGCCCGGCCCGGGAAAGGAGTAAGTAAAAGGAGTTTGGTTGCCTACCGGCTGATTATTTACCAGCCACTCCCAGCCGGTTATTTGTGCACCGCTTACTACTATGCTTGATGAATCGGTAAACACTACTTCGTTATTTCCGCAGGCAGTGTTAACGGTGTAGTTGGCATTTACGGGCGGGTATTGCAGAAACTTATACTTCAAAGTAGTGGCACAGTTGGCACCCTGGTAGGGGGTGCAAAGCACCGTAACAGAATCGCCCGGATTAGGGTTGGTAACCGTTATTGTTTGCGAGGTTTGCCCGGTGCTCCATTGGTAATATTGAAATCCGGGAGGAGCGGTAAGGTCGGCAATAGGGTCGCCCGGGCAGTAGTTGGTAGTAATTTGTAAGGGATTGCACGAAGCATCAATGTAAGCATATCCAAAGTGCCCGCCCTGCCCGCAATCACCGGTTTGAAATTCAACGGTTATGTTTTGGCCAATGTAATTACTTAAGTCTACCGCCACTAAAGACCACTCTTTGTAAATAAGCGAGCCACCGCTTGTTGACTGAAAGCCCGGTATACCGGCTCCGGCTACTACATTGTAAAAACCGCAAGGGATGGTTTGCCCGTTTTGGTTTTTAATGTTTACCTGAAAGCGGGGTTGGTCTGATGAAGAGTGGCTGGGGTCTTGCAAAATTACCGCATACTGGTAAGTAAAGTTCGGGTTGGCAGAAGTTACCGCAAATGTAAAAGTGAGCCTCTCTGCCTGATAGCCCACACCATCGTTTCCCAAACGCACCGAGTAGGTTCCGCCAAAAGGCGATACAACAGGTATGGAAGGAACCCAGGGATCAACGCCCGGCCCGCTCATAATGGTATGCCTGCCTGCTACAAGGCCGGGAGTGTTCGTGTTAATGGGGCAACAATCACCGGTATAGCCGGTCCATCCGGCAAATGTGCCGCTTTCAAAATCTACATTGCTGCAATTGGATTGTGCCCGTGAGTAATTTGATATGCACACGAAACAAGCTGCAAAAAGCAATGAGAAAAGAATCTCCGATCTTCTTTTCGTTTTCATGGTAGTAGTGTGTGTAAGAGAAGCGTAAGTAAGTAAATTTTAACGATAGTTCATGATTTACTTTCATGAAGACTACCGCTACCGGTTGTGAGTTGCTTTGCAGGAGGTTACCTGGTCAATTGCTTAAACACTTCTTCCAGCGAATACTCCTCTTTAGTGAGGTGAAGGAGTGTGAGGTTTTTTTCCTTGGCAAACTGGAAGATGTCTTCGCGGATGTCTTTTTTGCCATCGGTTACAAAGCTCCAGCGGCCGTCTTTTTGCAATTCTATTTGCTTTACGCCTTTTATCATTCCAAGCAGCGCTTTGTCTACCTGTTGCTTAAACTCGGCTGTAACAATAATTTCATTCCCTACGCGATTTTGCAGGTGTTCGGTAGTGTCATCGGCTACAATTTTTCCGCGGTTGATAATGATAACGCGGTCGGCTACCGCCTGCACTTCCTGCATAATGTGCGAACTGAAAATAACTGTCTTGTTCTTTCCCAGTTGCTTTATCAGCGACCGGATTTCAATTAACTGGTTTGGGTCGAGGCCGGAAGTTGGTTCATCTAAAATCAGTACTTCCGGGTCGTGCAAAAGTGCCTGTGCCAACCCTACGCGCTGTTTGTAACCTTTCGAAAGCTGTCCTACTTTCTTCTTGCGTTCTAAAGTTAAGCCGGTCTTCTCCAGCATTTCATCAATGCGGCTTTGGGTGCTTTTGCCCAACTTGTGTAATCCCGCCACAAACTCCAGATACTCGCGCACATACATGTCATAATAAAGCGGGTTGCTCTCGGGCAGGTAGCCAATTTTTCTTGCCACATCTAATGGCGAGGCAGAAGTATCGAAACCGCAAACGGTAGCTTTGCCCGATGTTTGGGGAATGAAGCAGGTGAGTATTTTCATAGTGGTGCTTTTGCCGGCACCGTTGGGTCCCAAAAAACCAAGCACTTCCCCTTTGTTTACCTCAAACGAAATATCATTTACCGCCTTTTGCTGGCCGTACTCTTTAATAAGGTTGGAAACTTTAACTGACATGCGCTGCTTTACAAGGGCGAATTACGAACTACGAAGCGAGAATAACAAACCGTTATTTAAAAGTGTATTGGCCCTTCTTTAACTTGTATTGCTTTTTATCGGCACAACTCACCCATATTTTAGTCAGCTTTAGAGGAGTGCCCAGCATACGAACATGCGGAGGGATTTTTCCAATCCATCCGTTGAAGGTGACTGCCAGTCCGTTTTTCTTGTATTCCTCAGGTAGTTGGCGCGATATGTAGCGCATATTCTCATTGTCATCGGGAACAATCACCCACGTTTCGCCATTTTCCAGTAAAACCACTTTTGCCTTTACATTGCTCACCTCGCGTTCCCATTCCCAGTCGTCCTGAGCAGGAAGAAATAAAAAAGTAAACACTGTGAACAGAAATGAGAACGATGTTTTCATGGCATTGATTTTTGCATAGTTGCCAAAAATACTGCCAATAATAAAGTTGTATCTGAATAGAGTCCTTTGCAGACTAACCTTTTAGAAATTTAACTGCGCCTGTATCCTCAATAATCTTCCATTTTGCAGGTTATCCTGCTTGGAAAAATCTTCAAACCTTCTCGAAGAAATAGTATACATCATTACCAGTTCAAAGAACTTAACCGGCTGCCATTCTATTCCTACTTCTAACTCCTGCACAAAATAGCTACGGGCGTCTTTTTCATGTTTCTTTCCTCCGGTGTAAAACTGTCCGCGTACAAAAGGGAAAATTACATGGCCTTTCACCTTTGCCATGTAGTTGAGCGTAATGTAGCCTCCTTGAAGGTTACGAACTTCAATGGAGTCGGTATGCTTATTAAACTGTGGCCCCCTGCCAATGTTATACTCCGCCATTATACCAAATGGGCGGGGGTATAGAATGAAGGAAAAGGCAATGCGCTGGTCGGTGTAAGTTTTGTCGGCACGGTATTTTACTCCGTTTGAAAGCAAATCATCAGGCATTACATACTTTCCGGTATATGCCTGAATGGCGGGTTCAAAAATTTGCGACTTTACCTGAAAGGGGTATGCCAATCTTGCCGCCACATGTTTGTTTTTGTTTAGCTCGGGTTTGTTGGCTGTTTGCCCGTTGTAAACACCAATACCAAATACGCCATAGTCGCCTGACCCTTTGTAACCATCATTCACCAACATCGAAAACCGCTTACGTATTTTTTCGGGAGCCCAGTAAAAAAATATACCCAAATCCCGCTCATTACTCACAGCGCTGTTTAAAGCATCGTTACGGTCTAAAGGAAGCCTGTTCTGGCTTGATTGCATATTCTCAAAGCCGAAAGGCACCTTGCTTTGCCCTACTCTAAATCGGAACTCACTTTTTTTATCTACCCCTAAATCGATATAGGCATCTCTAATTTGGGCAAAGTTCAACGCACTGGAGGAAGCAGAACTTGCAAAATCGGGTTGTATGTAAAAGAAAATACGCTTGGTAAGTTGCCCGTAAATAATTACACGAATACGCCTAAAGAAAAAGCCACCACCATCACCCCATGACTTGTCGCACTGCTCACACTTTAGCTGAGGATTTGTTTCTGCAATACGGTTATAGCGTGCCTGTACATAACCCCTTATTTGTATGTTCTCAAACCACTTCTTCAATATGCCTTTCTGCCTGCTGCTGTCAGTGCTCGAAAACCAAAGCGGCACATTTTTAAACCAATCTTTTACAGGCTGGCTTTTCTTTTCGGGGGCACCTTCCATTTTTAGAGTGTCCGTATTTTCCTGTGCATATAAAAAGGTTGGAACCACTAGTGCGATAAGGAAAAAGAATCTCAAAAATTTAAACTGAGTTAACATAGAACCTTTTTTGAGATAATATTCAGTTTGCGTTGTAGAAATATTTGTCATAAGGGTAAAATCATTTGCTGAACTCAATTTCAGCGCGCAAGTTTACAATAGGTTAATGCTGATTTAATAATGCCAAATGGCATTTATGTGAAATATAATGTTGCATTAACCGGCATATAACTATTCCTTAACATTGAAAAGCCTTCGGGCACCAAAGCGGGCAATTTTTATCTTCGCCCGCTATGAGTAAAGAGGCTACACAAAATACTTTTCAGGAAATTATTTCCCATTGCAAGGAATACGGTTTCATTTTTCCTTCCTCTGAAATATATGATGGTTTGGGCGCTGTATATGATTACGGCCCTTATGGCATTGAGCTGAAGAACAACATTCAGCAATACTGGTGGAAAGCCATGGTGCAGCTGAACGAGAATATAGTGGGCCTGGATGCTGCCATTTTTATGCACCCCAAAACATGGAAGGCCAGCGGGCACGTAGATGCTTTTAATGACCCGCTGATTGACAACAAAGACTCTAAAAAACGCTATCGCGCTGATGTGTTGGTGGAGGAGGCGATGGCAAAAATTGAAGAGAAGATTGACAAGGAAGTAGACAAGGCACAAAAGAAATTCGGGGAGAGCTTTGATAAGGAAATGTTTCTGCAAACGAACCCGAATGTGTTGCGCAATAAAGAAAAACTGAACACCATTGAAGCCCGATTTAAAAAGGCATTAGAGGAAAACGATTTAGCTGACTTAAAGCAGATAATTATTGACCTTGAAATTGTTTGCCCCATCAGCGGATCGCGCAACTGGACGGACGTCCGCCAATTCAATTTAATGTTTGCTACCGAAGTAGGTTCGGTGGCCGATGAAGCCAGCACTATTTACCTGCGCCCCGAAACCGCACAGGGAATTTTTGTGAACTTCCTGAACGTGCTCAACACTTCGCGCCAGCGTATTCCGTTTGGTATTGCGCAAATAGGCAAGGCGTTCCGCAACGAAATTGTGGCCCGCCAGTTTATTTTCCGCACCCGCGAGTTTGAACAAATGGAAATGCAGTTTTTTGTACGCCCGGGCAGCGAAATGGAATGGTATAACAAGTGGAAGGAAGCCCGCTGGAAATGGCACCGCTCTCTTGGCTTTGCCGAAAGCAGTTTAAAGTTTTACGACCATCTTAAACTGGCGCACTATGCCAATGCCGCGGTAGATATTCAGTTTAACTTTCCGTTTGGCTTTAAAGAAATTGAAGGTATTCACTCCCGCACCGATTTCGATTTAAAGAACCATCAGGAACTAAGCGGTAAAAAGCTGCAATACTTTGACCCGGAACTGAACCAAAGCTACATTCCTTATGTAGTGGAAACTTCTATTGGTTTAAACAGAACTTTCCTTGCCGTAATGTGCAACGGATTTAAGAATGAGAAACTGGAAGATGGCAGCGAGCGCACAGTGCTGGCTCTGCCTCCTTTTTTAGCGCCTGTGCAAATTGCCGTTTTCCCGCTCATGAAAAAAGATGGATTGTCGGAAAAGGCACGCGAGGTATTCGACCTGCTGAAATGGGATTACAAATGTTTCTACGAAGAGAAGGATAACATTGGCAAACGCTACCGCAGAATGGATGCTATAGGCACTCCTTTCTGTATTACCATTGACCACGAATCGCTGAACGACAACACTGTTACCATTCGCGACCGCGATACCATGAAGCAAGAGCGCATAAGCATT
>CAZLXD010000077.1:0-5017 GCA_964563185.1 uncultured Chitinophaga sp.
ACTTTCCCTCCTACGGCCATATTGAGCAAAAACGGAACCTTGCCCAGTAACTGTAAGTTGTGAATGGTAAAGTGATGAGCTTCTTCGGGGTCGAGTTGAAAAAGGATTTTTTTGGCGAGCGGATATAAATTCATTGCCGCAAATAAAAACAAGATAGACGGAAAGACTATCCCTTCACTAAAGTTATTTCGGTTACCTCGGGCAGTATTCCCACGCGTCCGGGGTAGCCCAAAAAGCCAAAGCCGCGGTTAACATACAGGTATTGTTTGCCTTCGTTGTAAAGCCCGGCCCATTGTTTGTAAATGTATTTTGAAGGGCTCCACTTCAACCATTTGTTTTCTATGCCAAACTGTGCCCCGTGCGTATGTCCGCTAAGGGTTAAGTCAATATCGCTGTAGTTGGGCTTTACTTTTTCATCCCACGATGAGGGGTCGTGGCTGAGCAGAATTTTAAAAGGAATTTCTTCGGTGCCGGCATAAGCCTTATCAAACTTTCCGTACTTGGCAAAGCGCCCTTTCCCCCAATTCTCTACCCCCAGCACGGCAATCTTTTGCCCTTCCTTCTCCAACACCCTGTGCTCGTTCATCAATAAATTCCAGCCCAGCTTTTTATGAATTCCTTTAAAGGTTTCAAAGTTGGCTTTCTTGTCTTCGGGAGTATCCCACTCCACATAGTCGCCATAGTCGTGATTACCCGTAACGGATATTACTCCGTGTTTTGCCGTTAACTTATTAAACACCTCCATAAAAGGCTCCATTTCCGAAGCCACATTGTTCACCAAATCGCCCGTAAAGAATATTACATCGGGGTTCGTGGCATTTATCTTTTCAATTACCTCTTTTACAGGTTGTGTTTTGGTAAAGCTGCCGGAGTGGATGTCGGAAAGCTGTATCAGCTTAAATCCGTTGAAGGCATCGGGCAGGTTAGGGAACTTAATAGTTACTCTGCGAAACTGATAGTTATAAGCATTAGCCACCACGCCATAAATAAGGGTGCCTGCCGGAACAGTTGCAGCGGCAATAGCCACTTTGCTTAAAAACTCGCTCCGCGTAATTCCACCCGCAGGGGCCGGTGTGGCAGAAAACTTTTGCAACCCAAAGCGAACCAATCGTATTACATCTTCAGGAAAAAGGAACAGCAGGATAATAAGTTTGCTCAGCAGCATGATGATGAAGAAAGTAGCAAAGTATATTCCCAGTGTTTTAGGCATATACTTATAAAGGAACGGGCGGTACGAAAGGAAGAATGCCAGCAGCACCACGGTTACACCCCAGTAAATCCATTTGGCTGTTTCTATGTTGCTGAACTGAAAAGCGGTGCTTATAGCTCTCCAGCCGTAGTATTCCACCGAGGCATAAAAAAGAAAAGTAAGGCCAATAAATATTATGGAGGTGAGCATTCAGAGTGTCATTTTGCTGTTATCACGAACATGTCGGTAAAATATTGGAATTTAGAGCCGGTGCGAAAGTATCATACAAACGTTATGCAGTTAAGATTGTTTATCCTCTTTACATTTTTTGTTTCGGCCAGCGGGCGACTGGCGGCACAGTCGCTTATTGAGCAGAAAAAGGAGTATACCCGTACCGATTCTTTGCGCGGTGGCCTGCGCCACGAAAGAACCTGTTACGATGTTGTTTACTACGATTTGAGCGTAAAGATTGATACTGCCGAACGCACCATTACCGGCAGCAACCGCATACTGTTTAATGTAGTGCGCGATTTCCGCGAATTGCAGATTGACCTGTTCGAGAATATGAAAATCATCAATATTACTTCGGGCAGTAAAGAGTTGAAATACAGAAGAGAGTTTAATGCCGTATTTGTAGAAATGCCTTCTGTAATGGAAGAAGGAACCAGCGGAGAAATAACCGTGAACTACTTTGGAAAACCTATTGAAGCTAAGCGCCCGCCATGGGACGGAGGCTTTACCTGGAGCCGCGATGACAACGGCAAAATGTGGATTGGGGTTTCGTGCGAGGGAATGGGTGCCAGTTCTTGGTGGCCTTGTAAAGATTACCTGGGCGATGAACCCGATAGTATGGCTATTCGCTGCACCGTTCCAAGAGGAATGCGCGTAGTTGCCAACGGCAACGAGCAGGCCATGACCCGCGAAACTGACGGAACAGTTACTTACAATTGGTTTGTTAGCTACCCTATCAATAATTACAACATAACACTGAACATTGGTGATTATGTAGAGTGGCACGATGAATACACCGCAGCCGATGAAAGCATCCTTTCCCTAGATTATTATGTGCTCAGTTATAATCTTGATAAAGCTAAAAAGCAATTTACTCAGGTAAAGCCCATGCTGGCCTGCTACGAGAAGTATTTAGGCAAGTACCCTTTCTGGAACGATGGTTATGCTTTGGTGGAAACGCCCTACTTAGGCATGGAACACCAGGGCGCCATTGCCTACGGCAACAAGTTTAAAACAGGTTATGCGGGAATCGACTTTTCGCGTATTGGGTTAGACTTTGACTATATCATTATTCACGAAACGGGACATGAGTGGTGGGGCAATTCGGTCAGCTGTAAGGACATTGCCGATATGTGGATTCACGAAGGGTTTTGCACTTACAGCGAAGCTATTTATGTGGAATGTATGCATGGCTACGAAACAGCCATGAAGTATGTAAACGCCAAAAAACCAACGGTGGGTAACAAACACCCCATAGTAGGTGTGTATGATGTAAATGAAGAGGGCGATGGCGATATGTATAACAAGGGCATGTTGTTTTTGAACACCCTGCGCCATGTTACCAACGATGATTCGCTTTGGTGGAAAACCATTAAGTGCATGAGCGATACGGCCTTTAAAAGGCAGAATATTGATTACAACGATGTGGTAAATTTTTTCAGCGATAAACTGAAACGCAACCTGCGCCCGGTGTTTGAGCAGTATTTAAAGAATTCTTCCATTCCGGTATTTGAATATTCGCTAAAGAAAGTGAAGGGGAAGGACTACGAACTGAAATACCGCTGGAATGCGGATGCCAGCGGGTTTGCTCTGCCGGTGTTTATTGCAACCACCGCAAATCCGTATCCCCAGCACAATGCCAAAACCGAATGGCAAACCACTACGCTTAAACTGAACAACCCCACCGATTTTAAGGTGAACGAGCAGTGGATGTATATTAAAGTGAAAGAAACCTTATAGCGCTTATTCTCTTGTTTCTAACCTCTAATTTCTGATACACATATTTTATGGTAACACACGAAAGCGAAGTAAAATGGGCGGGCGATTTAAAGTTCGATGCCCTGCAAAACGGTAAAACTTTCCGCATTGACGGAAACCAGAACGAAAGCGAATCAACGGGCGTTCGCCCTAAGGCGCTTATCCTTTCATCATTGGCGGGCTGCACCGGTATTGATGTGGTGGACCTGCTGCATAAAATGCGCGTAGAGTTTTCCGACTTCAGCATGAAAGTAAAGGCCGAGTTAACGGAAGAACACCCGAAGGTGTACGACAAAATGTATCTGACCTACATTATCCGCTTAGCCAACCCTGACGATAAAAGCAAAATGGAAAAAGCAGTTAACCTTTCGCAGGAGAAGTATTGTGGTGTAACTGCCATGGTTAAAAAGTTTGCCGAGTTACATGTATCTGTGGAGTATTTGTAGCAAACACCTTCGCATTTCAATTCTTTTATTTTTGGCGCACTAAAAACAAACTATGTATACCGGACTCTTACATTCTCATAAACTTTTTGTTGTTCTGTTTCTTGTTCACTATGTGGTAAAGCTGCTTTTGCTGCAGTTGGGTAAAACAGAGCAATTGGCCAAATACACTAAAGCCACTAAAGTGGCCGAAATGATTCTGAGCTTCGGCTTTTTGGCCACGGGTGCAGGAATGTTGATTAAAGGGGCTGCCTTTGAAACCCTGTTTATTGTAAAACTGGTATGTGTGTTTTCTTCTATTCCTTTAGCCATTATAGGGTTCAAGAAATCGAACAAAGCGCTGACAACACTGGCAGTGGTGCTCATTATAGCTTCCTATGGTTTGGCTGAAATGAGCCGCGCTAAAAAGGCCGGAAAGAAAATTGACACTTCAGCTGCCACAAGCAGCTTAGAAGCGGGCAAAATGGTGTATGAAAACAGCTGCGCTAACTGCCACGGTGCCGATGGCAAACTGGGTATGAGCGGAGCTAAAACTCTGGGCGAAACTCAATTGAGTGCTGACGAGCAAAAGAGTATTATCCGGATGGGAAAGAATGCTATGCCCGCACACAATAATTTATCGGAAGAACAGGTAAATGCTGTGGTGGAATACATAGCCACGTTTAAGCAATAAGCGTTTGCAATACATCTTCGAGTTGCAATCACCTTAAAAAAACGGCTACTGTTTCCCGGTAGCCGCTTTTTTGTTTTAAGTAGTAAAGTCTTAGCTGTATTTCTTGATGTAGGTATTGTCCTCAATAATAGCTGCCAGTTCGTGCAGCCTTCTGCGTACGCTGCCGTCAATCATTTTGTCATCGTACTTCAGGATAAAACCGCCTAATAATTCTTCGTCCACTTCTTCCACCAACTCTACTTCCTTTAAAAACTCTTTTGCCTTAAGGTTGGTTACCATGGTTTGCACTAAGCCCGAATCAAGTTTAACGGCACTAATCAGTTTAACCGGAGTAATGCCCTGCAAAGTGTTATATTGATCAATAAAGGAATTTACCACATCATGAAAATGCGACTCGCGGCCCTTTTTTATAAGCAACACCATAAATCGGTAAACCATGTCACTGCTCTTGCCTTTAAAAAGCTTTTCAGCAATGGCCAGTTTTTTATCGGTAGGGATAATTGGGCTTTTAAACAGCATACGTAAATCGCGACTTTGCTCAAAAGCATTATCAATACTCTTAATATCGTTAAAGGTGCTTTCCAATTCGCCTTTTTCCTTGGCTAAGCCTATCAGCGATTTGGCATATCGGTTGGCTATTCTGAATGAACCCATTTTGTGTTCTTTGTTTCGTTAATGAAGAACTAAACCAGTTCGGCTTCCTTCGCTAAATTCTTTACGTAA
>CAZLXD010000077.1:5027-6945 GCA_964563185.1 uncultured Chitinophaga sp.
GCATTGCCTTTTAGTTCCTTGCGGATAACCTTCTCGGCAATCTCCAAAGCCATTAAGCCTACAGTGTTCTTTACTTCTACAATAGCGGCTTTCTTCTGTGTTTCAATTTCGCGCAGAGCCTGCTTTAGTTTTTCCTCAGCTTCTTTTCCGGCTTTGTCCAGAATGTCGGCCTTTACCTTTTCGGCAGCTTCGCGGGCATCGTGCAATATTTTATTGCGCTCTTCTTTAGCCTGGTTTAAAAGTTCTTCGTTTTTAACCACCAGTTTGCTCATTTCAGCACGGGCTTTTTCGGCCTGGCGAAGAGACTCATCAATGCTCTTTTCTCTTTCCTGCAAAGCGCCCATAATAGGCTTCCATGCAAATTTTGTCATCAGGAAAAACAGAATTCCGAATCCCAACAGCATCCAGAATACAAGACCAATGGAAGGTGTTAACAGTGCCATATTGCGTTTTCTTTACTTTTTGTTTTTACTTCTTTTTAAAACCTTTTCAGGGGAAAAAAACAGGCAGCGCAGCCAACCGCTTTTGCTGCCTGAATTTCTTTTTACCGGAGGAATTACTTGGTAAATACTACCAGCATACCTACCAGGATAGCTACGATAGCAGCACCTTCTACAAGGGCGGCTGTAAGGATCATGTTAGCACGGATGTCATCACTGGCTTCTGGCTGACGAGCAATTGACTCGAGGGCCTTTCCACCAATTTGTCCGATACCAACACCTGCTCCAAAGGCAGCTAAACCTGCTCCGATAGCAGCCACTCCGTAACCTAAAGTATCGGGTGCAGCCTGCAATAAAACTGAATCTAACATGGGTTTGGTTTTAATTGTGAATGAATACTCTTTATAGTAATAAACTAAATATCGTTTAGTGATGTTCCTCTCCGTGGTGGCCTTCTTCAATGGCTGAACCAAAGTAAATAGCGCTTAACAGTGTAAATACATACGCCTGCAAAAAGGCAACCAGCAATTCCAGCACACTCATAAATACCACCAGAAATATAGAAAACACGGATATGCCATAACCTGCTGTAGCGCTTAATGCCCCGAAAATGAAAATGAGGGAGATAAACGAAAGGATAACAATGTGGCCCGCAGTAATGTTGGCGAACAAACGCATCATTAATACAAACGGACGGATAACAAACCCTAAAATTTCGATAGGGGTAAGAATAATGAGGATAGGTTTAGGCACGCCCGGCATAGCCAGTATGTGGTGCCAGTAGTGTTTGTTGGAGGTAACAATAACAATAATCAATACAATAGCTGCCAATGAAAGGGTTACCGATATGTTTCCGGTTACGTTAGCGCCCCCGGGAAAGAACGGAATTAACCCCATTAAGTTATTGATGAGAATAAAGAAGAACACCGTTAAAAGAAACGGCATGTATTTCTCGTATTTCTTTTTACCAATGTTAGGTATAGCTACGTTGTCGCGAATGAACAGGATGATGGGTTCTAACAAAGATTGCATTCCCGATGGTGCCTGATTAGGGTTTGCCTGATATTTTTTAGCCACCGGAAGGAAAATGGTCAGCAACAGAATAATGCTGATGAACATAGCGGCTACGTTCTTGGTTACCGAAAAGTCTTTGATTTGAGCAGTGGCCGCTGCATCAGCTTCTCCAGCTTCATTTACGGCTACAATGTGGCCATGATCTAACTTATAGTTGTATTTGCCGGCAACAGTTGCTTCGCCATGGTGGAAAGCACTGCTCATAAATACATCCAAACCTTTGTCGCTATAAAGAATAACAGGCAGCGGAATAGAAACGGCATTGTGGTGGTCGCCCCAAAGGTGCCAGTCGTGAGCATCCAGTATGTGCTCCATAATCATTTTACCGGCATCAAATTTTTCTGATTCAGCATGCTCGTTATGAGCCGCTCCGGCATCATGCGCATCTTCGTTGGCAAACACAT
>CAZLXD010000077.1:6955-12629 GCA_964563185.1 uncultured Chitinophaga sp.
AAGCGCGGCAAAAAGGTGTTTATAGCTGTTTTTTAAGGATATTTTCATTGCAAGCCATGTAAAAGCGGGCGCAAACATAAGATAATATGCGAAACGCGAAAAGGTTTAAAACCAAAAAAACACAGGAATAAACAGGGGTGTAAACAGAACTACTTAGGGCGCCCGGCTCCTTTGCGCAATTCGGAGTATAAGGTGCTTACTTCCAGCAGGGTAAAAGGTACATACGCCATTAAAAAATAGAGCACTACCGCCTTCTTACTTTCTTCCGAAAAAAGCATGTATCCCATTATAACTCCTAAAAAGAGGAACATCTTTAACACTGTGCTTAGCATAAATTTGCGCACAAAGGCTTTTGCATCTCCGGCAGCCGAACTAAGTAAAAACAACTGAGCACCTACACAGGTAAGTGCCACTGCCCCCAACAACACATAACCGTTTTGCATTACAAACTCGTCCTTCATTTTGCCCTGCCATAAATACATAAAGGCAGCACAGGCAACGGTTATTAAAAAAGCCAATAGCAAAAAACGGGTAACCGGTGAACGCATGTTGTTATAAACAGCGCCAAATGTAAATGTTATTGCCGGTGATAAAAGTCAAGTGCACATAAATGCTTACCTTTTAGCTTTGCAAGTATAAATCCTTCGCTATGAAGAAACTTCTACTCTCCGCAACCCTCCTTACCCTGATGTTGTTTTCAAGTGCCCAGTTTTTTAAAGGCCTGCACAGCAGCCCTTATGGCGGGGTTACCAATGTTTCCTACAACCCGGCTATTGCCGATAGCCGCTTTATTGCCGATGTTAACCTGTTCAACTTCGGGTTTAACCTCAACAATAATTATGTAGGGCTCGACCGCAAAGCTTTACTCAACCCCGACCTGTTTAGCGAAGAAGGTTTTCAGGATAAATACTTAAAAGAAAGAGTAAACGGTAAGAACAAATACATCTACATTGGAGCTCAGGCACAGCTACCGCTTTCTTTTATGTGTTCGTGGGGAAAGAAAACCAACAACAATGCTTTTGCGTTTACTTCTCACTTTAACTCGGTAACCAACGTAGATAACATTGACGAAACCTTTGCCCGTATTGCCTACCTTGGAGCAGGCTACAAGGCCGAACAGGCGCTTAGTTATCTCAACAAGGGCCTGAATGATGTCAATCCGTCTATAAAACTGCTTAACTGGATTGACTACGGAATTACCTACTCGCGCGTGGTTTATGAAACTGACCCGCACATGATTAAAGTGGGTGGAACATTAAAACTGATACAGGGTATAGCCGGTGGCTACCTATATGTAAAAGATTTGGACTACCGCTGGGAAAACTTCGATACCATTTCCGTGTTTAAAACCGATGTGGAATATGCCTACTCCGAGGGAGCCGTCTCATCGGAAGGTTATGCTTACGATGAGGTGAATGATTACATGCGTGATTTATTTTCCTTTAAATATTCTACGCCAACTGCGGCAGTTGATTTGGGAATTATTTACGAATGGCGGCCCGATAAAGACAAGTACAAATATGAAATGGACTGCGAAGAATGGTGGCGATTCGACCAGAACCGCTATAAGCTTTCGGCAGGTTTCTCCATTATCGATTTTGGTGCCGTTAGCTTTAAGAAAGGGCAATACAGCCGCAACTTTACAGCCGATATTACCGACTGGGATGTAGACAACATTAAGTTCCCCGATGGCTTACAGAGTTTCGATGATACCATCCGCACCCGTTTTACCATTAAGGACAACGGCAAAAAGAACTTTACCATGTGGCTGCCTACCCGCTTCAACTTTTTTGTTGACTACCACATTTGGAAAGGCTTTGGCGTAAACTTTATGGCCGATGTTTCGGCTAACATGGCGCCTAAGCGCAACATGGTGCACCACACCACCGCTTTTACGCTTACCCCCAAATACGACCACGCCTGGTTTGGTTTTTATTTACCGGTTACCTACGATGTGCTGGGCAACATAAGCATGGGAACCACCCTGCGCATGGGGCCGCTGATTATAGGCACGCAAGACCTACTGGGCCTCTTTGCCAAAAAGCATGTATACAATGCCGATATACACGTAGCCCTCAAAATTCCTATCCCTTACGGCAAAAAACACGACCGCGATAAGGACAAGGTTTCTAACCGCAAAGATTTATGTAAGAAAGAAAAAGGCACCTGCGAAACACAAGGCTGCCCCGACAAGGATGGCGATGGTATAACCGATTCGCAGGATAAATGCCCCGATAACCCCGGCCCTAAAGAATTGCAGGGTTGCCCCGATACCGACCGCGATGGTATTGTTGATATGCAGGATAGCTGCGTGACCGACTCGGGCTTAGTGGAGTTTAACGGCTGCCCTGATAGAGATGGTGACAAGATTATAGATAAGAAAGACGACTGCCCCGATGTGCCCGGGCTGGCGGAGTTTTACGGCTGCCCTGACAGAGATAAAGACGGTGTGCCCGACCGCGAAGACCTTTGCCCCGATGTGCCCGGTGATCTGCGCCACTTTGGTTGCCCCGATACCGATGGCGATGGCGTTTACGATAACGAAGACCGCTGCATACAGGTAAAAGGGCCGAAAGAAAACATGGGTTGCCCTTATGCCGATGCCGATGGCGATGGGGTGTTTGATAAAGATGACGAATGCCCTAAAGTATTTGGTGCCGTAGAAAACAAAGGCTGCCCTAAACTGGAGAAAAAGGAAATTGAAACGCTGAAGTATGCCTTTGAGAATCTGGAGTTTGAAACGGGTAAGGATATTATCCGCAGCAGTTCGTTCCCATCGTTGAATGCGCTGGCGGCATTGCTGGTAAGCAAACCTAACTACGGCCTGCGCATTGAAGGCCACACCGATAACGTAGGCAGCGATGAAAAGAACCTTATCCTCTCGCAAAAGCGGGCTACGGCTGTGCGCAACTACTTAGTAAAACGTGGTGTGCAGGGTGTTAACCTCGAAGCCTTTGGCTATGGCGAAAGCATACCGGTTGCCGACAACGACACCCCCGAAGGCCGCCAGAAAAACCGTAGGGTGGAAATGAAGATTATATTTAAGTAGGCGATGAAACACCTGCTTACTTATTTGTTTGCTTTTTGTGCTTTGGCGGGCAGTGCGCAAAAGCATGATTACACTTGGTTAGCTGGCTATTCAAGCAACGCGGGATATAGCACTAACTTTAATTATTGGTTTGGAATATCAAAGTATGATTTTACAAAGCAACCAGTTAGCATTACCTATGATTCGCTTGGAATTAACCTAAAAGGAGCTAATTGTGCAATGAGCAACGAAGATGGTGCTGTGCAGTTCTACACCAATGGTATTACTGTTCGAAACTATCTTGATGAGATAATAGGTGACAGCTTGCACAACGGTTACTTTTTGAACAACTTGCCTTTGTGGTATTATGGAGGCAACCCAAGTTCAGGGCTAATGCTTGTTTTGCCCAACCCATCAAATTCGGAGAAGTATGATATAATCTATGGGTTTGTAGATACACTCCCCAGTTTTTTTATTACAGTAAAAAGGATACTGAGAACACAAGTTGATATGTCCTTAAACTTCGGGAAGGGCGGATTGGTGTATAAAGACAAGCCAATTTCTCAATCCGAATCCTCTTTTAGCTTAACAGCAGTTAGACACGCTAACGGTAAGGACTGGTGGTTGGTAACCATGAAAGCCGGAACGAATTGCTATGATTTGATGTTATATGACGGTAGTGACAGTGTAAGAAAGTATTCGTTACAGTGCATAGGTAGTCACATATACAACAGAGGAGAATTTTCCGTATTGAGCTTCTCTCCTGATGGGCGCTATTTTGCAAGTGTTAATGATGAACAGGGTAAGTTGGATTTTTATGAGTTTAATCGCTGTTCGGGGAATATCAGTTTATTAGAAACGATTTATCTACCGGAAAATATTGACTCCGTTGATTATCATACTTCCAGTGGAGCATATTCCCCGAACAGCCGCTTCTTTTATCTTTGCTCAACTAAAGAAATATTTCAATTTGATATGCTATCAACTTCCATAGCGGCAAGTAAGACAAGCATCGCAAAATATATCCAATACCATTCCCCTGCACCAGTTACTTACAACTTTGCACAATTAGCTCCTGACGGTAAAATTTACATCGCATCGCTCAATACCACCTACTACATGGCTGCAATAAACAATCCCGACCAAGTAGGGACGGGATGTAATTTTCAGGATACAGTTAAGCTGCCAAGCTTCATTGCAGGTTTACCGTATTATCCCAACTACCGTTTAGGTGCTTTACATGGCAGCCCTTGCGATACTTTAAAACCAATAATGGGTTTAGAGGCCACAGACCGCAACGAAAACCAACTAAAGGTTTTCCCGAACCCTGCTGTTAACGAGGTGGTAATAGATTACGGCTTTACCAATTGGGGCAAAGGCAACGTTACCCTGCAAATAACCAATGGCTTAGGGCAGGTGGTGCATACCCAAACCCTGCCGCTTTACAGCAGTTTTCAAAAACTAAACATAAGTCCTTACCCTGCCGGCACTTACCTCATTACCCTGCTGCGTGGCACCCAAACCATTGCTACCACTCCGCTGGTTAAAGAATAAATGTGCCGCGCTGTTAAAGAGCCCCAAATGGCGTGAACGTCTCGCTCGTGCCAATAACCCACCAAACCAACTGCAACATCGCTTACTTTTTTGGCAGTCGGGCATGCCAACCAAGTGCGAAACTTTTAGCTTGCTTATTTAAGGTTTGTACAATGTTTACCCGGCCCCGCTTGCACTAACAAAAAGCCCATTATTTTAGCCCGCGACATGCGGTTTCACTACTATCTTTTACTAACCATACCTTTTCTGTTGGCTGCCTGTACCCCTGTGCAGCGCATAAAAAAAGCCGATAAAAAATACCTGAAGCGTGCGCCCTATGATGTGGTAATCGTACCCGGCTACCCGTATGTAACACCCGAGCATCCTTACGGTAGCGAACGCAATAAAATACTGTTGAATACCCGTTTATATTGGGCTAAGGAACTCTACGACAAAGGCATTACCAAAAACATTATTTTTTCAGGAGCGGCTGTGCATACCCCTTATGTAGAGGGCTGCGTAATGAAACAAATGGCCGACTCGCTGGGTATTCCCCCTAGCCACACTTTTGTGGAGGATAAAGCAGAACACAGCTACCAGAACGCCACTTACGGCAAGCGACTGGCAAAGAAAATGGGCTTTAAAAAAATAGCGGTAGCCACCGACCCTTACCAGTTTGCTTACATGACCTATCTGCTCAATCTGTTTACCCCCGGCATGCCCATCCTTACCTTTATGCCCGGGCGTATGGTAGAGTTTGTAAAGCCCCTACCGTGTATTGACAGCACCGATGCTTACGTACAAGGCTTTTTTCCATTGGATTAAGACTGAAAAGTTAAGGTGTAGGTATGTGTGTATTAAGCAGAAGAAAAAACTGCACTATAGCTTATTCAGTATTGCACCATTGGTGGAATTTTATGCAGGCCTTAGCCTTGTTCGCCCAATACCGTACTCCGAAGGGACAACATGTATTCCATTAGTGAATAAAGTCAACTCAAATCTTCTATTGCTACCAATCTTAAAAATATATGCTACCTCTATTCGTTTTTTAATCTGTAGCTTAATTTTTTACTCCTCTGATTATTAATGGCGAAAAGGTTGGACTTTGTTACA
>CAZLXD010000078.1:0-1710 GCA_964563185.1 uncultured Chitinophaga sp.
TTTCGCGAATGCAGCAAGTTTGCTTTTATTCGCTTCACTATGATAGAACACAAGGTATTTCTTCACGGGTCCGATGAATACGGGCAAGCGCTTGCCTTGCGCGATTTGGTGCTGCGGCAGCCATTAGGGCTACAGTTTACGGAAGCCGAACTTAAAAAGGATGTAGACGACCTTCATTTAGGGAGTTTTGCGGATGGGAACATCATTGCATGCCTCACTCTGGTTAAGGCGGACGATGGCAGAGTAAAAATGCGCCAAATGGCAGTAAAACCTGAATGGCAAGGAAAAGGAAAAGGAAAAGAGCTATTGCTGGAAGCAGAAAAACTCTGCCGAATGAATAAAGACAAGGTGATATACTGTCATGCACGCAAAGTGTCCGTTCCTTTTTACGAGAAACTGGGATATAAAATTGTAAGCAATGAATTTACTGAGGTCAATATCTCTCATTTCGTAATGGAAAAAAGTTTGGATTAATCATGAGCAATAAGACCATCTTTCTTGTATCCGTTATTGTAATATTAACCGCATCTTTGTTGTTCACCTCGTGCAAACAGTGTAAAAAGGAAGAACAGAATACTACTCCCACAACCGACACTACATCCACATCAAATCTGAATATAAATACCATTGATGCACCACATGGCGACACATCTCTTATTCCTGTTCTAGGTGGGATATTGGAGAATGCCTTTGCATCGGCCCAGACTAAGGACTATTCAACTTTGGGGGCACAAATGGTTTATCGTGGCCCGATTGAGCAACGCCACGGAGCAGATGTTTTTAATGTAAAGAACAGCTATGAGAAAAGCGTGGTAAAGGTAACTGCCGATGTATTCAATAAATGGACAAACGGAGCGGAATCTATCGACTACACTCGTGTATTTGAGTTACCGCAACCAGACGGACGCACCCTGGAGGTTTTAGAAGTGATTATTGTTTATCCTAAAAAGATAGACAGGAAATTCTTTGGCTTTCTGCTCATCAACAATGAGTATAAAATTGCTGATGTTACTTCGTATCTGTAGAGGGTATACAGCGGATGTATTCAATGCTGCCTAAGTCCTGCTGCGGATGAAACAGAAACTCCTTCTTGTTGATTTTTACAATATCCGAAACCTGCTCTTCCTCTCCTATTTTTGATACTAACTGCTTTTTATCCTCAGATAGGCGCCAGATACCATAAACAGTATCATGCCCTTTAACTACTAGGTAAACACTGTCATGCCTAAAATTAAAGTCAAACTCATTTTTTAACTGATACTCAATGGAGCGCAACTGTTCGGGAGTAAAAACACCAGTTTTGCCATTAAATTTCACTTCGGCTACTTCCCATTGCGAACATACCAGTTTGTAAACCGAGGTGCAGGAAGAAAAGAAAATCAATATGAGTGCTATGGTAAAAAATACAGCGCTGCTTTTCATTTTGAAGTTTTAGTCACCACCGGTTTTAGAATAAACTTCATTTCCATACCATTTTTATCGAAGGTTTCCACATTTAAAAACTCTTTGGTAAGAGAATTAACTTTAGAGTAAGCTCCGCTGTTTTCGTTGTTAGTGTATAAAGTATCATGCTTTGCACTAAAACGCCAGGTTCCTCTCTCGGTGCGGTCGGGCATTCGAACACTGTAAGTATGGTCTTTATTAAATGTAAACAAAAGAGTATCCTTCAACTGAGTTACAATATCAGCTTTCATGGACGGGTCATAGCTG
>CAZLXD010000078.1:1720-3660 GCA_964563185.1 uncultured Chitinophaga sp.
GAGTTTCATCAAAATCAACAAATGTAGGTTGCCAGGTACGGCACAATAGCTTTTCGGGTGCATTGCAAGAAGGCAGCAACGAAAACACTATTATCAGTAAGAAAAAAAATCTAGCTTTTCTTTTCATTATAAATGAATGACCTCTCCATAAGCTGCTGCTGCTGCTTCCATAATAGCCTCACTCATGGTTGGATGGGGGTGAATAGATTTAATAATCTCATGGCCTGTGGTTTCCAATTTACGGGCTACTACTGCTTCAGCAATCATTTCAGTAACATTTGCTCCCATCATATGGCAGCCTAACCATTCTCCGTACTTCGCATCAAAAATTAGTTTTACAAAACCTTCTTTAGCCCCTGCGGCACTCGCTTTGCCCGATGCACTGAAAGGGAACTTACCTACTTTAATCTGATAGCCCTTTTCTTTGGCCTGTTCTTCAGTTAAGCCTACCGATGCAACTTCAGGAGAACAGTATGTACACGAAGGAATATTGTTGTAATCTATTGGTTCAGGGTGGTGGCCTGCAATTTTCTCCACGCAGGTAATCCCCTCGGCCGAAGCTACATGTGCCAATGCAGGGCCTTTTACAATATCGCCAATGGCATAAACACCGGCAACATTAGTGCGGTAAAAGTCATCCACAACTACCAAACCTTTTTCAGTCTTTACTCCTGTTTCTTCCAAACCAATTCCTTCAATATTAGTAGCAATTCCTACTGCCGACAGAACAACATCACATTCAATTTGTTGCTGCTTTCCATCTTTTGCCTTAGCCGTTACTATACACTTTTTACCTGATGCATCTACCTTTTCCACAGAAGTTCCGGTGAGAATACTCAAGCCTTTTTTCTTGAGAATCTTTTCCATCTCCTTCGACACATCTTTATCCTCGCGAGGCAATATATTATCAAGAAACTCCACCACGGTTACTTTAGTGCCGAGTGTAGCATAAAAATAGGCGAACTCTATACCAATGGCTCCACTACCCATTACAACCATGCTCTCCGGCTGCTTAGGTAAAGTCATTGCCTCACGGTAGCCAATTACTTTTTTTCCATCCTGCGTTACGTTAGGCAACTCACGGCTTCGCGCTCCGGTAGCAAGAATTATATGTTTAGCAGAATACTCTGTCTTTTTGCCGGTGGCATCAGCCACTTCTACCTTGCCGCCCTTTTTCAACTTACCGGTTCCGGTTATGACATCAATCTTATTTTTTTTCATCAAGAACTGAACACCTTTGCTCATTCCATCGGCAACACCACGGCTTCGTTTTACAATACCATCAAAATCAACTTTAGAATTCCCAACAGTAATACCGTAATCCCCTGCATAGTTAATGTATTCGAAAACCTGCGCACTCTTAAGCAAAGCTTTAGTTGGAATACAGCCCCAATTGAGGCAAACGCCTCCCAGATTATCCTTTTCAACTATAGCAGTTTTTAAACCAAGCTGAGAAGCGCGTATAGCTGCCACATATCCGCCCGGGCCGCTGCCTATTACTATTAAGTCGTAATTCATTGTTACATTTTTTTAGGGTAAAGGCAAATAAAAGGAAAGCAAGGGAAAGGAGGAAAGTTTACAAGCAATGCTGTCAAAAACCTGCTTTAAGCCCTCTTTCCCAAGGCAAAATTTAACTCAAGATTTCAGCTTTCTATAGTTCAAAATTAACTTGCCTGAGAGAACTCATTATCACTTCGGCTCCTCTTCAGGAGTTTCTTCCTGCTTCTTTGCTTTCTTCTTTTTTTCCTTTTTGGAAGTACCTTCTGTAGTAGCTTCGTTATCCGTTTTTGCTCCCTCATTGTCCGGTGAAACAGAAGTATCGTTATCAGGAGCAACCTCATTATTCTGAGGTTGTGGTACTTCTTGTTTGGGTTCTTCCACAGGAGGTTGTTCCTGCTGCTTGTGTTCTTCAACGGGAGGCTGCCCCTGTACAGGCGTTT
>CAZLXD010000078.1:3670-12541 GCA_964563185.1 uncultured Chitinophaga sp.
TTGGGTTTGTCTCTTCCCGGAGGCGGGCCTGAAAGAATGTTTTGACCCTTCATGCGCATTTCCTCAAGTTGCTGGCGCTCCTGCTCCTGTTCTATGAGTTCTTGTTGCTCAGGGGTAAGTTGTGGTTCCTCCTGAGGTAATTGGTAATCACTATTGTCAGGCACGGTATCATTTATACTATTAGAAACAGTGTCATCAGGCAGTGTAGACATGTCATAGTTTATTTCAAAGCGCGGACGGAAAATCCCCTTGGCACGATCGCTGTGATAACTCACAAACTCATCCTTGGCAATAGAGGAACCAATCGTATACAGATAAAATCTGTCCTTATCACCTTTAATCTTACGTTTTTCGGCAGGCAATCCACCAATGATAGTATTGATATCGTTGTAAGAGGAAAGGATACCAAGTGTGCCGGGACGGTATTCAAAGTAGAACCAATCGTTGGTTCCGGTTTTTAGGTAAATAGTAAAAAGATCAGCGCCTCCTCGATACTGGAATTCAATGTATCCATCCAGCTTTTTGTTGATTACCTTTTTGCCAATCATGGCCACGCCAATTTTACCTACGCTACGCAGTGTAACATCGGCTGTGTCATACACAAAATTCACATCGTTAAAAACAATATAGTGGTCCAGGTCTTTAAAGCGCTTATTGAACAAAGCAGTCTGATCAAATTCTTCCAATAGTTTTTTGTCGGCTTTCTCATCCGCTATTTCATGAATCACCTTTCTCTGTTTGACCGGGTCATAGTTAATGTCAGGTTGGTCAGCGTTGTCGCCTGCCATATAAAACTCAAATCGCTCCGGCAGTTTATCCCCCATCTTCATATCTAGTCCAAACGTCAGGTTAAATTTCAAACTTGAACTATCGAAATCAACATCTGCATATCCGGCCGCTACACTCTTTATCAATCCGAAGTATGTACCAAGGCTAAATTTACCTTCGGCATTAATAACACCTTTCTTGTCGTCATACTTAATAAGATTGCCTACTGTGGCACCTTCTTTAATCTTCTTTTCATTACCTAAAAGATACTCGCCACTTTTGGGGTTCTGTGCCGCAATACCAAGGGTTTTAAACAGAGTAACATCCTTGGCATCTTTCTTTGGTGCTAACAGGGTTGAATACATAGTAGAACTCCACACTCCTTCCTCTTTTTCCTCGCGGTGCAGGTGAATACCTGCTGAGATGCGTAGGGCGGCACTGTTCTTGGCTGTATCAAATTTCAACCCCAAAGTATCAGGCGAAACATCCTGATCAACAAAGAAATCGGTAGAAGTAACTCCGGTATGTTTTAAGCTCAAATCAGCGTATCCCTTAAAACGAAGTAGCGGATTAACAGAAGTTAGTTTAATCTGCCCGTTGAATTTCACATTGGGATACAGAACAAAGTTATCTTCAGGTTTAATATCGGCAGTAGCCGTTAACTGCCAGTTCTCCTGTTGTTTGTTTTTTCTGGGCCCTACCATCACTTTCTTTGTGCCAACATCATTCATTTGCACCACCTGCTTAATTCCTTTGGTAGCGTAAGTGTAATTCCCTATTGCCTTTAGCTCAGCTTTGCTGTATATATCAACCGTTGCTTGTTCTATCTTATGCTTTTTGTTAATGGTATCGGCAACAATGGTGGCATTTTTCAACTGGTTCATTTTAGCGCCTTCTTCTATAATTACCAGTCCGCTATCGGGAACCACACTGGCATCTGCCACGCGTATTTCGGGAACCTGTTCAATACGAAGTATAGAGGTGGTTAAGTAGTAAATAGCCCGCTTACCCAAATATGTAAGCCCCTTTTGTTGCGGATTGGTTGAAGTAAAGTATTCGCCCGGACCTTGTGGCGGAGCTTTGAAATCGAGAATTTTCTCATCCATAAACCACTTGAATTCGTTGATTTTTGTAGTGTATTGGTTGTATGAAAACTCTGTTGGAATATCCTTTTGGTTAGATTTAAAATCGCCAATACGGGTTTTGAAATCCACTTTGGCGTTCACATTCGGGGTTTTAAAGGTAACTCTATCGCCCGTTGTTTTAATGTTTAGCGAAGCAGTATCTGAAGACAAATCCATAGTGCGGAAAGCAAAATCCTTTGAGGAAAGTGTTGCCTCGTTCCAATCTAATGTTCCGTTACCACGCAAGCCTGTTTTGGTTAGTAACAGACTACCTTTAAAAGTTGTAAAGCCATCATCATACATAGCAAAAGGGCTTTCAGCTGCCTTCTGCGTAATGAGCATACTATCTGAATTCGGCCTCCAGAATATTTCATCATTAAAACCGGTTACAGCCGGAGTTTTTACCCCTTCAAAAGTTTTTGCAATAAAAAAACTGTCTGTGGTTCCCAACATGGAGTCGGGATAAAGGCGAATATTATGTGCCATAAAGTCGGCAGTAGAGTGCGTAATACGCGCATCCCCCTCTCCTTTCAATCCATCGTAATTCAATTCAAACTTACCATAGTATTGGCCTTTGCCTCCATACAATGGATAACCACCTTTCGGAGTTTCTGATTTAAATCCAAGCGACCCATCAACCTGAATATGCACACTGTCCTTTATATCAGGGAATATCCCCCCCGACACAAACTTCCCTTTCCAGTTAATAATATCGCCACTAAAGTTGTTAAGG
The DNA here is from genome assembly GCA_964563185.1 of uncultured Chitinophaga sp. Lineage (GTDB taxonomy): Bacteria > Bacteroidota > Bacteroidia > Chitinophagales > LD1 > Bog-950. Next base: position 6,296 of record CAZLXD010000078.1, read on the forward strand.
CTGTCTAATCGCCATGGCTCCATTTCAAAGAAAAAACTTTTACGGTTGTACGCTCCCTTCGCCACATTAGGATCATCGTAATACACATACGACCTCTCGTAGCTATATAAACGTGGAAACTGAGGAAGCTTCGTTCTTCCTGATTTATTGATAGGTGCGTCAATCTCCAACATTCCCTTGAAGTTCTCTACTCTTGATTTAAGCGGCTTAAGAATCGGCTCACCGTATTCATCCACTTTACCGCTGTCCTGCACATTGATAAGCATGGTATCAACATGCGTTAAGTCAACTGTAAATGGAGTGTAGTTGAATTTAAATTTCTGTCCGTGCAAATCCATCCGGCCTGCATAAATTAAACCGTCAAACTCCATATTGCGGTCTTTCTGCAAACTGATGGAGTTGTCCTTTGGCCGGAAATAAACATAAGCTGTATCACTTATAGGAACTTCAAACACGCCTTTTAAATCAAGGTTATTGTTCTTTAAATCAATAAAGTCATTCCCCTTCTGCGGGGCCGACTTTATCCGAATAATATCGTAGTCAATCTTCTTAGCATTAGCCAATACATAGTTTACAGCTTTATCCTTTAATGTTACAATCCCCAGTTCTTCATTATAAACAATAAATCCATTCTCTACCAGTTCGTAAAACAAAGAGCGGGTTTGTACTTCCGTTAATTTAGGGTCAAGTGCACGGGCTACTTCAAGCGCGTTCATTTCGCGCGAGCCCGTTTTTTCGTACATTTTTTTAAGAATAGAAAGCGGTTCGTAAGAAGCTACCCCCTGAATTTTCCGGATTACATCTTTATTGAAGTAGTTGGCCGACTCGAAAATTCCTGGCTTCATACCTACACCGGAGAGAATTTTCAGATTAAGAATGGACGAATCCATATTCCAGAAAATGGCATCGGTAGTAAATTCATGCTTATGGTAGGAGTCGAAAAACTTCGATTTGCCGATACCTGATTCTCCCCTAAGCAAACGCATTTCGCGCTTGTTTACTTTATAAACCAGATTTAACTGCGGGTGATAAATGGAGTCTGATCCAAAATAGATGGAGACCTCCGCTTTTTCCGCGCCTAATTCTTCGCCTCTTTTAATGTAAATGGTGTTAGAAGTGGCGGAAAGAACTTTAGTTTTCCCATCGCGCGAGTAGAAACTGAGACGTGGTTTAATTTCTGTATTACCACTACCAATTACCTTGTTGCCGAACAACCCGAAGCCTCCCACGTAGGAAACATTAGGGGCAATATCTTTTATTACCATTGCTGAATCGCGCGATTCAAAACGAGGGTAGCGTAACCCTGTAGAGTCTCCACCGGCAACTATTTTATCGGTTAGTTTTCCAACCACCGGAGTTTTAAAATACTCCGGATAATAAAACACTACTGAATCAATGGTATAAGTAAAGTTATCAAGGTTGATAGCGTAATCTTTAAAAGTGCAGTAGGCTTTGGCAGGATCTAAACCGGCACGCGCCCAATCCACTTTCCCTGATTTGCCTTCCCACTTCTTTTCAAGTGGCAGGTAACTTCCCGCTGTTTGTGCAATGGTGATGGTATCACCTCTCGAAAATCCGCGAAGCGAGGTGACAGGAAATGTCACTTTCGGTTTATTATTTTCATACACCAACTTGTATTCGTTGCTTTCAACATACCATGTTTTAGTGGGCGATGCCAGTAATGCCCCCTGCTGAAAAAAAGCGTGGGAGAATTCAGCCAGTTTCAGAAACTCATTATTGTCGCCTTTCTTTTGGTTTTTTATTACATCATTCAACACTTTGCTCCACGAAACAATCTGCTCATCGGTTTTTGCTTTTTGAGCAGCACTTACAACAGCATTCAGGTAGTTGTAAAAATGTGTGGCAGGCGACATTAAACGGGCAGCCATTAGATTTGATGTTCCGTTTACTTCGGTTATCCATGTGTCGTTAATCTTTCCATCCTTTACTAACTTCTGAAAGGTGTTCATCAACTCCTGATTCTGCGGAATTTTAGAAGCCGTCATAAACTGCTCTAGCTCTTTCAGAAACTTTTCCTTTTCCGGTGGAAAAGAAGTAACCAACTGCGCCTGTGATATAAATGCTAAAAGAAGAAGTGCGGTTATTGCAAAGAACTTGTTCATGCTGTTTGTTTTATTGGGGGAGATGGAAGGAGATAGCCAGCCATCCGTTATTATGCACAGTTTTGTTAGTTGTAAATCCCAGGCGGGTAGCCTCTTCCAGAATCATTCTTTCATCGCTTTGAAGAATACCGCTTACAATCAATACTCCTTTAGCCTTAAGGAGCGACTTCCATCTTGCCATATTATTAAGGATAACATGACGGTTGATATTCGCTAAGATAATCTCAAACTTTCCGGTGAAGGTGTAGGAATCGTCACCATGCAGGCAAACTATGTGTGAGCAGTTATTAGCAGCAGTATTCTCCACGCAGTTGTTGTAAGCCCATTCTTCGTTATCAATGGCAACTACATTTGCGGCATTCAGTTTTTCAGCCAGAATTGCCAATACCCCCGTACCACTGCCAAAGTCAAGAACGTCCTTATTCCTAAAATCCATTTCAAGCATTAACTGAATAACTGATGCTGTAGTGGCATGATGTCCAGTGCCGAAACTCATTTTCGGTTCAATCACTATTTCATACTCGGTGTTAAGCGGTTGGTGAAAAGGAGCACGTATTCCAACCTGATTAGCAATAGTAACTGGCTCGAAATTCTTCTCCCATTCTTCGTTCCAATTTTTATCCTCCAGCTCCTTTGCGGTAAAAGTTACATGCGAAAGTTCATTTTCGCTTAGTATCTCTTTTACTTTTTGAGAATCGGTTTTACCGGCAGGCACATAAGCCTTTAACGAGTCGGAGGTTTCTTCAAATCCATCAAAATAATATTCGCTCAAAAGCGCTACTAACCAGTCGCGCTCGTTTTCATCCCTCGTGCGAAAATCATAAACAATATACTTCATTTAAGCAGCTTCAATGATGGCTATAAAATCTTTTGCATTCAGCGATGCTCCACCTACCAACCCACCGTCCACATCGGTGCAGGCAAAAAGTTGCCCTACATTTTCGGGCTTACAACTGCCTCCGTAAAGAATAATTATCTGCTGCGCCAAGCTGTCGGAGTATTTACCGGCAATCAAGGAACGGATATATGCGTGCATTTCCTGCGCCTGTTCCGGTGTGGCATTTAAACCGGTACCTATGGCCCATACCGGCTCGTAGGCTATTACCACTTCATTAACGGCAGCAGCGGGTAACAAAAACAGACTTTCTTCCAGTTGTTGCTTTACATAATCCTTGTGTTTCAATTCGTTACGCACCTGCAAAGGCTCACCACAACATAACACCGGAATTAACTCGTGCTTTAATGCTAGTTTCAACTTCTCCAGAATCATCTGATTGGTTTCACCAAAGTGTTCTCTGCGCTCTGAATGGCCTACAATTACATACTCCACACCGGCACTTACCAGTTGCGCTGCTGAAACTTCGCCCGTTAGAGCTCCGCTTTCGAGGTGAGAACAGTTTTGTGCACCAAACACAATCTGTTCCCCTTCGTACATATCCATCATATCTCCAATAAATATGAAAGAGGGGAAAACCACTACATCGCAATTTGCTTTGCGTAAGTTGGCTTCTACTTCCCCTAACCATCCGGCAGCCTCTTCTAAATCGAGGTTCATTTTCCAGTTACCGGCCACTATTTTTCTTCGTCCCATTATTACTTACGATATTTTTCTTCCCGCTCAAAAACAGTTTTTAAAATTCTCTCATCCGCTTCATCCACCTTCAATCCCCTTCGTTCCATCATTCGGTTGGCTACTTCAATGGCTTTATCGTACATAAAGGTGCGCAGCCATTTCGCGCCTCCCCAGGTAAACGAAGGAATGAACTTGGGAGGAAAATCGGACCCGAATATGTTGGCAGAAACACCCACTACAGTTCCTGTATTGAACATAGTATTAATACCACACTTGGAATGGTCGGCCATTAGCAAGCCGCAAAACTGCAAGCCGGTATCTACCGATTTCCCATCGCGGTAACTAAACACATCCACGCTTGCGTAGTTATTTTTAAGGTTGCTATTGTTAGTATCAGCCCCCAGGTTGCACCATTCGCCAATTACCGAGTTGCCTAAAAAACCATCGTGTGCTTTATTGCTGTAGCCGAACATTACCACATTATTTAGCTCCCCTCCCGCTTTGCAATGCGGGCCAAGTGTGGTGGGGCCATATACTTTTGCAGCCATCTTTAAAGCAGCATGTTCGCACAGGGCCAAAGGGCCGCGCACTACACAGCCCTCCATCAATTCGGCATTTTTACCTATATAAACAGGGCCGGCAGAAGTATTAATGATACAGGCTTCGGCTTTTGCCCCTTCCTCCAAAAAAACATTACCGGCATAGCCTATAACGGTGTTAGACTCCGATAACGGTTGTGATTTCCTGCCTTTGGTAATTAGGTTAAAGTCGGCCATCAGCGCATCGCCATTGATGCGAAAAATATCATAACCATAGGAAACAGCTTTTACTTGCCCGGTATATTCCACTAAAGCAAAACCCCGGGCAATAGCCTGAAAGTTTTCGTAGTTGAGATGTTTTTTCTCGCTTTTAAAAGCCAACAACATTCCGTTTTGAACAAGTGATTGTAATGCCCCCAGTTTGCGGATAGCCGCTATCAGGTTTTCATCGGGCAGTAATGCGCCATTGATGTAAACAGCGGCATCGTTGCCATGAAAAAAGGGAAACCTGCCCGACAGGTATTCTTCGGAAAGGGTAAAGGAGGTAACCTGTAAAAACTTCTCCCATTTTTCGCGAATGGTAAGAATGCCAACCCGAATATCAGCCACAGGGCGGGTAAACGTAAAAGGCAACAGATTTTCGCGTGTTGTATGACAATCGAACAGAACAATGTTCATGCGCTTAAAAATAGAAAGTTCCCTTAAATGGGACAGGATTGACGGATTATACTATGCTCCGGCACATTTGTTTTGTTTTGCCACTGCTATTGACCATACCCGTAGTGATGGCATCAACATTTTGTTTACTTCGATAAATGGAATTAAAGGATAAAGTGATTTGGTTAACAGGTGCTTCGTCAGGCATAGGAGAGGCATTGGCAAAAGATTTAGTAAAGGAGGGTGCTAAACTTATCCTTTCGGCCAGAAGGAAAGAAGAGTTGGAGCGGGTGGCTACCGAAAGCGGGACAGCAAAAGACAAGCTATTGGTTTTACCACTCGACCTGGAGAAGCCTTCGGAGTTTGAAGCAAAGAAAAATGAAGTAATACAACGCTTTGGAAGAATAGACGTGCTGATTAACAACGGTGGTATTAGCCAACGATCGCTGGCAAAAGATACTGCGGTAGAGGTGGACAGAAAGCTGTTTGAGATAAACTTTTTTGGCACACTGGCGCTTACTAAGGTGGTGCTGCCGGAGTTTCTGAAGCAGAAAAGCGGATTGTTTGTATCGGTTACCAGCGCAGTGGGCAAGTTTGGTTCCCCCTGGCGGAGTGGCTATTCGGCCAGCAAGCATGCGCTGCATGGCTTTTTTGATTCGTTGCGAGCGGAGGTTTACGGTGATGGCGTGCGTGTGTTACTGGTTTGCCCCGGTTTTGTGGCAACCAATATTTCGTACAATGCACTTACCGGTGAAGGCGTAAAGTTAGGCAGCATGGACAATGCCACCAGCAAAGGATTAACCAAGGAAGAATGTTCGCGGCAAATTATTGCTGCCATAGAAGCAGATAAAGAAGAGGTGATAGTATCGAACTTTAAGGAGAAGTTCGGGGTGTATGTAAAGCGCCTCTTCCCTTCGCTGTTTTCGGTAATGATAAGGAAGATAGCTGTGCGCTAAGTCTTAATGTCCTTTAATAATTACATGCGAAAACTGACGGTTACCGTTTAAGCGCAGAATGTACTTACCTGCCAGCATGTGTTCGGCTTCGTTATGCGTAAGCAGTTCAAAGGTGTGGTCGCGTATGAAAATTTCTTTTGAGAATACTTTCTGGCCTGCTATGTTGAAGATTTCAATCAAATGGGTTTTATCCTTATCGCCACCGTAAAACATCACATTCAATTCGTTGCTGAAAGGATTAGGGTAAACCACCACATCATCGGTTACCTTTAAAATATTTTCATTGTAATCTGTTTTCAGCAACCAGTAGGCGGTATACATATTCGGTATTCCATAGCCGTAAAGACTATCGGGATACCAAAAGGTAGGGCAACTGATAACGATAGCCGTAAAGATTT
>CAZLXD010000079.1:0-2209 GCA_964563185.1 uncultured Chitinophaga sp.
CTCCATAGCCGGGGATGATACCCAAGTTTACTTCCGGCTGTCCGAATTTGGCGTTTTCGCTGGCAATGCGCAGGTGGCAGGCCATGGCCAGTTCGCAACCACCGCCTAAGGCAAAACCGTTTACCGCAGCAATAACGGGCTTAGGGCACAACTCAATTTTGTTGAACACCGAGTGGCCGCGCTTAGCTAATGCAGTACCTGCCTCTCTATCCATTCCTCTGAACTCGGCAATATCGGCACCTGCTACAAAACTTTTAGCGCCTTTGCCGGTAATGATGACGCCCTTTATATCTGCACTGTTATACACTTCATCCATTACGTTGTCCAGTTCGGCAATAACGGTTTTGTTAAGCGCGTTCATTTTCTCTTCGCGGTTAACCGTTATTAATAAAATGCCTTCGGAAAGTTCGGTGAGTAGTGTAGTGTAGGTTTGCATGGCTTTAAATTTCGGGGGCAAAAGTAAGTGCCCGAAGTTACCGTGCAAGTGAATTTATAGGATTAAAAACTGCGATGCTGCACCACCCAGGCTTTTATGTAATCGGCTATTTGGTGGGTGGGGGTTCCGGGAGGGAAAAGTTCTCCGCAGCCCTGTTGCTGTAGTTGCTGCATGTCGGTATCGGGAATAATGCCTCCACCGGTGAGCAGCACATCGGTTAAGCCTTTTTCTTTCATGAGGTTTAATAGCTTGGGGAAGACCGTCATATGGGCGCCCGAAAGAATGCTGATGCCGATGGCATCTACATCTTCCTGCAAAGCAGCATTCACCACCATTTCGGGGGTTTGGCGAAGGCCGGTGTAAATGACTTCCATGCCGGCATCTTTTAAGGCAGAGGCAATTACTTTGGCGCCACGGTCGTGGCCGTCTAATCCTACTTTGGCTACTAAAACTCTTACAGGTCGGTTCATAGAGCAAAGAAATAAAAAAGCGGTCGGTTAGGAAGGGTTGCCGCAGATGGAGTAGTTTTTGCACCATGCCTAACGGATTTTGAAAAGAAAACAGGAAGTTTGGCACCAAGCGATTGAATTGTGGAGCCAATAAAGCGAATTTGGACGCCATGACAGGGGCAATCCGTTGGCGGTGAACGGAGTTCAGCCCCCTCACAGCTAACGGCTCTTTTGTCCTTAAACCCCTTCACTCCACAAATGGCTATTCATAACAGGTGTCGCCTTGCGTGTGGTTACGGTTTACTTTGCGGCAATGTCTGCAACTGTTATACTGGCTTTTGTGGCGGCCTACTTTGTGCTGCTGTTGGCTATTGCGTATTACACCAGCCGCGGGGCCGATAACGAATCGTTTTTTATAGGGCAGAAAAAGAGCAACTGGCTGCTGGTGGCGTATGGTATGATTGGCACTTCGCTGAGCGGGGTTACGTTTATGAGTGTGCCGGGCGAGGTAAACGCCAAACACTTCGCTTACATGCAGGTGGTTATTGGTTACTTTATTGGTTACCTGGTGGTGGCCTTTGTGCTGCTGCCGCTGTATTACCGGCTTAATCTTACTTCCATTTACAGCTATTTGAAAGAACGCCTCGGTAACGTTTCTTACAAAACGGGGGCATCGTTTTTTTTGTTGTCGCGCACGCTGGGGGCGTCTATCCGCATTTACTTAGTGTTGATAGTGCTGCAGCACTTTTTGTTTGATGCCGTGGGTATTCCCTTTGCGGTGTCGGTGGTGCTTATCCTGCTCATGATTTTGCTTTACACCTTTAACGGTGGGGTAAAAACCATTATATGGACCGATATGTTGCAAACCACGGGCATGATACTGGCACTTATTATCACCATTGCGCTTATCAATAACGAATTGGGCTTTTCGTTCGGGCAATTGTTCTCAGCCATTTCGGCCAAAGGCTATACCGAAACTTTTCAAACTACCGATTGGAAGGCGGGCAACTTTTTTCTGAAACAAATACTGGGCGGTGCCTTTGTTACCATTACCATGACGGGGCTGGATCAGGAAATGATGCAGAAGAATATTTCGGTGAGCACGGTGGGCAAGTCGCAAAAAAACATGCTGCTGTTTAGCGTAATACTGGTAGCGGTTAACCTGTTGTTCCTGGTATTGGGTGGTGCCCTGTATTTGTTTATGGAAGCGAAAGGGATTTCGTTCCCTGCAAAAAGCGATGAAACCTTCAGCACCGTGGCGCTGCAACATCTTCCTCCGGTGGCGGGGCTTATTTTTATTGTGGGTTTGGTTAGCGCTTTGTTC
>CAZLXD010000079.1:2219-9097 GCA_964563185.1 uncultured Chitinophaga sp.
GCGTTAACGGCTCTTACTTCTTCGTTCTGCATTGATATTTTAAACCTGAAGGAAAAGAACGACTGGAGCGAAGCGAAGAAAACCAAAGTGCGCAGAACGGTGCACATTACCGTTACCGTGTTGTTTGTTATCCTTATTCTGCTGTATCAGAAACTGATTGAGGCATCGGTAATAAGCACCATACTGAAAGTGGCGGGGTACACCTACGGTCCGTTGTTGGGACTGTTCGCTTTCGGCATTTTTACCAAGCGCAAAACCAACGAAATGTTGGTGCCGCTTATTTGTTTGCTCTCGCCCGCTATTTGCTGGTTCCTGAGCGAACACTCAAAGCAATGGTTCAGCGGCTATCAGTTCGGGTTTGAGTTACTGCTGGTAAACGGGCTGATAACGTTTACAGGTTTGTTCCTTGTATCGCGTAAAGACGATGTGGTATAGTCTAACTACTAGTTACTAACTACTCAATACTATTTTATGAAAAAGAAAAACTGGAGTGAACTAAAGGCCGATTCAAGCTGGCGGATGTTCAAAATAATGAGTGAGTTTGTGGATGGCTTCGAAAAGATGGAGAAGTTCGGGCCCTGCATTTCCATTTTCGGCTCGGCACGCACCAAACCTGAGAACAAGTATTACGGGTTAGCTGAAAAAATTGCCGAAGGCTTAGCCAAAGAGGGCTTCGGAATTATTACCGGAGGCGGCCCCGGCATTATGGAAGCCGGCAACAAAGGAGCAAAGAAAGGCAAGGGCAGTTCGGTAGGCTTGCACATTGAGTTGGAATTTGAGCAGGACTGGAACGACTACATTGACCCCGATAAACTGTTAATGTTTAAATACTTTTTTGCCCGTAAGGTGATGTTTACCCGCTATGCACAGGGCTTTGTGTTTATGCCCGGTGGCTTTGGCACTATGGACGAAATGTTTGAAACGCTTACGCTGATACAAACTAAAAAGATGGATGCAGTGCCCATTGTTTTTGTAGGCAAAGATTACTGGAAAGGCCTGCTTGATTGGGTAACCGATACCATGCTGGAAAAAGAAAACAACATCAATGCAAAAGACTTAAAACTCTTTACCATTACCGATGACCCTTCCCGTGCGGTGAAATACATTAACGACTTCTACAAAAAGAAATCGCTGAAACCGAACATACGTTTGTAAGCACCGAAGGAAGGAGTATGAATTTTATTGCCCTGTATGTTTTTGCTGTATTAAACTCCTTTACGGGTGCTGCCAATGATACCATCAGTTACCCGCAAAACTATTTCCGTTCGCCTTTAGATATTCCGCTTACGCTGGCAGGCAACTTTGGCGAGCCGCGAAGATTGCACTTTCATGCCGGTTTAGATTTTCGCACCAATCAGCAGGAAGGTTTAAAGGTATATGCACCGGCCGATGGATATGTGTCGCGCATTAATGTGCAAGGAGGCGGCTACGGCAATGCGCTTTATATACGCCATACCAACGGTTGGGTAACAGTATACGGGCATTTAAAACAATACTCACTGCGCATACAGGAACGCTTACGCAAAGAACAGTTTGCCAAAGAATCGTTTGCAGTGGACTTTAATTTAAGTGCCGGTGAAATTCCCGTAAAGAAGGGCGAGGTAATTGCTTTGAGCGGCAACACCGGTGGCAGCGGAGGCCCGCATTTGCACTTTGAAATACGCGATACGCTTGATAACATTTACAACCCCATGCTCTTTGGCTATAAACTGAAGGATGATTTAAAGCCGCTGGTGGGTTACGTAAAGTTTTATCCGTTAGACAGTTTAAAGTATCGCTGCGATGGCTACCGCGCCAAGCCTGCTTTGCAAAATGGCGTGTATGGTTTTTCAACGGGCACCTTTAAACTGAATGCCCCGAGCGTGGGCTTTTCGGTAAATACATACGATGTAATGAACAACACCGGAGCACAAGTAGGTATTTACAACATGACGGTGTTCGATGGCAATAAAATGGTATACGACCTGCGCTTTAACCGCATGAGTTTTACGGAGAAACGTTATGTACTAACGCATGTGGATTATCCGGTGTTTATGGCAGAAGGCCGCAAGAGTTTTCATAAATGCTTTGTGGAGCCGGGCAATGCCTGCGCTATATACAACGATTTGGAGAAAGCCGGTGAAATTGATTTAAGTGATGGAAAGGAACATAACATACAGGTGGAGATTACCGACTTTAACGGCAATGTTTCGCAACTGCGCATGAAGTTGAAATACGATGCTGCATCGGTGTTGTTTAAACCTAAGGAGTTTAACTACACCACCCGTTTTGATTACGACCACGATAACGGCTTCACTACCTCCGATTTAAAACTGAGCGTACCCAAAGGCTGCCTGTTCGATAATGTTTACTTCTGTTATTCATCAACCGCCTCCGATAACCCCAGAGTATTTTCCAAAGTTCATCAGTTAGATAACAGCAATACACTGGTATTTGACTGGTTTAGTGTTTCCATTAAGGCAGATAGTTTACCGGTTGAACTGCGTAGTAAAGCCATAGTGGTTTATAAGGATAACGGAGGAGCCACGGCAGCTAAAGGGGGCACTTTCGAAAATGGTTTCGTTACCGCTAAAGCACGCGAGTTCGGGCAGTTTTATGTGTCGGTGGATACAACTGCACCAAAAGTATTCCCCGTAAACATTACCGCAGGCCGCAACATGCGCAACTACCGCAAAATCATCCTTAAAATTTCCGATAACCTTTCCGGCATTGCCGACTTTGATACTTATATAGATGGTAAGTGGGTAGTAACGGAATACGATGCTAAAACAGCTACGCTTACCCACACTATTCCTGCTAATTTAACTTTGGGTGAACATCAGTTCAGTTTAGTTGTTACAGATGAACGGAAAAACAAAACAGAATATTCAGTAAAATTTGATTGGTAACATGGCAGTAACACTTAACGAAGGCTACAAAGCCCCCGCCTTTAAGGCAAAAGACGAAAACGGAAAAACAGTTTCATTGAAAGACTTCGCGGGTCAAAAACTAGTATTGTATTTCTACCCGCAGGATGACACGCCTACCTGCACGCAGGAAGCCTGCAACTTCCGCGATAACTTCTCTTTACTGAAAAAGAAAGGCTACACCATACTGGGTGTTAGCCCCGATTCTTCCGAATCACACAAAAAGTTTATTGCCAAGCACAAGTTGCCTTTCAGCCTGCTGGCCGATGAGGATATGAGAATTATTCATGCTTACGGAGTGTGGGGTTCCAAGCAATTGTACGGCCGCCACTACGAAGGTCTTATTCGCTCCACTTTTGTTATTGACGAGAAAGGTGAAATAGAGAAAATAGTACGCAGGGTGTTATCAAAAAAGGCCACCGAGCAGGTGCTGAAACCCTGAGCCTGCTTGTAAATTTCCGCCCATTTATTGAAAACGATTGTCGCAACAATCGAAAATTGCTTTCTTTGATTTAAACACATATAATCAAAACAAGCATGAACAAAAAACATTTACTCTACAGTACTGCCTTTATTGCTTTCACAGCCATGATTTTAAATGTTGGAAAAGTTAGTTCTAGCGTTACTAAGCCTCCTGCTGGTGCTGCTGGTGATCCTCTTACGAATAAATCATGTGCTCAGGCAACCTGTCATAACGGTCCTGAACAAACTCCTACATCCAACGATTTAGTTATTAGAATAGATGCTGGCGTTCCGTCAGCAAGTTCACCTCTATTAGATAACAGTTTTCAATATAGTCCGGGAACTACTTACTACATAGCATTCTTACCCAATGCTTTTACTGGTCGATATGGATTTCAAATTATTCCTTTAGACGCAAGTAATAATATGGCAGGAAATTTTCCTACCCCTTTAGCAAACTCGGCAACAACAGCTATACAAACGGCTGGTAGTTATAAATACATGGGACACCTTGGAGCTAGTTCTATCAAAAACTGGGTGTTTAAATGGACTGCACCGGCTGCTTCAACAGGCGATGTAACTTTCTATTATTCTTATAACACGGCAAACAATGACAATAACCCAACAGGCGATGTTATCTACAAAGGTTCGGTAACTATCAGCGCTAACCCAAGCAGTATTAACGACCTCTCTTCAAAGGTGGGCAACCTGAAAGTATTCCCGAACCCTATCACTACCGATTTCGCATTGACCTTTAGCGCTACCGAAAGCATGGACTTAACCGCTGAACTTTACAACTTAAACGGTGAACTGATAAAGAACCTGATGAAGGAGAACGTGAGTGAAGAAACCTTTACCCGGAACTTTAATATCAGCGACCTTGCTGCCGGTGTATACATGGTTAAGTTAACCTCAGGCTCTGCTTCGGTTACTCAGAAAATATTCAAGCAGTAGTAGAATGACACCTCGTATCTTTTTGCAGGCGGTTGCTGTTGGTATTGTTCTGTTGCTTGGGTCCTGCGCAAAAGATAAAGCGGCTAAACCATCTGATGTTGACTGCACTACCGTTAGTCAGGCAGCTAACACCTACAGCCTGCGTGTAAAAACTATTCTCAATAACAGTTGCACCGCAGTAGGTTGCCACGATGCCCTTTTAGCATCAGCTGGGATTAACCTGGCTACTTACGATGGCAGTAAGGTGGCTTTTGAGAGCAACGATGTGTTATGTACTGTTAAACACGGGCAGGGCTGCCTGCCTATGCCGCAGGGGGCACCTAAACTGGCTGATAGTTTGATTACTTATTTACAATGCTGGGCGGAGAATAATTACCCGCAGTAGCGTTTAAATAAAAAGAGAGGCGTTATGCAAAAGTCGGTTCTTTGTTTCATCGGCATATTAGCCGCAATAATGCTACAGGCGCAAACCGATAGGTACGCTAACACCTACGCCTGCACCAACGGTAAAATCCATTTCTTTTCCGCTACGCCAATTGAGGATATTGAAGCTGTTTCTGAAAAAACCGTATGCGTGCTTAATACCGAAAGCAAAAAAGTTTTTGCCAAGGTAACTATGACCTCTTTCTCCTTTCCTAAAAAACTGATGGAGGAACACTTTAACGAAAACTACGTGGAAAGCGAAAAGTATCCGTATGCAATACTCGATGCCGTAATTACAGAACCAATAGACTTTACTAAAGACGGCACTTACGATGTTACCCTGAAGGGAACTTTTGAAGTGCATGGCGTAAAGCAGGACAGAGAAATAAAAGGAAAGCTGGTAATTAAGAACAGCCAACCGGCTTCGGCCACTGCTGCTTTTATAGTAAAACTGGCCGAACATAAAATCAAAATCCCAAAAGCGGTGGTCACCAACATTGCCGAGGAAATAAAAATAGATGTGGATTTTACCTTTAGTAAGTACACTAAAAACTAAATGACCAGCCAATAATAGCGCCTATAAGAAACGAAGCGAAACGTAGTTCATGAGTTCAAAGAATTATTCAATTGACTGCGAGTAATTGCAACCACAATATATTTAGCAACTTAAGTAAGGGCGATTTATTAAAATCGCTTTTGTAAATTTTATAGCAATCATTGAGCCGTACATGAAGAACTTCTTTACCCTGCTACTTCTTGCTCCGCTTACTTACCTGGCAGCACAAACCGATGTGGTTGATGCCCTGATGCAGGAGCAAAAGCCTAAGCGCGAATACACTTCCTATACCTTTAAAACTACCCGCGTTATTAGTGGCCATTCCATTGAAACGGTAAAAAAGCAGTCCCTTGATTTTCGTATAAGCCACCGCTTTGGCGATATGGCCGCCAGGCAGAACGGCCACATTCATTCCATGTTTGGGTTCGACCAGGCTGCCGATATTCTTTTTGCTTTAGAATATGGGGCCACCGATGACCTTACCATTGGCATTGGCCGAGCTAAAGGCGCAGGCCCTGTGCGCGAACTGTGGAACGCCAACATTAAATACCGCGTGCTTAAGCAAACCAAAAACTTTAAAATTCCCCTTACTATTACCCTGTTTGCCAATACTTCTATTACTAGCATGAGGCACATAAACAATCCTACTGCGCTTAACTACTTTCCTAAAAACACTTACAGCGGCTTTGCCGGCCGTATGAGTTACACGGTGCAGGCACTTATAGCCTGTAAGGCCACCAAGTGGCTGTCGCTGCAACTATCGCCTACTTTTGTATGGCGAAACCGCGTGCCTTACAACGATAAAAACGGCATGTTCTTTCTTGGCTTTTCGGGCCGTGCCAAATTCACCCAGCGGGTAGGTTTTATATTCGAATACTTCCTCCCCATTATCAAACAGGGTGTAGGTGGCCGCGAATACTTTCCTATGGTGCGCGGTATGAAAAATGCTCCTTATTACCCGGCTGTTAACCTGGGTTTGGAGTTTGAAACCGGTGGGCACGTGTTCCATATAAACTTTACCAATACCCGCGGTATGTTGGAACAGGACTTTCTGCCTTACAACACCGCCAACTGGCTGCAAGGGGCTTTCCGGCTTGGCTTTACCATTTCGCGCACCTTTCAGCTAAACGAGCGCAGCAGCAAATACTGGAAGAAGGGCAGTGTGGAGGATGTAAAGAAGTAAGCCATAGCATGGTGTTAGGGCCTAAAATTAACATGCACGCCCCATTTGTTAAATAATAGCAGAGCAGGAGCGAAGCCTACGTACGCAAACGAGAAAGAGTAAACGTGAAAGGTATAAGGTTAAACTGGAAACTGTGCCCCATTTGAGGGAGTATGATTGGTTGAGTGGTTGATAGGCGGGGGAGTGAATGGCTGATTGGGAAACGGGAAATGGACTGAAACAGAAAAGGGCAAACCAGATTTCCTTTTAGGGGTTTCCTGATGCGGGAAAAGGGAAAACAGATTTCCTTTAAGGGTTTCCTGACCAGGAAGAGGGCAAACCAAATTTCCGATGGACACTTTTGATATGTCAAAGGGGGCAAACCAAATTTCCTACAGGGGCTTTGATATGTCAA
>CAZLXD010000079.1:9197-12531 GCA_964563185.1 uncultured Chitinophaga sp.
AAACCAAATTTCCTGCAGGGGCTTTGATATATCAAAGAGGGTAAACCAAATTTCCCTTTACGGGTTTTGATACCGGTATTTAGTTCGTTCCGTTCAGGATATTCATTATGCTCTTCATATCGGGTTCCAGCACAATATCAATTCTGCGGTTTTTACTGCGGCCTTCGGGGGTTTCGTTGGTTTCTACCGGAAAAAACTCCCCTCTGCCGGCCGGGGTTACCCTTTTAGCATCCACTTTGTTTTCGCCTACCAGTATTTTGGTTACGCTGCTGGCGCGCATTACGCTTAAATCCCAGTTGCTGTTTACAGGCCCGGTGGTGCTGCTTACATAAGGCTTGTTATCGGTGTGGCCTTCCACCATTATCATAATATCGTTTTGCTTGTTCAGCACCTCGGCAATCTTTTTCAGCGCCTCCTTACCGCGCGGCTCTACCGAGTAGCTGCCGGTGGCAAACAACAGTTTATCGCTCAGGGCCACGTATATTTTGCCGTCTTTTTCGTAAACGGTCAGTTCGCCTGCATCGCTAAAGCCTTTCAGGGCATCCAGCATTTTCTTTTTTAACGATTGTAAAGCCTCATCCTTTTTAGCAATCAGCGATTCCAGCTCGCGCACCTTCGCATCGCGGGCGTTCAGTTCAGCGCTCAGTTTGTTCAGCTCTTCTTCCTTGGCCATTAACTGCTTTTCCTTTTCGGCTAACTGTTTCAGCAGCTTATCTTTTTCCGCTGCCGATGAAGAAGTAATTTGCTCCAGCTGCTGCTTTACCTTTTCGCACAGGGCGTTGGTTTCATCCTTCAGCTGGTTCAGCTTGCGGTTCTTTTCTTCCAGCGAAGCGTTGCTGTCCTTCAGTTTCTGTATTTCGTTGTTCAGTGCGGCAATCTGCCTGTTCAGCTCTTCAATAGTTGCATTGGCCTTGTTCAACTTATCGTTACAGTCATCGCGCTCGGCTTTCAGCTTATCGGCAAGGGCCACCTGCTCGTCAAATTTCTTTTTGCTCACTAAGCACGAAGACAAACTCATTACAAAAAATCCTGCGGCAAACAGTATTACATACTTCTTCATGGTCATCACATTTTTAACTGAACGAAAATAGGCAGGCAACGGGTACCCGGCAGGCAGGTTACAACCTGCTTTTTCAGGTACGTACAATATTTCACACAAAAAATTTCGTTGGAATCAATTCCGCGTTTATCTTGCCGCCAACAACCAATTTCAAGGACACACATTTTATACACTATGAAGAAATTTTACTCCCTATGGGTTTTAGCGCTGGTGTTATTTACCGCGCAGTTACAGGCACAAAACAACAACGTAGGTATAGGCACCCTTACGCCCGATGCCAGTGCTATACTCGATGTAAGCTCTACAGGCAAAGGTGTGCTGGTGCCGCGGCTTACCACTGCACAGCGCAATGCCATTCTTTCACCGGCCAACAGCTTATTGGTATACGATACCGACTTAGGCTGCTTCTACTACTTTAATTCCACCCAGTGGATTTCGCTTTGCCAGGCAGGCCCGCAAGGCCCCGCAGGCCCTACCGGTGCCCAGGGGCCGCAGGGTGTGGCAGGAACACAAGGCATAGATGGTGCTACCGGAGCTACCGGCCCGCAGGGTGCACAGGGCATACAGGGAGTTACCGGAGATACCGGCCCGCAGGGTATACAGGGTGCTACCGGACCCACTGGGGCACAAGGCCCACAGGGGGTTACCGGTGACACCGGCCCTCAAGGCCCACAGGGCCCGCAGGGGGTTACCGGACCTACAGGCGCACAAGGCCCTCAGGGCGTAACCGGTGATACCGGTCCGCAAGGCCCACAAGGCCCGCAGGGCATAACCGGCCCTACCGGCCCGCAAGGCCCGCAGGGTGTAACCGGCACTACAGGCGCACAGGGGCCACAAGGTATACAAGGCCCTACCGGTGCAACAGGAGCCACAGGGCCACAGGGCATACAGGGAGTTACCGGACCAACAGGCGCTACCGGAGCCACAGGCCCGCAAGGGATGCAGGGCGCACAGGGTATACAAGGCGCAACCGGACCTACCGGAGCACAGGGCACTCAGGGCCCGCAGGGAGCACAAGGCCCGCAGGGTATTCAGGGGCCGCAGGGTATACAGGGGCCCATAGGCCCCACCGGCCCTAACTGGACCAACTACCAAAACAACCAAAGTGCGGCAGTAACTGTTTCCACCAGTACTTTCAGCGTTATACCGGGCTTAAGCCGAACCATTACCCTTACCAGCCCGGCTAAAATTCTGGTATTGACCGATGGCGGAATTCAAACTACCTCGGCTACACTCAATTCTGGATATTCCTTAGTGGATATAGTAGTAAACATTAACAACAGCTGGATTGCCGATGGCGGCTTTAAGCGTTTAAATGCCACCAACAACGGAGGCCTTACCGGTGCTTTTGCTTTCTGGAGCATGGGCGTGTATGCTACTACTACTTCAGGTTCATACACCTTACCGGCCGGAACTTACACTATTGATGTGCAGGCACGCTGGTTAGGCGGCTCTAATGCTACCATAGGCGGTAACAACTCTACCGTATTACAGGGCGTTATGCAAATCTTCATCATTCCTTAAACTGTTGTTGTATGAAGAAACTAATTGCAATAATGGCTGGCGGAATGATAACCGCATTGGCCTATAGCCAGGAGCCGGTATTCCAAAGCCCTTACAAGGACGGAAGGCCCGTAGCCGACAGTTTAAAGGACTACTCTCCTACCGTAAGCATCAACCTGCTTAATTACGGAGGAGCCAAAGCCAATCCCGATTTACGCACAGGAACTACAGGAACCGATAAGAAGGAAGAAAAAGCTGTTCAACCTGTTTTTCTGAACAGCGAAAAGAAAAAGAAGAACTAAACAAAGCATTATGAAACTCAGAATATCAACCCTGCTTGGTTCTCTGCTCTTTTCTGCTTCGTTGCTAAACGCGCAACTGCTGTTTAACAACGGTGCCGATGTGGCAGTAACTGGCGGAGGAGTGTTGTTTGTTGACGGAGCCGTAGAGAATGCTCACGGCCTGTTAAGCAATGCCGGGCAAACTACCGTGCGCGGTTACTTCCGCAACGGAAGCACCGCCACCGGAGGCAGTGCCACAGGCGAATACATTGTATTAGGCGACTGGGAGAACAACAACACCTTTACAGCCGACCAGAGCCTGGTGCGCCTTAAAGGCAACAACCAGCTGATAACCGGCACACAGCCTACCACTTTCTACGACCTTACACTGGAAACTGCCAATGCGGTAAAAACACAAACCATCAATGCCAATGTTGGCCATGTGCTGGCTTTAAACGATTGCGAACTGGCTACGGGCGACCATTTAATG
>CAZLXD010000080.1:0-12290 GCA_964563185.1 uncultured Chitinophaga sp.
AAAGAGCAATTGCTAAACGCTACCAACACCCTTAACATAGCCGAGCTACCCGCGGGGCTTTACTTTGTAACCGTGCAAAACGAAGAGCAACGATGGGTAAGGAGGTTTGTGAAGCAGTAAATGGTGGTTGGTGTAGCAAATGGGTTAATGGGTAAGCGGCAGGGTCCCGCAACGCAAAAGCGCAGCGGAGACCCTGCCGCGAAGGAGTAATAACTATTCATTTAAAATACTAAAGATGTAACTATGACTATACGGCTGTTGTTCATTTTCCTGACACATATAATTACAACAACAACTACTTCGCAAGCACTAGTGGCATGGGATAAAACTTTTGGCGGCACTAATCGAGATGCCGCTATAGCCGCGTTCCCTGAAGATTCAACATACCGGGTATTTATGCAGTCCAGATCTGATGACAACGATTGTGTGGGGAACAAAGGCGACTGGGATGCCTGGATGTTCCTTTTAGATAAGCAAGGGAATGTTTTAGAGCGCAAGAATTACGGTGGCTCTAAAAGAGATAGCCCTTTATGGGCCGTTCAAACAGATAATTACGAATATATAGTTAGCGGAATAACCACGAGCGTTGATGGGGATTTTCCGCTAACTGTTGATACTTCGGGCATTTTTGTAATGAAAACAGGCAGAGACGGCAATATAAGGTTTTCCTTCACCATACCGGGCACCCAAGGCTATTCTGTATCTGCTGTATGTTATACCCATGACCACCATGTTGTAATAGCCGGAACAGCGAGATACGGTGTGGGGCTTATTGATACTTCTTACGGGCTTGAAGATGCCTTTATTGCCAAATTTGACACGCTGGGTAACTTAAAATGGAAACAGCATATAGGCGGAAATGAGTATGATACTGGTTACAAACTTACTGCTATAGATAGCGGTTTATACGCTTTTACGGTTTCTTCTACCTCTCATTCCGATTCGGTATTCAATTCCATAAATGGCCAATTCAATTCTTATGTGTTTTTTATTGACGATAGCGGAACCATAAAGAACAGGTTTAGGTATTCAGGAAACGGGCAATGTACTGTAACCGGTTCGGTTTTTAAACAAAACCAAACCGGAAACTTCGTCCTGCTTAGCACTGTAAATGGCTTACCCGGAGGAAATGTGGACAATATCATTAGCTCTAGTGATCTTTGGGTTTGCCTTATAAACGCTGCTGGAGTTATAACTAAGCAAAAGACCTTTGGTGGAACTTATGGAGAAGTCCCTTCCGATTTTGAATTTACATCGGATGGGGGCGTAATTGTAGTTGCCTACACTTTATCGAAAGATAGTATATACCCACAATCGCACGGAGGGCATGATATTTGGGTGTTAAAGCTTGACTCTGCTTTAAACCTGCAATGGCAAATATGCCTGGGCAGCCTTTACAGGGAAATGCCAAGTACAGTAAAGGAAGTGTCAGCTGGTACATATATCATATCAGGTGTAAAGGAATCATCTTTCCTTTCAAATTCAAGTGACGCATGGGTAATTGTTTTACAGGATACTACGGTTATTAGTAGCATACAAAGCAACAGATATGATAATCTGCCAGTATCATTCCACCCCAACCCTGCCTCCACCCAACTAACCCTTACCATACCACCGCCTACACAACCTACCTATGCTAGTATTACCGATGTAAACGGCAGGCTGCTGCGCAAAGAGCAGTTACTAAATGCTACCAACACGCTTAACATAGCCGAGCTACCCGCAGGGCTTTACTTTATAGCTGTGCAAAACGAAGAGCAAAGGTGGGTGAGGAGGTTTGTAAAGCAGTAAAAGGTGGTTGGTGGCGCTAATAGGTTAATGGGTAAGCGGCAGGGTCCCGCAACGCAAAAGCGAAGCGGAGACCCTGCCGCGAAGGAGTATTCTAATCCTACAATCGAAGTGGGGTGGGTACCACAAGACCCAAACGATATTCAGCCGAAATTGTCTTATACTATTTATACAAGGAGTTCAACGCCCACAGCTATCTCCCAAATAAACTCAGACTTAGATATATCCTTGTTTCCTAACCCAACTGAGAATAAGTTGTATTTGGTTAGCGATGTAGGTTTTGAAGGTATTTTGCAGATAGATTTACATACTGGGCTAGGGCAATTTGTCCGTTCATTTATTTGGAAACGTGACAATAATGATAGTGTAGAACTAGATGTTTCAGACTTACAAGCAGGGTATTACCTAGTACAAGTGAAACACACAACTGGTAGTAAGAGTTTTAGATTTATTAAAAACAAATAAACTAGGTTGAACATGATGGTGAATTTGCAACATACAGCCACACTTATTTTTCTGATTACTATCCAAATGACTGCTACGGGGTTATCGGTAGATAGTTTAAAAATACAGCCGATTAATCCTACAGAGAATGATACCATATTGTTAACCGCATACCATCCATTATCTACAGCTGCTGTTTTATATAGTCAAAATACTTTACTGAGTGATTCTATTATTGAAGTTCATTATTGCTATACCACAAGTATGGTGTTTAGTTCTATTGATACTAATGAGGTAACTACAATAGGCAAACTTCCCATAGGCAATTATGTTTTAAAGTATACATTTAAACAGCCATATTATTGGGAAGTAGACTCCTTTTAGGTTGTAACTCCTATCAGTATTATGACTCGGCATCTATATTGTTTACAGTAAGTTCTGTTAGTGGAATTCAAAGTCATTTAATAAAGCCTGTCATAATCTCTCCCAACCCCGCTACCACCCAACTAACCCTTACCATACCACCGCCCACACAACCTACCAGTGCTACCATTACCAATATAAACGGTCAAGTGCTACGCAAAGAGCAACTGCTAACCGCTACCAATACCCTAAACATAGCCGAGCTACCCGCGGGGCTTTACTTTATAGCGGTGCAAAACGAGGAACAAAGGTGGGTGAGGCGGTTTGTAAAGCAGTAAATGGTTGTTGGTGTAGCAAATGGGTCAATGGGTAAGCGGCAGGGTCCCGCAACGCAAAAAGCGCAGCGGAGACCCTGCCGCGAAGGAAAAGTTGGCAGGAAACGAGAGATTGCTGGACTTATGCTGCGGCACCGGTAAATCAACACTCGCCTGTTTGAATGAACTTCCGGAAGGCACCATTATTGGCGTTGATAACTCAGAAGGAATGCTGGAAGAAGCTAAACGAAAGTTTGCTGCTGAGATTAAGGAAGGCAAACTGAGTTTTGTTTTAAAAGATGCCATGCAACTTGATTTCCCCGATAATTCCTTTGACGCAGTTTTTATGGCGTATGGTTTACGGAACATGCCCGATTATGACAAAGCCATTAAGGGGATTCATCGCATCCTAAAACCGGGCGGCAAGCTTTGCATACACGATTATTCCCTTTCGGGAAGTCTATTCTCGAAAATTTATTGGGCTGTGCTTGGCTACGGTTTTATTGTTCCGTTTTGCACATTGCTCTCAGGCAGTTCGAGCATATACACTTACCTGATTAAAAGTGTGCTTACTTTTCTGAATCCGGTGCAGATAAAAGCACTGTTGGAAGAAAATGGGTTTGAAGCAGTGGTTGCAACACCTCATGCCGGCTGGAGAAAACCAATCTTACATTCGGTGATTGCCATAAAGAAAGGTTAAGCCAAAATTCCTTTTAACGGAACACTCTCCAACTGATTTTCACGCAATCCTTCCTGCTGCATTACTTTTTAAGTGAGGAGGGGTCTGCTTTAGCCCTCGGCACACTCATTAGCGCACCAGGGTAATACTTCCGCCCTGCTCAAAGGTTTTGTTGTTCAGAAAAGAAATAACGGCATAGTAGGTAAACACCTGCGGCAGCTGCAACTGGCCTTTGTAGGTGCCGTCCCAGCCGGCAAACTGGCTGTTGCTTTTGTAAACCAATTCGCCCCAGCGGTTAAATATTTTCAGGTCCACTTCCTTAATCCCCTGTCCGTAAACTTCAAACACATCGTTGTTGCCATCGCCATTCGGGGTAAAGCTGTTGGGTATGTATACCGGCAGTTCGGGCAGCACATCTACCTGCAGGTTGGCGGTGCCGTAGCAGGTGGCAAAGCCGTTGGTGTAGCTAACCGTTACGGTGTATTCGGTGCGGCCGTATATCAGCACGCTGGGGTTAGCGCAATCCATACAGCTTAAGCCTTCCACGGGACTCCACTGATACTGCACCTGCGCGGGGCCGTTTTGGTAAGTTACTATTACCTGCCCGCTACTGCCCAAAGGCAACAGCAGCGAATCGGGCATCACTTCGGCCACCAAAGGCAGTGGCTGATACACCACCACCGGCACATCGGTTACACAACCGTTGTTATTGGTAGCGATAATAGTGTGTGCCCCTTCCGAAAGGAAATAGAAATTGCCGGAGTATTGCTGTGTGCCTCCGTCAATGGCATACAGGTAAGGCCCGTTTTGTATAGTGGTGGCTTCAATGTAAGCTGCTCCATCGTTATACTCCGCACCATAGCAGGAAGTAGAATCGGTAGAAGTGATAAACGCATCGGGGGTAGCATCGGGCACAGTAACCGGCACAGTTTTAGTACAGCCGTTGTTGTCGGAAACAATAACGGTATAAACTCCCGGAGCCAAATCAACAATAACCCCGTTGGTGGCAAAAAAGAAATTGGCAAAATCCTGCGTGGCAGAATAGTTATACGGGGCGGTAGCTCCGCTGGCCGATACACTGATAGTTCCGTTTTCATCGCCTATACACAGCACTGCCGTGGCAGAAGTGGTAATAAGCATATCGGAAGGTTCGTTTACCAGCGCCAATGCCGATACCGAGCAACCGTTGGCATCGGTAGCGGTGCAGGTATATTGCGATGATACTAAGGCTACGGCTGTGGCAGTGGTTTGGCCATCGCTCCACAAATAAGTATACGGGGTAGTGCCGCCAGTAACCGTTGCCGCTATAGAGCCATTAGCCCCCTGGTAGCAGGTAGCATCGGTTACCGAAGTGGTAATGGAAAGTGCCGTAGGCTGAGTAATGGTATACCCCTGCGAGGCAGTGCAGGAATTGCCATCGGTTACCACCACTACGTAGTTACCGGCTGCTAAGGCAGAAGCGGTAACCCCTGTTTGCCCGTTGCTCCAGTTGTAAGTGTAACCTAAGCCAAACGGTCCGGGGGTTCCTCCGGTAGCATCTACGGTAAGCGAACCATCATTGCCCGCATTACACAAAACATCGGTTTGGTTAACCAGCGAAATAACAATGGCCGAAGGCTGAACGAGGTTAATAGTGGCAGTGCCGCTACAGTTGGCATCGGTAACCGTAACGTTTACTGCTCCGGCACCAAGGCCGGTAATAGTGGCGTTCGGAGTGTTCCCCGCACCATTCCAATTGTACTGGTAAGGGGCGGTGCCTGTGTTCACTGTAATGGTGGCCGTTCCGTCAGTGCCGCCATTGCACGAAACATTGGTAAACGATTGCGCAAAGGTAAGCGGGGTAACCTGTGTAACCTGATAGGTGACAGTGGCTGAACAGTTGTTTAAATCGGTAACCGTAAGGTCGTAGTTATCGGCTGCCAGATTCGAAATAGTTTGCCCGGCATAATTCTGAGAGTTGGACTGCTGCACCCAATTGTAGGTATAAGGAGCATTGCTGCCCGCTACATTAGCGGTTATAGAACCGGTGTTGCCTCCGCTGCATCCAATGTTTTGAATAGTGGGGGCATTAATTACTAACTGTGTAGGCTCGGTAATGGTATAAGAAGCCGTAGCCGTGCAGGCGCCATCGTTAGCAGTAACGGTATATGTGCCTATGTTCAATCCGCTAACGGTGTTGCCTGTAGCACTGTTGCTCCAGGCATAGGTAAAGGTGCCGCTGCCACCGCTGGCGGTAACATCCAGTGCCCCGTCATTGCCGCCAAAGCAGGTTACATTGGTTTGGTTTTGCAATGCTATGGTAATGGCTGTAGGTTCGGTAATAAGAAAGTTAGTGGTAACCGTACAGTTGGCATCGGTAACAGTTACGTTTACCGTTCCGGCACTTACACCGGTAAGTGTAGCGTTGCTGGTATTGCCCGCACCGTTCCAGTTAAACTGATAGGGGGCTGTGCCGCCTGTTACCGTAATGGTAGCGGTTCCATCGTTTCCGCCATTGCAGGTAACATTGGTGGAAGATTGAGTATAGGTTAACGCAGGAGCCTGTGTAACCTGGTAGCTGGCAGTGGCCGAACAGGTGTTCCCATCCGTAACCGTTAGTCCGTAAGTATCGGCACTCAGGTTCGAAATAGTTTGCCCGCTGTAACTCTGCCCGCCCGATTGCGAGAACCAACTGTAAGTATAGGCAGGTGTTCCGCCTGTAACATTGGCTGTAATGGCCCCTGTGTTGACACCGCCACCGCATCCTAAGTTGGTAATGTTGGGGGCATTAATAACTAATTGGGTAGGTTGAGTAATACTGTAAGAGGCGGAAGCGGTGCAGCCCGCTACGTCAGTTACCGTTACGCTATAACTCCCCGGTGAAAGATTAGTGATAGGATTGGCAGTAAGCGCTCCGCTCCAGTTATAGGTAAATGTTCCGCTGCCTCCGGTAGGATTAGCGGTAATGCTGCCGTCAGCAGCACCAAAACAACTTACATTGGCAATGGTAGCGGCATTGAGTGCTACTGTGTTACCCCCTGCCTGTATGGTAAGTGTTCCGGGGTCGGAAGCGGTGCAGTTGTTGGCATCAGTAACCGTAATAGTATAAATACCTGCTGCTACATTATCTAATACAGAATCGGTTTGGGCAGGAGTGGAGTTCCAGGAGAAATTGTAAGGGCCCGTTCCACCGGTAACGATGGCTACCAGGGTTCCTGTTCCTGTTCCGGCACAGTTGGTTTGCGAAACGTTGGGCACGGTAGCCACTAACTGTGCGGGTTGGGTAATAACAACGGTATCGGAGCGAGTACAGTTGAGTGCATCGGAAGCAGTAAACACATAAGTGCCGGCTGCAAGGTTGTTTTGAACTAACGCAGTTGAACCATTCGACCATCCGTAGCTAACCGGTGCCTGCCCGCCACTTACAGTAGCCGTTGCCGAACCGTTGTTGGCCCCAAAACAGGTAATATTCTGTGAAGCAGTGATACTGGCGTTAAGGGTCCCCGCCAAAGATACCGTTACGTTATCGGTAACCACCACGGGTGTTCCCCCTGCGCACGGCTGGTAAGTAGCCTGTGCAGTATAAGTAGTGTTGGCACTGGGGCAAACCTGTATGCTGCTGCCGGTGCCTATTTGTGTTCCGTTTTCAAGCCAGGCAACACTCACAATGGTAGGGCCGTTAGGCGTAAACCGCCAGCCCTGGTTTGTAGCGTTCCAAACCGAGTTGTTATACCCGGGTACTGTATAGGCCACTGTGCCAGTCGCATCTTGTATTCCCACCGTTGCCAACCCGTCATTCCAACCGGTGCAGGCTTCCTTGTCCTTAATATATACTTCAATAGCATTGGTAGTTTCATAAAGCACTATCTGGTGAGTGGCCTCCTGAATGTTCCAGCAGGAGCCAACCAAAAAAATGTCATCGAACATAGGCACCGCATCCCACGAAACAATAAACATCCGGCAGGGGGCTGTTCCGGTAATCTGATAACGAATGTTGCCTCCGAGCGAAGGGTCAATATCATGATACACTCCCATAATAGAGTTAGTATATAATGCCGTAGTGGGTAAAGTGGGGTTAGGTGTTCCTGTTGTAGCCCATACGCAGTATTGCCCGGCCTGCGATACGTCAAAAGTAATTAAACCATTAGCACCTACTACCACCTGGTTATAAGCAGTACCGAAAAAACAGAACGTAAAAGGAAGGTTAATTACCGGGGACCAAACATCATCAGTATTTACCAGAACAGAAGTTCCTGTGGTATAACTAAATGGGGTGTAAGGTATAGATGAAACTCCGTAACTCGTTGTATTCCCTGAATTGAAATAAGTAGCGTTAAGCGTAGTGCAATTGGTGCCGCAGGGCAGCGTAACGTTGCTGCCGGCATCAATAGCGGGACAACCCGGCTGTGCATTGGCAGCAAACATGGTAACAAACAAAAGTAGAGTGGGGAATAGCTTATGCAGGTAAATTTGTTTCATTTTATATACTAACAGTGCTTTTGACTTGATGAAGATGTAAAATAGTGGTAAATGGTTGATAGTGAAATAAAAAAAGCATCTTCCGAAATGAAGATGCTTCCATGTTTTTTATAGTGTTACACCCTATTCCTTATTAGAAATTGGGGCAATATTTTTCGTATTGAATACTCTGAGGGCGCTCCTTTTTAAATACATAAACCAGCGAAACCTCTACAGCGCCCTGTGCTTTGCTGGCAGCTTTAAGGCCTGAGTGGTTAATATCATAGCTTAAGCCAACACGGGTGTTGTAAAACTCTACCCCGGCATTAAATATCACCGCATCTTTTACACGGTAAAAACCACCGCCAAAAATGGCCACATCATCATTCACCCAATAGTTTAATCCCAAGCCAAAATTGTATTGCTGCGCATTAGCCTGATGCATGAATAAAAACGTAGGAGAGATGCTGAAATCATAATAGCGGTCAAGGAAAATTTCCATGCCGGCCTGTACATTGTAACGATAATTCAAGCGGTTTCTTTCATCGCCCAAGAAAGACTCCTTAGGCTTTGAAAGGTGGTTCATAGAAAAGCCTACATAATAACGCCACATATCTTTAGGGGCGTGAGTCCACATAGCACCTACATTCACATCGGGGTAAATAATGCTTTTGTTTGAGAAACTTTCACCGTTGCTTAAAGCAGGATTCCAGCCAAAACCATCTAATTGGTTTTCGAAAATAAGATCGGTAATCTTTACCTGCTTGGAAACTACTCCTGCCTGTATTCCCAGCGAAACTCTTCCTCTTCCATAGCGGTCAACTGCCTTGTGGTATGCTATAGAAACCAAACCGCTGTAAGTGGTTAATGCACCGTCACCCGCTTTATCGGCATAAAATGTTCCCCCGAAACCAAAGCCATCATTGCCCAGTTTTTCGCGTAGAATAGGAGCATCTACTGAGGCCTGATAAGTTTGGTATGGAGCTACTGAATTTAATACCGGAATAGTGAACCACTGGTTACGATAATTAAAGCTGGCACGAAACATACCGTTGATGTTGGCGGTGAGTGCCGGATTAAGTGTTAGGGCTGAAGCGTAATACTGTGAAAAATGTATATCCTGCGCAAAAATGTTCAGGGTAAAAAGGCCGGTTATTAACGCAGCGTAAATCTTCCTCATGCGGGCAGAATTTTTTAGAAAATTAAAAGTAGATAAAAATAGCATTTCCCAAAATGAAACATAGAACCTGCCTGCAAGATGTGCTTTTTACTTAAAAAGTTGGCTCAGTAGGCCGCCCGCCATATAATGAAAATTGTAAAAGGTTTCCTCTTTAGCTCCAAAGCCATCATAAAACCGGGCAATGGAGGGGATAGAACTTCCCTCAAAGTCAAGCACTAAGTTCTTTCTTACATTTTGCTGAATGATATTGTCGAACAGAAAGTGAGAGGCACCTTTGCTTTTACCCAAGGCCGAAGAAGTGTTGATGATGTTAATGAGGCGGTGGCCGTGGTGAATGAGTAACGATGCGGCCAGCCATTCATTTTCCGCATTCTTTACTACGGCAATTGTACCGATACGGCTTTTCAGTAGAGTGCCGGTTAACTTCCTGAATATTTTTTCGTGTTGGCTTTTGAACGTTTCTTTTTGGTGATTAATGTTCGTTAGATAGAAGTTGATAAACTTTTTCTCATCTGCACTAAACTCAAATTCCAGATGGCCTTTTGCTGCTTTTGAAATATTTCTGCGGTGGTTTACCGAATAACGCTTGCGGATAGTTTCATAACTGTCGGACAGGGTAAGCAGCAGATTCTTTCTGTGTTTAAGTAGGAATCCCTTTTCTGTAAAATGGTTACTGCTGTTAAGGTTAACATTCACATACAAGAAGTTTGCCTTGCAGTAGGCAAAGAACCCCTGTAAGTTTTCATGATTTAGAGGTTGTGGAGAAAATACACCGGTTTGCTGACAATAGTACGGTTGGTATAAACACTTCACCCCCAACTTACGCAGCCAAACCAGTGGCATAACTGCTTCGTAATTGCCTAACACCAAGCCATCCCAGTTTTCTGCTACAGCATCTAAATACCAGCTTAATCCGTATGGAAGAGAGTTGTGCGAATTTGCAACGCATTTATCCCAAAGCTTGCGGTCTATTTTTTTGTTATTAAGAAACGTTAGCTCTTTCACTTTCGTGTATTAAGGCTGCCTTGCTAGCAACAGTTTCAAAAATCTCTCGCCAGCCTTTCCATTCACCTTTTTCAGTAAAAGAACTGTTATGCCACAGCCCGGTAAAATCCCCTCCGCATTCCTGCACACTTTTCATTAGCTGCATTACTTTGTCGAGAGCAAACTCCTTGTCAGTAAGGTAATAATGAGTAAAAGTGGTGTCCATAAAGGCAATAGGATGTACGGTTAGAGGGGCCTCCTCGTTGCGCTTAAGATTGAAAAAACGGAAAGGAGTACATATTCCTGCCCGAAAACCAACATGTGGCGCGTAACCCATGGAGTAATCATCGGTAATGCCAATTTTGCAAAGGCGCTCGTATGTGTCGGGCAATTGAAAGCGCAGATAATGAAACCGGTTCTTCGTTATTTTCTGAGCAGTGATGTGTTCGAGCCGCTTTACTTCGCGTTGCATTACACCCGATGCAATATGGCTGCGGTATGAAAGATGAATTCCCGTTTCGCTTCTTTCCGCAATACGTTTTATAAGGTTTCTGAAATTGTTGTTTCGGTGGCTTAAGTTCTTGTCAAACCGGCTTTCATCGCCCAGCAGAAAGAAAAATGCAGGCGATAGATTATTCTCTTCACAAACGCGGAAAATGTAATCGTATGTATCGTACGGATCAACTTTGTTCAAAAGAATAGTTTGCAGTCGGGCTTTAGCCTCGCCCCATTTAGCCGATAACAATGAACGACCAAGCCCGCCAATGGTTCTTTTTAGCCCCTTACCTAGGTAGGAATATGCAATGTCAATGTCAAAAGTAATGTTGTACCGAAACGGTATTTTAAGAAAACTCATTTGCGGGTATCGTTTGCCCAGTAAACGCTGTAGCGCAAGAGCATAGTAATTTACCATGGGTTTTTCCAGAATTCCCGCTTTCATATTAAAGCTTTGGCTGGCACGGTAACGGTCATATTTATCCATTTTGCTCAACAGGTATTCTTCATAGCGCGATACCATGAAAAAAGCAGAAGCAAACACATCAAAAGAAATAGCAGATTCCTGATGTAAAGGAAAGCCCCCCACCAGATTGTCCCATTCAACAAAACCGCCAGCCTGATGCCTAATGTCGGTTTCAAACAAAAAATTTACACTTCCAAAATGAAGTTCATCGTCAACCGGTTGGGGGCTGTATGAAAACTTGGGGCCTTTGAAAGATTTGAACTCCTCGCGGCTATGTGTTAATGTATAACTGATACCCGAAAGGTCTTCTATAAGCAGGTTGAGCGTGTAAGCCAACCTTGGAGAGCTTTGTTCGGTATATATCAGCAGCGATTCCAAAGTGCAGACTTATTTGGTTCGGTAAAAGGTTTCGTTGCGGAGGTACTTGGTTTTAAGCAACGGACAAATTTTGTATCGCTCATCTTTAGTGTCTTCGTACAAAGCTGCCAGTGTTTCAAATACAGTGGTTATGCCTGTTTTATCGCACCACTCAAAAGGCCCGTAAGGGTAATTAGTGCCCAACTTCATACTGGTATCAATATCTTCTATGGAAGTTGTCCCTTCCTGTAATGTGTAACAGGCTTCGTTGATAATCATAAATATGATTCTTGGCTTTACCATGCCCACACGGTCTTCCACGGGCAGGTATTCAAAACCTAACTGCTTTGCAAGGTTTTCCAGTTCAGGCGTTTCAAATTTCCGGAACAGGCTTACTTCCCATTTGCTTTGTAACAGAAACCCCGGTAAGGCATTAATGCCGAAAAAACGGCATTTTACTTTGCTACCGGTAGCATATACTGCTTCGTTCAGCGTTGTTTTTACCGCATTTACAAAAACCGGTTTTTCTTTCAGCGGAGCGTAAAATTCAAGAGCAGAAATATCATCGTCAAAATTCAAATCGAAGATGGCATCGTAGTCCTTGTAGTCTTCTTCCTCATCGCCATCGGTGTAGTCAAGTTGCAAATCAGAAACAGCCGAAAATCGCTTCCGCAGTTCTTCCGCCCTTTCCTTTTCACCGGTTACCAGAATCTTCATATCCTTACATTCGTTCGCAAAATAAATTATTCGGGTAAATAAAAATTATGAGTAAGCAAATCATTA
>CAZLXD010000081.1:0-5972 GCA_964563185.1 uncultured Chitinophaga sp.
GGTTCCTGCGGAACCTGTTCCGCTGCTACCGGAAGTTTTGCAGGTGCCTGCGGAACCTGTTCCGCTGCTACCGGAAGTTTTGCAGGTGCCTGCGGAACCTGTTCCGCTGCCACCGGAAGTTTTGCAGGTTCCTGCGGAACCTGTTCCGCTGCCACCGGAAGTTTTGCAGGTGCCCGCGGGACCTGTTTCGCTGCCACCGGAAGTTTTGCAGGTGCCAGCGGAACCTGTTCCACTGCCGGCTACAGTACGCCTGTTTTATAAAGAACTACCCGTTATGTTTTATATAAAATCCGGTGTGTGTGGCCGGATGCTGGTGCTGTTCCAAATCCTGTTGCGAATTAACGCCTGTTAACAATGTGGCGCAATGGCGATTTTCCGTGATTTTTGCGGGTTGGGGTGCCTATGCCCTCCTTTTCCTTAGCAAAAGCCTTTTGTTAAGCAGCAGAGGTTTTGCCCCTACGGGGCAATGCCACCGGTTGGCTTGTTCTTATACCTGTATTAAATCTCTGACGGTTTTTTTGTGCCGCAGGGGTGGTTGGGTTCAGAAAAAGGGGTATGGCCCATAGGGGCGAAACCTGAAAAATGAAAGAGCGGTACAACGTTGCAATTGGTGGGCTTAGCCGCTGCGGGCGCCTGACCGCCAGCCACCACGCCAATAGTGGTTGGCGGGGCAATATAACCACGGCAGCCTTCCGCTTGCGCGTAAGTAAAAAGTATAGGCGGATTCCCGAACCGGTAGGGGACACATAAACATATTCATGCAGCTTTCTCTCCTATAAATTTCTACCTTAGTAATATGCAAGAGGAAGCTGAAAACAAAGCAGAGGAGCCTGCCGCAGAATACAAGCGCATTACTTTTTTTAACTCGTTTGAGGAGGCGGAGTTGCACGGATTAAAGGAAATGGCCTCGCATACTTACGAGCAGCGCCTTTGTAACTTAGAACAAATGCGGAAACAATCTTTTTCAGCCTCCGGCAATGCCGGGTTAGCCCGTGTTATTACCATTGTTAAAGGCAGTGCATGAGGTTTGCTCAAAACTTTTCAGAACTTCTTACCGCCTTTCATAAACACCGGGTTAACTTTATGATTGTTGGCGGTTATGCCGTTAATTTTCATGGCTACGAACGTAATACCAGCGACCTGGATATATGGGTAAAGCCTGCCAAAGAAAATCTTGAGAGAATAGCAAACGCACTTGAGCAACTTGGTTTTGATGCGGAATCCATCAACACCATTAAAGGATTTGATGCCGGTAAACCTTTTCTGTTTCATGTAGGCAACAAACCCGAAGACGTAGAAGTATTCAACTTTGTAACCGGTGTTACCTATACAGATGCCGAACCGCATTGTATACCATTTACCGATGAAACCGGGCTGCGGGTTCACTTTATCAGTATCCGCGACTTAATAATAAACAAAATGCTTACCGGCCGAACACAGGATAAACTGGATGTAGAAATGCTTCAAAAAATTCAAAAGTTATAAATGTTTCCTCCGCAGGTGCGAGCCTCTCGCTCGCACCCAAGCAAAAGCCCCGCAATAGTTGCGGGGCTTTTGTTACAGCTAAACTACTTCGGCCACTTACGGAATAAATATTTTCTGCTGCCCGTAGTCAATCACCATTTTGTATGTATACATCAGGTCGCTGCCCAGTATGCCCTGTATTTTGGGTTGTTGCAGTAGCTTGTAAGTATTGTTTACATGGGTAAGGTCAATGGCGGCTACGGTAAAGTTCTTCACCTTCTTTTTACCCAGGTCCAGCTCTTTTATTACGCCAACATGCGTTTCGGAAACCGAACTGTGCAGCCCGGTGGTTTCCTGCTGTATCTTCTTTAGTTTCTTTTTGCTCAGGTGCTTATCGTAATAGCCCTTGTCAATCACCGATTTCGATGCCCCCGTATCAATTAAAAAGCGGCAGCGCCTGCCGTTTACTTTCAGGGTAATAAACAGGTGGTAGCCGCCCGGGTCCAGTTCCGTCAGTATCATTTTTATGGCAATAGTTTTTTCTTGCTTCATAGGGCTAAAGTAAAAAGTCCCGCACTTTGCGGGACTTTCACATCAATCATTTTTCTGAAAGAGTTATACGGGAGTAGTTTCCAATACGTTGTTCATGCTGCGCACGGCTTCGGCACTCTTATTAAATGCTTCCTGCTCTTCGGCATTCAGGTTAAGGTCAATAATCTTTTCCCAGCCGTTTTTGCCAATTACCACCGGCACACCCAGGCAAATATCCTTTTGTCCGTACTCGCCATCAAGGGCAACACAGCAGGCAAACACTTTCTTCTCATCGCGCACAATGCTCTCTACTAAAGCACATCCTGCCGCCCCCGGTGCATACCATGCCGAAGTGCCAATCAGTTTAGTAAGGGTAGCACCACCCACCATAGTGTCGGCTGCTACTTTCTTCAGCGTTTCAGCATCCATCAGGTTGCTTACCGGCACACTTTGGAGGGTAGCCAGGCGTGTTAACGGAATCATGGTAGTATCACCGTGGCCACCTACTACTGTTGCCTGCAAGTCGGCAGGCGAACAGTTCAGCGCACTGCTTAAGTAAAAACGGAAACGGGCGCTATCTAAAATTCCACCCATACCTATAATACGGTTTTTAGGAATACCGCTCGATTTCAGCGCCAGGTAAGTCATGGTATCCATCGGGTTGCTGATAACCACAATAATGGCATCGGGAGAATATTTCAGAATGTTTTCAGTCACGCCCTTTACAATCGAAGCGTTGGTACCAATCAATTCCTCGCGGGTCATACCCGGCTTGCGCGGAATACCCGAAGTAATAACCACTACCGAACTTCCGGCAGTTTTAGAATAATCATTCGTAGAGCCGGTAATCTTGGTATCGAAACCCAGAAGATTAGCAGTCTGCATCATATCCATCGCCTTACCTTCGGCAAAGCCTTCTTTAATATCCAGCAATACTAATTCGTGGCAAAGTTCTTTGCGGGCAATATTGTCGGCCACGGTAGCACCTACGGCACCTGCTCCAACTACGGTAATTTTCATGGTTTATGTTGTTTTATGTTTTGAAAAAAGCCCTGCCTGTTCGGCAGACAGGGGTGCAAACCTAACCCAAAACAGGTAATGTGCAATAGGTTATTAACAACCTTATAACCATGAATTTAGTCTTGTTTTTAAACATGAAACCAATTGCCGTTATTCGTTGCCCGAAAAACAAAACAATGCGATACCTATTACTTAGTTTATTAACTCTTTCTCTTTACACTGTTCAGGCAGCCGGTAATGGCGGATGCGGAACAGCCATGCCCGAAGATTTCAGGCAGAAGTATTACACAAAAAACATGGACTACCTGAATGAACAGGGGGCCCGTGCCGGCATACGTTGGGTGCCGATTGTTTACCACATTATTACCAAAGATGACGGAACAGGCGGCATAAGCCTGAAGCCCATTTTTGAAAGCCACTGCGAGTTGAATGAAGCATACAATAAGTTCGATATTGGTTTCTTTATTCAGGGAATTGATTCATTGAAAAGCACAACGCTTTACAACGATGTTTCTCCCTCAGGCTGGTCCACCTTTTCGCAATACAACGAGCCCAATGTTTGCAACGTATACATCAGCCCCGATTTAGATGTGTGTGGTTTTGCCACTTATCCCGGATTGAGCAGCGGAGGAGGGGTTTTCCTGAACGTAAGCTGCTACGGAAAAGCATCTACCACCCTGCACCACGAAATGGGGCACTGGTTAGGCTTGCCTCACACCTTTGAGCAAACCAATCCGGTAGAATATGTAAACAAAAGCAATTGCGCTACAAAGGGAGATAGATTTTGCGATACGGAGGCAGATTTTATTGACTACCGCACATCTTGCCCTTACAACGGTTTGGAAACTGACCCGAATGGTGACCTTTACAAGAACGTGATAGATGAGACACTTTATATGTCTTATTTCTCAGATAACTGTCAGAACCGTTTCAGCCCTCTGCAACAGGCTGAGATGAATCAGACACTTACCGTTGACCGCCCCAATGTATTAAACCAACCTACACCCGATTTATCGCCCCTGCCCGTTACTACTTTTGTTACCCCTTTAGATGGTGACACAACTCTGGTAGCCAACAGCACCCTGTTTAAGTGGAATGCCATACCCGGTGCGGCATATTATCTGTTTACCCTGCAGAGCGGAACCTCATCGGTAGTATTTGTTGATACTATTATTCGCGATACTTTTTTGTTAGTAGGCAGCCTTTCTCCCAATAAAACTTACAAGTACCGCGTACGCGGCTTATCATTTGGTAATGCCTGTTCAGCTTACACGCCCGATCAGGTAATTAAAAC
Source organism: uncultured Chitinophaga sp. (assembly GCA_964563185.1). Taxonomy (GTDB): domain Bacteria; phylum Bacteroidota; class Bacteroidia; order Chitinophagales; family LD1; genus Bog-950. The sequence goes on from CAZLXD010000081.1 coordinate 4,310, forward strand.
TTCTGCCATTAAGGCGCTGTTTGTAGTGGTAGCGCCAAGCTGCCCCGGTGAGGCCGATGCACAGTTAAGTGTTACCCCTAACAACGGTACGGCTCCTTATAGCGTAACATGGAGTACCGGCAGTACGGCTAATTCACTCAGTAACCTTTCTTCGGGCAGCTATACCATAACTATTACCGATGCCAGCGGTGAAGTAGCCATTGCATCAGTTAATGTAGAGGAGCCGGTGGTGCTTACTGCAAGTATTAACAAGGTTGGAAATAATCTTACTGCCTTTGGCAGTGGTGGCACGCCACCATACACTTACGCCTGGAGCAACGGTGTTAACGGACAGGGCAATAACAGCATTACGTTTGGTACCTACACCGTTACCATTACCGATTCAAAGGGATGTGTTTCCACCGAAACCTTTGTGTTTAGTTCTCTCTCCGGACAGGAGGAACTGACTGCGGATGTAAAGGTGTTTCCTAATCCGGCAAACAGTGGTACGTTGTTGCAGGTAGAGGTTACTTTAAGCGAACGGGCAACCGGAGTAATTTCTGTGTTGAATGTAAACGGGCAACTGTTAAAGCAGATAAGTGCGGAAATGAACTCAGGAACTAACCTTATGAGTTTAGATATAAACCAACTGGCAGCGGGCGTTTACTACCTGCAGCTAAAAGCCGGTGCAACCTACCGAACGCTTCGGTTTTCGGTAATGTAAGACTCCTTGAAATCCCGACCAATGGTCGGGATTTTTTTTGCCCGAAATTCAGGAGATACATTCCCTCAACCTTCTATCTTCGCCACTTCCGATTTTTTTTCAATCGTCAGAATTTATTGTTATGTCCTCACTCATTCTTACCATTGACCTAGGCACTTCAGGGCCCAAAGTCAGTTTGTTCGATACCAAGGCAAAATGTATTGGTTATGAATTTGAAGAAGTTCCTTTATTGCTGAGCGATGGGGGAGGAGCAGAGCAACGTCCGTCTGACTGGATAAATGCCATTAAGAGCTGTTACAAAAAGTTAGTGACCGCAAAATCAGTTAACACAAAACAGATAATTGCAATTAACTGCACCGCCCAATGGAGCGGAACTGTTTGTGTAGATAAGAATGGTGCTGAACTGATGAACAGCATTATTTGGATGGATACTCGGGGAGCTGAGTATGTAAAGCAGTTAACGCACGGCCCTATACGGGTAGAAGGCTACGGAGTAGGGAAAATTTTACAATGGATTCGCTTAACGGGTGGAGGCCCTACTAAAAGCGGAAAGGATTCCATTGCACACATCCTTTACATCAAAAACAAGCTGAAGGATATTTACGAGCGCACCTATAAATTCTTAGAGCCGAAAGATTACCTCAACCTGTGGCTCACAGGCAGATTTACCGCTTCCTACGATTCTATCACGCTTCACTGGATTACCGATAACCGCGACATTAATAAAGTTACCTACCACGATGGGCTTATCAACCTCACGGGCATTGATAAGGAAAAACTTCCTGAGTTGGTTCCCACTAACTCGGTGCTGGGTAACGTAAGTAAATCTATTGCGGAAGAACTTGGATTGAATAGTGATGTAAAAGTAATCTCCGGAACACCCGATGTGCAGAGTGCTGCGGTGGGTTCGGGCGCTATTCGCGATTTTGAGGGGCATTTGTATATAGGCACATCTTCCTG
>CAZLXD010000081.1:5982-12190 GCA_964563185.1 uncultured Chitinophaga sp.
TGTTTTTTTCAAAAAAACGGATGTGTTTCATAACATGGGAACCATTCCATCAGCTATGCCCGGCCGTTATTTAATTGCCAATGAGCAGGAAACAGCCGGTGCCTGCCTGAACTTCATTAAAAACAATCTGTTGTATCACACCGATGAGTTGAACAGCGGCAATGCACCTAAAGATTTCTATAAGTTGGTAGATAAAATTGTCGAACGAGTAAAACCCGGAAGCGAAGGGGTTATCTTTCTGCCTTGGATGTATGGCGAGCGTTCGCCTGTAGATGACCACCATGTGCGCGGAGGTTTCTATAATCTTTCGCTGAACAATAACCGCGAGCACATGATGCGCGCGGTGTTAGAAGGAATAAGTTTAAATGCGCGTTGGCTGCTGATGTATGTAGAGAAGATGACCGGTAAGGAGTTTAATGCAGTAAACTTTATAGGTGGCGGTGCTAATTCAAACATTTGGAGCCAGATTATTGCCGATGTGCTGAATCGGCCTATTAAGCAGGTAAAAGAGCCCTTAATGGCTAACTCGCGCGGAACAGCCATGCTGGCGCTAATGGCATTGGGCATGATGAACATTGATGAAGCAGCCGCTGCGGTGGAAGTGAATAAAATCTTTGAACCAAATTCGAAAAACAAGGTTACATACGATGTACTGTTTGAGCGCTTTATTGAAATATACAACCGCAACAAACCCATTTGGATGAAACTAAATGCTTAAAGAGTAAAAAGTAGTGCTGACTACCATTAACGAATAACTATTAACTGTAACCAATGAATATTGAGGAAATTTCCGAGCGCCTTGGATGGCTGCCAACACCGGTGGCAAGGTTTGTTGAAAAAAGAATTAAGAAAGTTCCTGCACTTAAGAAAATGATAGATGCAGAGAATGAAAAAACAATGGAGGTGCTGGAGCATTCGCTAAAGCCGTACGATGGAAAGTTTGATAAGCATGCTGCACTTCCATCTGAAGGCATCAGCCGCGATAGAATCCTTCATGATATTCAGCAGATGCACGATTTGGAAAGCGTGCGATGGAAAGAAGGCTATGTAAGCGGTGGTATTTACCATGGCGACCGTGAGCATATTGAATTTCTGAATAAGGTGTATGCCTTACAGTCGCAAAGTAACCCTCTTCACAGCGATTTGTTCCCCTCGGCTACCAAGTTTGAAGCAGAAATAGTTTCTATGGTGGCGCACATGCACGGCAAAGGAAAAACTACCGATGGAGCACCGGTAGTAGGAACGGTTACTTCTGGCGGAACGGAAAGTATTCTCTGCGCTATGAAAGCATATCGCGACCGTGCCCGCGAAGAAAAAGGTATTCGCGAGCCCGAAATGATTGTGCCGGTTACCGCCCATGCCGCTTTCGATAAGGCCTCACTTTATTTTGGCATTAAGCAGGTTAAAATTCCGGTTACTGGCAATTATGTAGCTGATGTAAATGCGGCCAAATCAGCTATTAACAACAATACCATTGTAATAGTGGGCTCAGCTCCTTCGTTTCCTCACGGCACTTTCGACCCTATAAAGGAGCTATCTGATATTGCTTTGAAAAACGGTATCGGTTTTCATACCGATTGCTGTTTGGGTGGTTTTGTGGTTCCCTTTGCCGAAAAACTCGGTTATAAAGTTCCGGTAGTTGATTTCAGAAACCCCGGTGTTACCTCTATGAGTGTGGATACCCATAAGTATGGTTATGCAGCTAAAGGAACTTCGGTAGTGCTTTACCGAACAGAAGAGTTAAGACACTATCAGTTTTACACCCTTACCGAATGGCCGGGAGGCTTGTATTTTTCACCCACACTGGCCGGTAGCCGCCCGGGTGCATTAAGTGCAGCCTGTTGGGCCTCAATGTTATCAATGGGTGAAGACGGTTATCTGAAGGCCACTGATGCTATTATGAAAACTGCCGAAACCATACGTAACGGTATTAAGCAAATGCCCGAACTAAAGATACTGGGTAATCCGCATTGGATTATTGCCATAGGCAGCGATACTCTGAATATTTATCAGGTACTTGACCAAATGACTAAAAAGCACTGGAATCTGAACGGCTTACACAAACCGGCCTGTTTTCACATTGCGCTTACTTTACGTCATACTCAACCGGGTGTAGCCGAAAGGTTCTTAACCGATTTAAGAGAAGCCGTAGCGTATGTAAAAGCTAATCCGGGCGAAAAGGAGGGAATGGCTCCGGTTTATGGAATGGCAGCCTCGTTGCCTTTCAGAGGCATGGTTAGCGATATTCTGAAAAAATATCTGGATGTAGTGTACAAAGTATAATAGACGCAACTGCATCAAATCCACTAAAAAACGTTAGAAAACAGGGGTTTGGAATTTCGGGATATAAATTCCATATTTGCGCTCCCAAAATCGAAAAGTATGTCGAAAGTATGTGAGTTAACAGGTAAGCGCCCAATGTCTGGCCATTACGTTTCGCACTCGAACCGTAAAACCAAGCGTAAGTTTTTGCCTAACCTGAAAAAGAAGAAGTTTTTCATCCAGGAACTGGATGAGTGGGTGGAATTGAAAGTATCTGTAGCTGCATTACGCACTATCAATAAAAAAGGTATTTACTCTTACCTGAAGGAACTGAGCAAGAAAGGCGAAATCAAATTGAATTAATTTAAGCAGAAACTAAGCAGCCATGGCAAAAAAGAGCAAAGGCAACAGAATACAGGTAATACTGGAGTGCACCGAGCAAAAGGAAACAACTGTTCCGGGAACCAGCCGTTACATGACTTACAAAAACCGTAAGACTACTACTGAGAGATTGGAGTTGAAGAAATACAATCCGAATTTGAAGAAAGTAACCCTTCATAAAGAAATTAAATAAGAAGCATCATGGCAAAAATTTCAAAGAACGCGAAAACTAACCGTCAGGCACAAGTAGGTTCAAAAGACTACGTTAAAGTAATTAAGGCGGTAAAGTCAAAAACTAACAACTACTCTTTTTTGGAGAAGATAGTGCACAAGGATAAGGTGCAGGATTATCTGGCCGGTAAAGAGGTTTAAATAACTTGGTTAACAATTTCAAAGGGCATCATTCTGCATTGAGTGATGCTTTTTTGTTTTAGCGCTATGGGACTATTCAGTTTTTTTACAAAAGAGAAGAAAGAAGACCTTGATAAGGGTTTAGAGAAAACCAAAGAAGGGTTTTTATCGAAGTTGACCCGTGCAGTAGCGGGAAAAAGCAAGATTGACGATGAAGTGCTGGATAACCTGGAAGAAGCTTTGGTATCCAGCGATGTTGGGTTGGATACCACCATCAAGATTATTAAACGAATTGAAGCGCGGGCCTCAAAAGATAAGTATGTTTCAGCCTCTGAGTTGAATCAACTTATACGCGAGGAGATAGAGAATATACTGGCAGAAAACAAAAATGCCGATTTAGAGAATTTCGATACTCCGGCCGATAAGAAGCCTTATGTACTGATGGTAGTGGGAGTAAACGGAGCGGGTAAAACCACCACAATAGGAAAACTGGCTTATCAGTTTAAAAATAACGGAAAGAAAGTTTTACTGGGCGCAGCCGATACCTTCCGTGCTGCCGCTGTAGATCAGTTAGAAGTATGGTCGAAGCGTAGCGATGTTGAAATGGTGCGCGGGCAACACAATGCCGACCCGGCTTCAGTGGCTTATCAGGCTGTTGAACGAGGTGTGGCAATAGGTGCAGATGTGATTATTATTGATACAGCAGGCCGTTTGCACAACCGTGTAGATTTAATGAACGAGCTTACCAAAATACGCAGGGTAATGCAGAAGGTTATTCCCGATGCCCCGCATGAGGTTTTGTTGGTGTTGGACGGCTCTACCGGGCAAAATGCTATTGAGCAGGCTAAGCAATTCACCGCTGCCACTCAGGTAACCGCATTAGCTATTACCAAGTTAGACGGCACCGCGAAAGGCGGAGTAGTGCTGGGCATTTCCGACCAGTTTCACATTCCCGTAAAGTATATTGGAGTAGGAGAGCAGATTGATAAGTTACAGGTGTTCAACAAAAAGCTGTTTGTGGAAAGCCTGTTTAAAGGAGTTGCGTGAAGACAAAGGCAATTAAAAAAGATAAAGTATCGGTTATTACCCTCGGCTGTTCAAAGAATTTGGTAGACAGCGAAGTAATGATGAGCCAGTTGCAGCACGGTGGTTACGATGTGCAGCACGATAAGTGGAGCAAGGGCCGCAACATTGTAATAGTAAATACCTGCGGGTTTATTGACCGCGCCAAGGAAGAATCCATTAACACCATTATGGAATATGCCGAAGCTAAAAGCGGTGGCAAAATTGAAAAGCTATATGTTACCGGTTGCCTGTCGCACCGCTATAAGGACAATTTGGAAGCCGAGATACCCGAGGTGGATGCGTTTTTCGGCACCAATGAATTACCCCGTTTACTCAAAACACTTAAAGTTGATTACAAGCACGAACTGATAGGAGAGCGGTTTCTTACCACTCCCATTCACTATGCGTACATGAAAATTTCGGAAGGCTGCAACCGCACCTGTTCCTTTTGTGCTATTCCTTTAATGCGCGGGAAACACATTTCGCGTCCGGTAGAGGAATTGGTAACAGAAGCAAAGCAGTTAGCCGCTAAGGGAGTAAAGGAGATAATGCTGATTGCGCAGGAATTGACCTTCTACGGATTGGACATTTACAAGAAAAGAAGACTGCCTGAACTGCTGAACGAACTTTCGAAAGTAGAAGGTATTGAATGGATAAGGCTGCATTACGCTTATCCCGCACAATTCCCTATGGAAATTGTGGATGCCATTGCAGAGAACGACAAGGTTTGCAATTATCTGGATATGCCTTTGCAACACGCCTCGGATAATATGCTTTCGGCTATGCGCAGAAATATTACCAATGCTGATACCCGCAAACTGATTGAAGTTATTCGTAAGCGCGTGCCGGATATCGCTTTGCGTACTACTATGCTGGTGGGCTTTCCCGGAGAAACCGAGCAGGACTTTAACGACCTGAAAAACTTTGTTGAAGAAATGCGCTTCGACCGCCTAGGCGTGTTTACTTACTCGCATGAGGAGAATACCAAGGGTTATCAGCTAGAGGATGACATTTCTGATGAGTTAAAGCAGGAACGCGCTGCCGAACTGATGAGTGTGCAGGAAGATATTTCGAGCGAGTTGAACAGCGCTAAAGTGGGTAATACCTACAAAGTATTGTTTGACCGGAAGGAAGGAGGCTACTTTATCGGCAGAACAGAGTATGATTCGCCCGAGGTGGATAACGAAGTGCTGATTAATGCAAAAAAGAACTACGTTCGGGTGGGTGACTTTGCCAGTGTAAAAATTACCGATGCCGAAGAGTTTGACCTTTATGGTGAATTGGTTCCCTAACATTCCATGAAGTTGCAAGAGGAAATAAAACTTACCGATACAGGAATACTTCCTGCTTTGGTGCAGGATTACCTGTTGGGTAAGGAGTCTGTTAATTCGTTGTTTAAATACACGCCTGCCCTTTCTTCCTTTCAACAAATTATTACCGACAAGCAAGCGAAAAATACTAACCGCCAACTGCTGGTAGAAGTACTACAGGCACAATATGCCGATATTCCTGCCACTGCGCAGGTGCAGCTGAATATTCAGTCGCTGTTGAGCACCGATACCTTTACCGTTACAGCCGCACATCAGCCTTGTTTGTTTATGGGGCCCTTGTATAACATTTATAAAATAGCCGGGGCTGTGAATTTTTCGTTACAGCTTAAAAAGCAGTATCCCGCTTACCACTTTGTGCCGGTGTTTTGGATGGGAAGCGAAGACCACGACATGGACGAGTTGAATAACACGTTCGTGAACGGAAAGAAAATTCAATGGGCGGAAGCGGTTAGCGGTGCCATTGGCCGTGTGCCTTCATCAGTAGCTGCGCCCTGCGTAGAAGAGTTAAAGCAAACGGCAGGCGAATCGGAGATGACCTCTATACTTGAAAAGGGGCTGGAGCAATACAGCACCTTTGGAAAGCTGACGCAGTATTTCGTTAACGAATTGTTCAAGGAGTTTGGGTTGGTGGTGTTGAATCAGGATGATGCAAAACTTAAGTCGCTTTTCAGAGGTGTAATAGCCGATGAGATCTTTGAGCAGCGCGCAACAGATGTTCTGAAAGACACCCTTCAGTTTCTGGAAACAAACTACAAGGTGCAGGCAGCTCCGCGCAATATCAATTTCTTTTATCTGGGCGATGGCTACCGCGAACGCTT
>CAZLXD010000082.1:0-1398 GCA_964563185.1 uncultured Chitinophaga sp.
GAGCCGCCTTCGAAGAAGAACTTCTCCATTTCGGCTTCCAGCAGCTTGCGGGCCTTGGGCTCGATGGGGGTCAGGCGGTATTCGTTGATCAGCATGGTCTGCCGGGCAAGCCACTGCTGCCAGGCCTGTTTACCAGGGGCTGGACGGCTAACTACTTCTGCACCATAACCGGCTTTGCGCCTACTACTTTACTTCCATCTTTTACGGTAAGCACATAACTACCCGCAGGTAAGTTTTCGGTTGGCACTTTTAGTTGCAGCGTGTTGCCTTGTGCTACAAAGTTTTGTTGCAGCACTCTGCGCCCGGTTAAGTCGAACATTTCAATGCTTCCACTCTTCATTCCGTTTAATTCTGCTTTTAAATGAAAACTGCCCGAAGCCGGTTGCGGATACACTAATAAATTGACAGGATAATCAACGCTTGCAATGCCCGAGTTAATAAGGGTGCTATCGGCCAGTATGTGCAGGTTTCCCGAAAGGCAGTTTCCTTCAGAGGCGGTAAGCATTACATACTTTAAAGCAGTATCGGGGGTAACGGTAAGCGATGTGGTGTTGGAAGTGTACTGGCAAGGAGCTGTGCACCATTGCAGTTGCGCGTTTCCATTGTCGTTGGTTATTTGTGCGGTGAGGGTGGAAGGCGGATCGCCCGGAGCATAGAAGAGGGTATCACCGGGTGTAACATCGGCTGTAAGCGGGCAGCAGAAAGATTGGTTGCTGATGACCGCCTTCATGCGCAAGGCCATTCGGTAAACCACGCTGTAGAAATATTCTACACCCATATCTTCCGAAGGATGGTCTTTGCCTTCCATAGTAAACAGATAACTGCAAACTCCTTTGGCGGTAGCAACGGAATCTACTAAGTAGCTTCCCTCCATATCAAAGGTGCCGAGCGTAAGGCCCGAAAAGCCTCCCTTTTTGTAAGGCACTACCTGGTCGGCATTGCCATGGGCGCATATAACGGGCACATCGCCCGGTTCAATCCAGTTGGCATTAATAAGCGCACCCGCTACGTTGAAGGTTCCGGCTGCATGCCAGCTGTAATTGGGGTAAAACCCCGAACTGCTGTAAAAACCGCCCAGTGCATTGAGTGCCGCCAGCGAGCCTCCGGCCATCTCTGCCATTTCGCTGTCCTTATCGCAGTAAGCGGTCATTAAAGAAGTAATGGCCCCCGATGATGCTCCGCCAATCAGGATTTTGCTTGTATCAATTCGGTAGTTGTTTCCCAATTCAGAATAATCGGCCTTTAGGTATTGCACTGCCCCGCGCATGTCCTGCATAGGGCGAAAGAAAATGCGCATTTGCTGTGGCGGAAAGGCACTGAAAATTTCGGTGACCATTTGAGTAATATCATCGTAAATGCGGTAGTTTTATCAATACGCTGAAGGATACCATAACTACC
>CAZLXD010000082.1:1408-11413 GCA_964563185.1 uncultured Chitinophaga sp.
TAAATGCGGTAGTCTATGGAAACGGTTACATAGCCTGTACGGGCCAGGTGCTCGCACACCAGTTTTACATACCAGTCATCGCGGCTGCCGGTAACAAATGCGCCACCAAAAGCAAAGAGCGCCACGGGGCGGTTGCTAAGCGTATCGCCATAAGGCTGGTAAATATCCATGTAAAGTTGCTGGGTATCGCCATTGGCGCGGGTGCCCGAACCAAAGTGAACAGTTTCCATAGTTACGGAATCGAACACGGGCGATAGGTAACGGCAATCGGAACAGGTTTGGCTTTGGGCGGAAAACATTAATATGCTTAACAGAAGTGCAACAATAAGTTTATTCATAGCGTAAGGGTTTGGTGCATTAAAGTAAAAATATTTTTAGTGCAAGGGAAAATTGTTGCGGAAGCCTGCTTTGGCGGGCGGAGTAATAGCACTTGGCCAGGTAACCAAAGAGGGCGGCAGTAAACATGCACCAAGGGGCTTTCGGTGCCTTACTTTTGGGCAAACAGCAGCCCCACCGTTTGGCGCACGGGTTCAGGAAGCCGAAACTGCCGGTAACCCGTTCGGGTAATAACTCCTCTTTTCTTTAGCGAAACAATCAGCTTTGCCTGCCCGCCTTTGCTAAGGCCGGTTATATTTCTAAAGGTTTCGTTGCCGCCATCGCCATTATTGTAAAGGTGCAACAGAATTTTTGCCACGCTTAGCAAAGTGCGGGTAGATAAGCGCACAAACCCCAGGCCCTTTAGGTTTCCGGCAAGGCGTTGGGTATGTTCGGGGGTAAGGGATATGGTAGCCGGTAGGGCAGCGGTATTTGTAGTTATACCACCCTCAAAACTTGCAGTGCCATCGGAAGGCTTGCTTATGCCATCCTCACTTTTGGGAGTGGAATAACTACGGTTGGTTATTCCATTGTCAAAACTTTCAGTGCTACCGGAATTGTTGGTTATTCCATTGTAAATTTTGTCAATGGTATAAGTATGTTTGGTTATACCATCGTTAAAATTCACATTGGCATCGGAAGGCTTGCTTATTCCATTGTTACTATTGTGGGTGGTATAACCGGAGTTTTGGGGGCTTAGTAAGCTTTTCAGGTAGGCATTTTCAGCCGTTAGGCGGTTGTTAAAGGAAACCAGGGAATCAATAACCCGGTTAAGCCGCTCCATTTCTTTTTTCAGGGCGATGGTTTCTTCTTCTGCCATGGCTAAAAAATTTGCAGCTAAAAGTAAAAAGAAACCGGCAAGGCGGCTATTGTTCTTTAACAAGGGTTGGGTGCTTGTGCCGCAATAAGGGGTAAAAACGGTGCGGGCGGTCATTATTTTTTTTACAGCGGCTAACTTTGGTATGCCGCCACGGTTATTTTAGCCGTGTAACTTTACTAAAGCATGGCTTCAAAAGGCAATAAGGGCAGTATTATTTCGGTAGTGCTATTGCTGCTGCTGGGTTTAACAGCCTTTGGCGTAAAAACCTGCAGGCAACAACAGCAGCAATACCCCCAGCGCACCCTTACCACCGAACCCGGCAATTGGCGCAGCCACAAATTGGTTTACACCAAACATGCCCGCTGCCGTATGAATTGCCGCCACATAACCGAAGCTGAAGTAGAACATATACTCGCCACCGGCACCATTAACCAACAAAAAAGTAAAGAAGCAGCAGCCGGGGCCGAAGGCAACTGCGATACCTACGCCCTGGAAGGAAACACTAAGGACGGCCAGCAGGTGCGTATAGTATTTGGTGCCTGCCCTAAAACAACCAGGGTAATTACCACCATTGATTTAGAAAACGAATACAACTGCAACTGCCGGTAAGCATGCCGGCCGGTTAGCCCCACTATATTGCTAAAAGTTACCGGTAAGGCTTATTGCACCAGCGGCTGTTATTGCATAACTCTTGCCTTGAAAAAAACTTTATCAGAAAAATTTTCAATACGGTGAAACTCTTTTCGCGCGGTTCAGTATAAGCATATAGGTTGAAGTCCGACACACCTTCAACAAACATAACAAGCTAATTAACCCAAACAAGGAGAGTATGAACAAGCTATCTACCCTATTCCTATCGGCCCTGGTTTTCGGCAGCCTTTTAAGCGGATGCAACAAAGAACGCAACCCCATAGCTGGTGCCAACAGCCACAAAGAATTAGAAGAGCCCGCTATTGATGTAATAGTGGAAGAAATTCCCCTGGCAGGTTATACCGACATTGTAAACGATGCCAACTTAGAGGTGGTAATTGTAGAAGATGTTAACTATAATGTAATAATTGAAGCTGATGACTATGCTACCATTGCGCAGGTAGAGGCCACTGTAAGCGCAGGAACTTTAACTATTGAAGCTCCGGCAGCTATTACTACTCAGGCTATAGTATATGTTCACACTCCGGCAGTTCACAAGGTTCGCCTTGGTAAAGGCGGTGATATGAACATAACCGGCAACTACGCCAACATTGAAGTAGATATGAAAGGCTCCGGCAACTTAAAAATGACCGGTAATGCTATACAAATGAAAATTAAAGGAGGCGGCTCCGGTGAGGTAGATGCGCTAAGTATGCCTGCCATTGATGTGGTGGTAAACTCTAAGGGGGGCTCACTTACTAAAGTAGCGGCCCAAAACACCCTCGATGTTGACCTGAACGGAAACTCCAGAGTATTCTATACCGGCAATCCTGTAGTAACTTCAAAACTAAAGGGCAACGCCTCTATCAAAAAAATATAATCAACCTTTCTTCTTCGTTACAAAAACAGAGGCCCCCGCAAGGGGGCTTTTGTTTTTATGTAAACCCATGCTGCGAATGTGTTGCCTATGAATTGCAATGTTGCCTTTGGTAAGTATGGCGTACTATTCTGTTGCAGTAAAACGAAACACTTTCGTGGTAATTCAGTATAACTAAAAGCCCTGCACGCACAGCAGGCAACACCTTTAAAGCAACATAAGCTCCTTGTAATGAATAAACCACTTACCCTACTCCTTTCAACTTTAGCGGCCGGTATCTTACTAAGCGGATGTAATAAAGAACCCAATGTTATCCCTTCAGGCGGCAAGCACCGGATAGTAGAGGCTGCCGTCACCGGTATGGTGGTACAAGAAACCGAAGTGGGCAGTTTTTTACAATTAGTAAACAATTCGGGCGTGCCCATAGTAGTAGTACCCGATTCGTCTTACAATGTAGTAGTACAGGCCGATGACGAAGCCACACTTTCCTCCATAACAACCGATGTTACATCGGGAACATTAACAGTTAATGCCCCGGCAGATATCAGCAGCACCGAAGCCACCGTATTTGTATATGCACCACCGGTAACTATAGTTACCTTGGGCAAAAACGGCAGTGTTGAAATGCAGGGCACTTACTCCTTGCTCAATGTATTTATGAACGGCACTGGTAACCTTACACTAAACGGGCAGGCCCAATCGTTGCAAATATCGGGTAGCGGCAGTGGCCATGTAAATGCACTTAATCTTTCAGCTGCCAGTGTGGCTGTAAGCACCAAAGGTGCCGCTGTTGCAAAGGTGGCCCCTCAAAATTCACTAAATGTAAACCTGAGCGGAAACGCCAAAGTGTTTTACACCGGCAACCCGGCTATCAGCAAAACATTAAAGGGCAACAGTTCCCTCAAAAAAATATAACTCAACTTTTCTTCTTCATTACAACAACTTAAGCCTCCGCAAGGGGGCTTTTGTTTTTATTACAAATGGCTTATGGAAAAAGAGAGTGCTCTCATCTTCCAAGAAACCAATTGTTATGAAACGCCTTGTTATTATTCTGCTTACTCCCCTTCTGCTTTTTTCATGTGGCAGTAAAGAAGCCTCAGCTCCCGAAACCAATACTGCAAGCTACGATGCTTACGATAGGTCGGCCACTGAACAAAAAGAAGAAACCACTACTCCTGAATCACCCGCTCCACCTCCACCTACCCAGGCATACCGCGATGCCGCTGTAAAAATTCCCACCAAAATCATTAAAACCGCTTCGGTTGAAATTCAGGTAAAGAACACCGAAGAGAGCCACCGGAGAATTGCAGTGCTGCTTAGCAAATACAACGCTTACTTTGGTAGCGACAATCGCAGCACAGCTTCCTACCGTATTGATAACAGCATGAGCATTCGCGTGCCTTCGCAGCAGTTTGATAATCTGTTGGAAGATGTAATGAAGGAAGCTATTTACATCAACTATAAAAACATTACTGCCGAAGATGTAACCGACCAGTTTGTAGATACCGAAGCCCGGCTTAAAACCAAAAAAGAAGTAGAGCAGCGCTACCTGGCTCTTCTGCGCGAAGCAAAAAAGGTGCAGGATATATTGGATATTGAAGACAAGCTGCGCATCATCCGCGAAGAAATTGAAGTAGCTGAAGGAAAACTAAAACTGATGAATGATCAGGTAAACTACAGCACCATAAACCTGAATACCTATCAAAACCTCGATTACACGCCCGAACCCGAAACAGGTTTCTTCAGCGATTTAAAGGAAGCATTCATACGCGGGTGGAGAGGCCTGGTTGACCTGGTGGTTGGCTTAGTAAGATTATGGCCATTCCTTCTCATTGTAACCTTCGTGGTAGCATTTGCTGTCCGCAAGCTTCGCAAAAAGAGTTCATAAAGGTTGGTTAAGCTGCTGAGGTGCCGGCATACTATTTATTCCCCGTAGCCGTGCCCTCAGTGGCTTTCCGTTTACTGAACCATAAAGCTGTTTTGCTTAACTCTTTCTGTCAGTTCTTCAGCACTCAATGCCTTTACGGCATCTTCAGCCACAATAGATAACACTGCACCTTTAGGCGTAAAGGAAATTCTGCGCTCTTGGTTGCCGTACTGCGCACACTTTATATTCTGATAGTTATTCATTCTGCCGTTGTCGAAATATTCTCTACGCATCAGCATAAAGCCGTAATCATCATACAATTTCTCAATCTTCGGTTTGTCATACCCATAGTACGACTTCCACAGGCCTGTTTCCAGCCCGTTCTTCATTACACCCTCCATACGCACTCCACCCGATTTATAACGAAATGTCCAAACACTATCCATTAGTCCGTTTTTCAAAAAGCCGCTAATGGTCGCCAATGTATCATACTCATACTGCACCACCGCACCGGTATATGGCTCCCCCTTGTACAGTAAGGTATCGGGCACAAACTCCAGCACCGAAGCACTGTCGCTGTGCAACATGGCAAAAAATTTAAGGCTGCCGGACGAAGAAGTTAGTTTTTCTACCGGAAGGCGGCCCTCTTTATCCAAATCGCTACAAGAAGCAAATGCGAGTATAGCAATGGTAACAAGCAACAAAAGGCAACTTCTCATAATGTTATTTTACACTGCGAGGATAACATTTTTCGGTTAGTGAGCTCTTTTTGAACAACTGTGGAATTTCAGAACAAACAGCGCAAAAATTCCGCTTACTTTTGATTTTGTATGAAACAATACCAGCAACTTCTTCAACACATTTTAGACAACGGCATTTGGAAAGACGACCGCACCGGTACCGGCACCTATAGTTGCTTTGGTTATCAAATGCGCTTTAACCTGGCCGAAGGTTTTCCGTTGGTAACCACTAAAAAGGTACATACTAAATCCATCATTCACGAATTGCTTTGGTTTTTAAAAGGCGATACCAACATTCAATACCTCTGCCAAAACGGAGTGCGCATTTGGGACGACTGGCCGTACGAAAAATATAAAAAGAGCACTGAGTTTTCCGGAGAAGACATTAAGCAGTTTAGCCAGCGCATTTCTACCGATGACTCCTTCGCTAAGCAATGGGGCGAACTGGGCCCTGTTTACGGCTATCAATGGCGCAGTTGGCCGGCACCTGATGGCAGGAACGTTGACCAAATCAGTAAGCTGATCGAACAGATAAAAAAGACCCCTACTTCGCGCAGGCTTATAGTTAGTGCATGGAACGTTCCTTTTATTGAGGATATGGCATTGCCCCCCTGCCACTCTCTCTTTCAGTTTTATGTGTTAGATGGAAAGCTGAGTTGCCAGTTGTATCAGCGAAGTGCCGATGTTTTTTTGGGGGTGCCGTTCAACATGGCATCGTACGCTCTGCTTACCATGATGATTGCGCAGGTTACCGGCCTGGGCTTAGGCGATTTTGTTCACACTTTTGGCGATGTGCATCTATACAGCAACCACGTGGAGCAGGCCAAACTACAACTTAGCCGCGAGCCGCGCCAGTTACCCAAAATGCAAATCAATCGGGAGGTTAAAAGCGTGTTCGATTTCAGGTTCGAAGACTTCCAACTAACCGACTATAACCCCTATCCGCACATTGCGGCTGAAGTAGCTGTTTAGAAAACTTTCTTTTCTCACTACATTTTTTACTTTTGCGCTCCCTTTTTAAAAGGACTTGTTCATTGACTGCGGGCGTGGCGAAATTGGCAGACGCACTAGACTTAGGATCTAGCGCCTCACGGCATGGGGGTTCAAGTCCCTCCGCCCGCACATTCACACTGTGTTAAAGTGCGAAAGTATTGATGTGTTAAGGTTGCAAGTGCACCCACATTAACACTTTCGCACCTCAACACCTCAACACAATCAACTATGACAATTACCCAGGAAAAAATTGACAATCTCCATTCTAAAGTGAAGGTCAATTTAAAGAAAGAAGACTACGAGCCGCAGGTAAAAAAACAACTGAAAAGCCTGAGCAAAGTAGTTCAGATTAAAGGCTTCCGCCCCGGCATGGTTCCTACCGATTTAGTAAAGAAGATGTATGGCAACGGAGTTTTAGCCGAGGAACTGAACAAGATTTTAAACGATGAAGTTTACAAATACCTAAACGATAACAAGGTAGAGATTGTAGCCTCTCCCATTCCTGCTGAAGGGCAGAAGTTGGATGTAGACATCTACAGCCTGAAGGATATTGACTTTGATTATGAAATTGGCCATGCGCCCGAAGTAAGCCTTTCATACTTAGATAAGAGCCCTGCTTTTACCAAATACAGAATTAAGGCAGATGACAAGATGATTGATGAGGAAGTAGACCGCATTCGTAAGCGCTTTGCTACTTATGAATATCCTGAAACCGTAGGCGATAATGATATTCTGACCTTTACTATTGAGGAGTTGGATGCAGAAGGAAACCTAAAGCCCGGTGGTATCAGCACAGTATCTTCAATTATGGTGGATTTATTGAAGGATGCTTATAAGCCACAGGTATTAGCCCTTAAAAAGCAGGAAAGTTTTGTAGCTGATGCTTTTGACTTGATGGACCGCGACCGCGAAAGTATGGCTAAGAATGTTCTGAACATGAACGACCTAAGCAAGTTAGTTGAGATAGGCAACAGTTTTCGCCTAACATTGAACAACATTACCCGCTCCCTGCCCGCTGTAGTAAATGAGGAGTTTTTTCAAAAGGTGTATGGCGACAACGGCCCTAAAACCGAAGCCGAAATGCGCGCCAACATTAAGCAGGATTTAGAAGCCTATTTTGATGGCCAAACCGACAGCTACGTAGTAAACGACCTATACAAAGGATTGATGGAGAATGTAGATTTCCCTCTGCCCGATGAATTTCTGAAGCGTTGGATTGACCTGAGCAATGAAAAACCTATTAATCAGGAAGAAATTGAACGCGATTACCCGCAGTTTGCCAAGAGCCTTCGCTGGAGTTTGATACAAAAGAAAATTAAGGAACAGGAGAACCTGGATGTGACCGAGGAAGAAATTCGTGAGCGTGTGCGTACCAATATTATTCACCAGTTATATGGCTATGGCTTAAAGAACATAGGCGAAGAGTGGATAGAGCAGTTTATGCAAAAACAACTAGCCGATAAGAAAGTGATTTCGCAAACCCGCGACCAGATTTTAGAGGACAAGGTACTGAACTATGTAAAGAGCAAAGCCATTTTAAACGATAAGGAAGTAACGCTGGATGAATTTAAAGCGCTGATGGAAAACGTTTAATCTCCGAATAATCTATTTATAACGACAATGGATGTAGTTAAAAAACTACATCCATTATTTTTTTTATCCTACAGTACAGGGCTAAAATCCTCTTTACGTCACTAATTTCAAAAAGTTCCATTTTAACAGCACTTTTTTTAATTGGGTATTGACACACGGCATACTTGTTGTTATTTTAATAGTCCTGAATAAAAGCGCACTATGAACAAAAATGTACTTCTCTGCTTTTTAGCAATGCCGTTCCTTGCACATGGTCAATACGAGTTTTATAACAAAGGCGCCAGTGTAACCGTTCAGAACGGTGCATTAATTCACGTTCAAGGAACCCTTACAAATGATAATGGATCAGGCAGTGGTCAAATAGACAATGACGGTATTTTAGAAGTAAAAGGGAATTTTGAAAACAAGGCAGGAAGTCTTTTCACTTCTCCCCAGTCAAACGATGCCGTTGTTAAATTTGTGGGAAGCGGAAAGCAGCAAATCCGAGGTTCACTTAACACTCTCGGATCGGCTAGTTTCTTTAACCTTCTTATTGACCAAACAAGTTCAGCCGATACAGTTGAAATGCAAAGCAATATCCTTGTTGAAGGGTCATTGTTGTTCGGTGCCACAAATGTTAATACTACCTATCTGCCTTCCTATGTATACACAGATAATTCCGGAACGAACGGTATATTGAAAACTTATGATAACACGGGGGAATATGTACTGGATATTACTAACGGAAATACGGATGCTATAGTAGGCTACCCTGCCTTAGTTATGTATGGCAATCCTAACACAGCTTTTATAGCTACTAAAGGTAGCATAGGAAGTTCAGCGGGAGGTTTACAACGTAAAATAACCAACCAGACTGCCTATGTGTTTCCCACCGGAACTGTTGACAATGGCTATAACGCTTCCCTTTTAAACTTTACCAGCCTGCCCGGAAGTGGAGGAAGCGTTAAAACCAAGTTTTGCGATGGAACTACCTCTCCAAGGGGTTATGTGGGTACCATTTTACAATCATGCATCGGGTGCAACAATCCCAATTATTCGGTTCCCGATAACCCAGGATACAACCGATACTTTGCAAGCAATCCTTGTAATGCAGGTGCGCCCCAATGGATACTATTTGAAGAATCGGGTATATTGGAACATGGTTACTGGAGTTTTGATGCTACCAATAACAACGCAGGTTTATGGAAGTATGATATTGAAGTATTTCCCAACTCCTTTATAACAGAAGGCAGCCCTGATGATACATGGAGAGTGTTGAAGTATCACAACGGGGCAGGGGATTACGGTTTTGACCCTTCAGACCTAACCGTTGATTGGGGCGCACAAATAAACAATGTTGACGATCCGAATGATTTATTGACATATACCAAGAATGCCGGATGCTATTCAGGATTGGGTGTGCCGGGTGGTGTTTACACCGATTTCTCTCAATTCTCTATGCATAAATCTAACTCGGGCAACGGTCTTCCTGTAGAACTGATTTACCTGAAAGCAGAACCTGTTAACAATCAGTTCATAAAGGTTTCATGGGCAACTGCCATAGAAGTTAACAACGATGGATTCGAAGTGCTAAGAAGTACAGATGGAGTGAACTTTTTTAATGTTGGATGGGTAGACGGAAATGACAATTCATCTGTTCTTCAGACTTATACTTTTGACGATCACAATGTAGCACCTAATGTGTTTTATTACTACAAACTTCGTCAGGTTGACAATGACGGAAAGAGCGAAGAAACTTATATAGTTTCAGCAAGCCTTACCGGTTCTGAAACCTTCGTTATCAGCGATTTCATTCCAAATCCAACCAGAGAGGCCTCGAAGTTGATCATTACAACATCTACCGAGCAGACCATACAAGTAAGAATGTATGATATCATAGGCCAGGTTATCTCAGAAAGGCAATACAACCTTAGCATAGGCTCTAACATCATCAACTTTGATGGTCAAAATGTTGCCGATGGAACTTATACTGCGGTTATTAATGCCGGAAATAAAGTATACTCCAAAAAGCTTGTTGTAACTAAGTAAACAACCAGCACACAGCAAAAGAAAACAAAAGAGAGGGGCCAAAACCCCTCTCTTTTTGCTTTATCCCCTCTTTTACTTTCGT
>CAZLXD010000082.1:11423-11983 GCA_964563185.1 uncultured Chitinophaga sp.
TGGGCTTCAGGCTTTCTATAAAACCTACCTCATTGTAAGTAACGAACTCTACTATAGCCGTTTTAGTTTCTTCATCGTACTTATTAAGCAATTCATAGCCTTTTTGCAAAATATCAATCCCCAGTTGTATGGCATCGTGGTCCTCGGGACCATAAAGATCCTTGCGTTCCAGCATGCGATGCAGCACATCTTTCAGTATATGGATGGTTTTATCAAGAAGTGAGGTATCGGTAATAGCCATAAAAAGTTCTGTAAGCTCACCAATAAACTGCTGAAGCAGTTCAGCATCCAGCGAAGCAAGGCACACATGAAACTGTTCATCGGTTAAAGGAACTGTAAAACTCCGGTCTATAGCTGTTTGCAGCAACATATCTTCAAAATGACGGGCAGTAGTATGTGTTTGTAAAGCCGTCATACCGGTTCGCAAGGCTGCGGGAAAATGAAAGCCAAACTGAAAAATGGCAGAAGCCAGATTACCCATCAATCCCCAAACCTTGGTGGGATGTGCCACATATGTTTCCAGTTGCTTAAAAGCAGCATCCAGTTTTTCGCGATGTGAG
>CAZLXD010000083.1:0-11779 GCA_964563185.1 uncultured Chitinophaga sp.
AATTTTCAGTGTCGCGGAATGCAAGTGTCTTCTTATTGCATATCTCGGGTTAAAAAGTCTGCTTAAATGCAAGAGGGCAGGTTACGCAGTTGTTGAGTATACAATAGAAGACAGCAAGTCTTTAGGTTGCCACAAGCAAAGAGCCAAGACCTTTATATTAACATATGGATTAAAACAGCATTAGCGGGTTAAGCCAAAACCCCTTTCAGCGGAACACTCGCAACTGATTTTCCCGTAATCCTTCCTGCTGCATAATGTAGTTAGCAGCCATGCTTCCCGATGTGTAAGCGGCTTCCATTAAAATAGTGCTGTTGTTCATTTTTACCCAATCGCCTGCCAAATTCTTCAGAAATCCCCGTGTAAAATCTGTTCAATGGTTTAGAAACAATACCCGTTTTCTGCAATTAGTTTGTCAGCTATTCTTCTCCTGGCGGCCACAGTGTTGTATGGCTCGTATTTGGTAAAGCGCTTTAACCCCATCAACATAATGCGAAGTGTATCGCCATCGTTAAATGAAGTGATAGCGTGCTTGCCCGAAAGATTGATTCTTTCCATGGCATCGCTGATGTATGTTTTGGTCATATCAATTTGCAATGCACAGGCAACTTCACCTTTAATGCTGATTAATTTTTCGGTTCGCAGCAATGCTGATTCACAAACGAAAAGTTCAATCAACATATCTGAGATGTTCATCATCACCTCTTGTTCTTTGTCTAAGTTTTGCATGAACTTTTGAACCGCAGCACCGGCTGTCATCAAAATTGCTTTGCGCGCATTCTTTAATGCTTTCTTTTCTACAGCAAAAAAATCATCGGCATCATCGCTGCTAAAATCAGGAACGCTCATCAGCTCTTTCTGAACAGCCATAGCGGGAGTCATTAAATCAATTTCTCCTTTCATGGCTTTCTTTACTAACATACCTACCGAAAGCAAACGATTGATTTCATTAGTTCCTTCAAAAATCCGGCTGATGCGAGCATCGCGGTAAGCGCGTGCTACAGGATATTCTTCGCTGAAACCTGTGCCGCCAAAAACCTGAACGGCTTCATCAACCACATAGGCTAAAACTTCTGAACCAAACACTTTAAGGATGGCGCACTCAATAGAATATTCTTCCGCAGCAATCAATTTTGCCTGCACCTTGTCGGTTCCTTTTGCAGAAAGAGCTGCAATCATATCATCTAACAATCCGCCAATGCGGTATGTTGCCGACTCACACACATAACTTTTAATTGCCATTTCAGCCAACTTGTGTTTAATGGCACCGAAAGATGAAATAGGAACATTGAACTGAATACGCTCATTCGCATATTTTACCGAAACGGAAGTTGTTTTCTTGCTTCCACCTAAATTCAATACACCTAATTTGTAGCGGCCAATGTTGAGTACGTTGAATGCAATTTTGTGTCCTTTGCCAATTTCGCCCAACAAATTTTCTACAGGCACTTTTACATTGTTGAAGAAAACCTGACGGGTAGAAGACCCTTTTATTCCAAGCTTATCTTCTTCGCTGCCCAAAGAAATTCCTTCGCTTTTTGCATCAACAATAAATGCGGTAAACTTCTCTCCATCAATTTTTGCAAACACCGTGAAGATGTCGGCAAAGCCTGCGTTGGTAATCCACATTTTTTGACCGTTCATAATATAGTGTTTACCATCTTCGCTTAACACCGCCTTCGATTTTGCACCCAAGGCATCGCTACCGCTTCCGGGTTCGGTTAAGCAGTAAGCAGCTTTTAGTTCTCCGCTTGAAAGTCCCGGCAAATATTTTTTCTTCTGCTCTTCTGTTCCAAAATACAGAATTGGTAAGGTGCCAATACCTGTGTGCGCTGCGAAAGCCGCAGCGAAAGAATGAGCCATCCCCATTTCTTCGTTAATTACAGTATCAGTACTAACATCAACACCAACGCCACCGTATTCTTCAGGAACACTGGCGCCAAGTAAGCCTAACTCACCTGTTTCAAGCATAAGTTGTTGCACTACGCCTGCTTCTTGCTTTTCTACTTTTTTATCGAGCGAGCCAACGCGGTTGCTTACAAAGTCAGCCGCTGTTTGACGGAACATTTGTTGCTCTTCTGTTAATTCATCTTTGATAAATACACTTTGAAAAGGAGTTTCCTTTACAAGAAATTCTCCGCCTTTTAATACTGATTTGGTTTCAATGGTTGTGCTCATGATTATTTCTATTGAATAGGTTTTTAAAATTACAGTCTTTCAAAAATTCCGGCAATACCCTGACCGCCACCAATGCAAGCCGAAACCATTCCGTATTTGTTGTTTCTGCGTTGCATTTCACCAATCAGCTTTTGGAACAAGTAAGTTCCTGAAGCTCCCAGTGGGTGACCCAACGCTACAGCACCACCATTTACGTTAATGATATCAGTATTCAGTTTGGCTTCTTTGATAACCGCGAGTGATTGCGCAGCGAACGCCTCGTTCAACTCAATCAAATCAATATCGTTCAGTTTTAAACCGGCTTGCTTCAATGCTTTTGGAATTGCATTTACCGGACCAATACCCATAATAGTTGGGTCAACACCCACGCTTGCTGTTGTTATCATGCGGGCAATGGGTTGAAGGTTCAATTCTTTCACTACTCTTTCGCTCACTACTAAAACAAATGCAGCTGCATCAGAAGTTTGTGATGAATTACCGGCAGTTACCTGTCCGCCATTTTTGAAAGCAGGTTTCAGTTTTGCCAAACCTTCAATAGAAGTATCGGCACGTGGGCCTTCATCTTGACTAACAGTGAACTTGCGTGATTTCTTTTTGCCGTCTTCAAAGTAAACTTCTTCTACCTCAACAGGCACAATGTCAGCCGCAAACTTGCCGGCTTCAATAGCCGCCATAGCTTTCTTGTGGCTGTTCAACGAAAACTCATCGGCCTCTTCGCGGGTGATGCCGTATTTAGTGGCAACGTTCTCCGCGGTTAGTCCCATACCGATGTAATACTCCGGATGGTCTTTAGCGATTTCGTAATTGGGAACAGTTTTGTATCCTACCGTTGGAACAAGCGACATGCTTTCAGTTCCACCTGCAATAATTACATCGGCCATGCCTGCTTTAATTTTTGCAGTAGCCAAACCAATTACTTCCACTCCTGAGCCGCAGTAACGGTTCACGGTCATTCCCGGAACTTCAACAGGCAGCGAGCGCACAGCTACCCAACGAGCCATTTGCAATCCTTGCTCTGCTTCGGGAACTGCATTGCCCACAATCAAATCATCTACACGCGATGGGTCGAGTTGAGGAACCTTTTTTAATAAATCCTGAATGGCGTAATAAGCCATGTCAACGGGTGTCATAAAGCGGAAACCTCCGCGTTTTGCTTTGCCGATTGCAGTGCGACTGCCTGCGATAATGTATGCTTCCATGTTTGTATTATTTGATTATTGTTTGTTTGAGTTTGCAATTAGAAAATTAGCTCCATACTGAGCGATATAAAAAACAGGGTTATCTGGACAAAGCCTCTTCCCTATGCATTGCCAAAAAGATTTACAATAGTCGTTTAATCGGAGTCCTTTGTCATAATAGGTATTGGGATCTTCGTTAGGATTGACTGTCTGTCGCTCTATGATAGCACCTGTGGCAAGATTGCGATGAATGTATTGTAGTCTGACGCCATTGGAATATGTACTTCTTTGTTCGAATGGCTGTCCATCTTCTTTATATGTTACTACCCACTCACCAACAAATACTGATGTGGAATCGTATTGTCCAACAACTTTGACGTCAGTATAAGCATTACCTGCTTCACCTTTGTCATAGTATGTGTAAGCGCCCACTGGGGCTCCAGATATAAATGTTACAGATGAGCGCTTTATCGTTGCTTTTGTAGCGTAATCAACCTTAGAGTATGTCCAAGAGCCATCCATCAAACCAGCGGTAAACTTACCAGTTGTTATGGATGTGTATCTTTTAGAGTAATTAAAAAGCTCCGAATAAGTCCATACCCCCTCTTTCAAATTATTCTTATACGTTCCAACAACATTACACCTATCATTTATAAAAACAAAACTACCGTGATATATTCTTTCATAGTTTTCATTCTCGTAATACTGATAGGTCGCTGTACCTGGGAAGTCATACATGTCTGTACCATATTGATAAGGCCCTGAATACGTTTTAACATTCTGCGCCCAAGAAGGATGGATAGCAATGCCTACAGCGAAAAGAAGGACTAAAATTCGCTTTCTATACATTACTGGAGCTTTGTTGATCTGTAAACTCTTGTATAGCATACTTGACTCTATCTTGGTATAAAGTATTATTTGCTTTAATGGACAACAAAAGCAATTCTGTTAGCAAAGGAAGAGTTAAAAACATGGGCTCTACATACCAAGTTGGGTGCCCCCCTTGGTTAGGATAGCCCACATCTTCACCATCTGTCCCATTGTATCTAACCCCTAAGCACTTTCTGTTCTCATATTTCCCCCAAATTGCAGAATATGCTCCATCATCGTACAAGACAACAGGCTCATAATCTTCATCCCACAACCACTTACCAGGTTTTACCTCAGAAGCATTCATAGTTTATTGAACTTTTATAGTTTTTTGATTACAAGCGCACATAACTAGTTTCTAAGCGGTTTACCACTCGTCAATATTGACTGAATTCTTTCCAAAGTTTTCTTCTCACCACAAAGTGACAAGAACGCTTCTCTTTCCAAATCCAACAAATATTGCTCGGTAACTTTTGATTCAGAAGTTAAGTCGCCACCGCAAAGAACCCAGGCAATCTTCTGTGCAATTTTGAAATCGTGTTCGCTGGCGTAAGCTCCTACCTTAAATGTTGCGGCACCGGCATATAAGGCACTTAATCCTGCTCTGCCCAACACAGTAATATCATCGCGCTGTGGTTTTTGCACGTAACCATTGTTGTAAAGCTCCAGCACTTTGTCTTTCGCTTCGGCCAACAAACGAGATTGATTCACTACTACAGAATCTTTCTTCTTATCCAACACCCCTACCGTGAAACCTTCGTAAGCTGAGGTAGCTACTTTAGCTGTTGCAATAGCTGTAAAGCGCTCGGCTAACTGAGGAATTTGTGCATCGCCATTGTAGTAAGCATCGCTGGCGCGCAACGCCATTTCTTTGGTTCCGCCACCGCCCGGGATAAGACCCACACCAACTTCTACCAATCCAATATAAGTTTCGGCACTTGCTACAGCAGCATCAGCATGCATAGAGAATTCACATCCTCCTCCAAGAGTCATACCATGCGGAGCAGCTACCACAGGAATGGAAGAATAACGACAGCGCATGGTAGCGCCCTGGAACGCACGAATAGCAAAATCCAATTCATCGTATTCCTGCTCTAAGGCGAACATGAAAATCATAGCCAGGTTGGCGCCTGCACTAAAGTTCGGGTAATCATGCCCTAGCACAACACCTTTCCAGCCTTGTTGTTCGGCAATGTCAATTCCTTTGTTGATGGCTTCAATTACTTCGCCACCCAACGAGTTCATTTTTGTGCTCCAGGATACGTTCAATACACCATCGCCAATGTCATCAATGCGCGAGAACGCATTCTTCCAAACGGGCTTTTGGTCTTTGTAATTATCTAAAATGATAAACGCCTCGCGGCCCGGTATGGCTTTGTATGCTTTTGAAGGAATGTCGTAATACTTTTGAACTCCGTTCTCTACTTTGTAGAAAGTTTTGAAACCGGCAGCCAACATCTCATCTACCCAACCGTTCACTTTAAATCCTGCTTCTTTCATTCCGGCTACCAACTTCTCTACGCCTATGGCATCCCACTGCTCAAACGGACCAATTTCCCAACCGAAACCGGCACGCATAGCATCGTCAATTCTGTAAAGCTCATCGCTAATTTCGGGTATGCGGTTGCTTACGTATGCAGAAACGTAGTAAGTCAGCTTGCGCAGAAACTCACCGTGCTTATCGGTTTGCTTGGCAATAGCAGCCAGACGTTTTTTCAAATCTTCAATGCTCTTTAATTCTGTTGTAGCAGATTTTGTTTTTGCTGAAGGTTTGTATTCCAGTGTTTTCCAATCCAACGTAGCGAATGATTTTTTGCTGCTTGCATCTTTCGTTTTCTTAAAGAAACCCTGACCGGTTTTATCGCCAATCCATTTATTGGTTTCCATTTGCAGAATCCAAGATGGCACTTGCAGTACATCGCGGTATTCATCGTTCGGCAGGTTATCGTAAGCACCTTTCATCACCTTAATCATGGTATCTAAACCAACTACATCCGTTGTGCGGAACGTAGCTGACTTCGGCTTGCCGATTAAAGTTCCTGTGAGTGCATCCACTTCATCAATGGTTAAATCCATTTCCTGCATCAGCTTAACAACTGCTGCAATGCTGAATACACCTACGCGGTTGGCGATAAACGCAGGTGTGTCTTTACACAACACGGTTTGTTTTCCTAGATACAAATCGCCATAGCTCATCAAAAAGTCAATTACTTCAGGGTGAGTTTCAGCCGTTGGAATAATTTCTAACAGACGCAGATAGCGAGGAGGGTTGAAATAGTGCGTGCCGCAGAAGTGTGCGCGGAAATCATCGCTTCTCCCTTCTGCCATTAAATGGATTGGAATACCAGAGGTATTAGAAGTAATCAATGTGCCAGGCTTACGGAACTGTTCTACTTTTTCAAAAACTATTTTCTTGATATCAAGACGTTCAACCACTACCTCAATAATCCAGTCGGCATTTCTGATGAGGTTTAGGTTGTCGTCAAAGTTTCCGGTGGTTATGCGGCTGGCAAATGCTTTATCGTAAACCGGATTTGGGTTGCTCTTTAAAGCAAAGGACAAAGCATCGTTTACCAATTGGTTCCTCTTAGCAGGTTTCTTAGCATCGGCTTCGCTCAGGTTAGGCGTTACGATGTCAAGCAAATACACCTTTAAACCAATGTTGGCATAGTGCAGGGCAATACGGCTACCCATTACACCGCTACCCAACACGGCAACGGTTTTAATTTTTCTGGCTTTGGCGGGTGTTACGTTCACCGCCTTTTTTTCTGTTGCTGTCTCGCTCATTGTTATTGTATTTAGTATTGAGGTTTTAGTTTTGTTTTTAATAAACAGGGCAACGAAACTATTGTTTATTGCAAATTGACCAAACGTTTGGTAAAGTGCTTTATTTTACCTTTTGCACTTTAGTTCTTCCGTTGCTTTTCGGTGCCTCTGCCGGTCTTTCTTCAATTCGTTTTAAAATTCGTTTCATGGTGTTTTTTAAGTAGCTGTGGTCGTTAAACACACGGCTAAACATTAAACTACCTTCAATTTCCGCCACACTTCTTTCTGCTAATTCATTGGCAATCTTCTCTCCGTATTTATCCATGTAAATAGTTTTAACGGCATGGAAAAAATCTAAGAAGAAACGCTGAACTAATGTATTGAACTCGGGAGCCATTAAAGAGGTTTCCACGCCCATGTTGCCTAACAGGTTTCCTTTTTCTTCATCCAGGAAAACCTTTTCGGCTGCGAGGAACAGATTCTCTAAGCGTTTCTGTGGAGGAATGCTTTTATCGTAAGCATGGCTGAATACGTTGGTCTTAAAAAACTCGTGCACCATTTTAATCACGCGCTTCATTAAATCCTCTTTGCTGGGGAAATAATGGTAGAGCGAGCCTTTCTGTAATCCGCAGGCCTCGGCAATATCACTCATCGAAGTGTTGAAGTAGCTTTTCTTACGGAAAAGTTTCAGCGCTTCAATAATGATGGTTTGTTCGTCAGCTTTTTGTTTAGGCATATTGTGTCCGAAACCTCCTCCGCCCTTCGGGCACCTTCTCCAAAACGGGGAAGGAAAAAGGAAGAGGGCTTATTCGGGCAACGAAGCTACAAAGACTTTTCAATTTACCAAACGGTCGGTTGGGAAAGGGGCTCCGGGGCTCTTTTTTGTGAATGCTCTTATTTTCACTTCAAAAATTATTCGTGAAACAACTTTGTGCACTCTTAGCAGTTGTATATCTCCATTATAATCTCCCGGCTCAGGAACCACTGAAATATTGCGGCACTGACGATTACTCCTATGAAATGTATGTTTCTCACCCTGAACTGAGGGATGCCATGGAAGCTAACCGCGCTTATCTGAAAGAGTTTACCAGAAATTATATAGCGCAAAATTCCGATAGCCGCAGCAACGACTCGCTTTATACTATACCGGTGGTTTTTCACATTATACATACCTACGGAACCGAGAACGTGACTGACGAGCAGGTGATGAGCGGGCTTTCCGTGCTGAATAGAAACTTTAGCAACCAACATCCGGATTCTGCAAACATTGTAGCCGCATTTAAACCTATTGTGGCCGATTGCCAGATAGAATTTAAACTTGCCCACCTTGACCCGCAAGGGAACTGCACCAGCGGTATTAACCGTATTGCATCGGGCCTTAGTAAATACGGTAACCACAGCGTGAAGGATTTAATTCACTGGGACCCTGCAAAGTATTTGAACGTATATGTGGTTAAGCAAATTCCTAATCTGGCAGGACATTGTTTAATGCCCGACCAGGCTGCGGCAAAGCCCGAATGGGATGGAATTGTTATTGCTCACAATTACTTAGGAAACATCGGCACTTCTACTGAACTGACTTCTGTAGTAATGGCGCACGAAGCCGGGCATTACCTTAACCTCTTTCATATTTGGGGTGGCAACAATGTGCCGGGATATTTTTATCAGCCGGTAGGGCAAGCCGGTAACTGCGGCATTGGCGATGATGTGCAGGATACTCCTGAAACCACCGGTTGGAGCAACTGTAACCTGAATGCAGCCTCATGTGGCAACACGGTGGATATGGTGCAGAATGCCATGGATTACAGCTACTGCAATTTTTCGTTTACGCAGGGTCAACGCCAACGAATGAGAGCCGCTTTAAACTCGAGTGTAGCGGGCAGAAACAATTTGATGTCGGCAAATAATCTGGCTGCTACCGGAGTTGACCTGAACATCCTTTGCAAAGCATCATTTACTGTTGAAAGAACCATCACCTGCATTTTCGATACACTTCAGTTTACCGATAAGAGCATTACCACACCCGACAGCTGGTGGTGGAATTTTGGTGATGGGGAAACTTCAACTGCTCAGCATCCGTGGCATATGTATCAGATAGAAGGGGATTACCACGTTACACTAACCGCCACTAAAGGCGGAACTACCGTTAGCAGCGATTCTGTTTTAATTCGGGTTAACAGCACTACTCCTTATCAATACTTTGTTCAGGATTTTGAAAGTGTAAACAATATGGCGGAAACTGCTTTGCTGAATGAGTCGGATAATCCTAATCTTCTTTGCGCTCTGTCTTTATCTAATCAGGGATACAACAGCGATAAGGCAGCTGTTGTGAGGATGAACGATACTACGTTTGCCTACAGCGGCAGAACAGTTCTAACTTCGCCTAATATAGACCTGAGTAATGCCGGCCTGGCACCATTTAGCTTCCGTTATGCCTATAGCCAAAAGGTACTGAACAACACCGATGATGCTTTGGAAGTTTTTATATCGAACGACTGCGGAAAAACATGGCTGAGCAAAGGGAAGAGAACGGGAGCCAACCTGCGAACGGTTTCTTCGGCCATTACCGATGCTAACTGGTCGCCTGCCGATTCATTGCAATGGAAAACATACAGCTTCACTATCCCCTCCACCCATGCGGTTTCCAACTTTATGTTCCGTATTGAATTGAAGTCGTTTTACGGAAATGCATTCTGCCTCGATAACATTAACATCAATCCCTCCGGCTATAACAGTATTGAGAAATCAGAACTGGAAAACATAGAGGTGGTTCCCAATCCTACCACAGGCAGTTTTAAACTGGCCGGAGATTTTGATAAAGGCGATGTTCTGCTGCTGGATGTAAACGGTCGCGTGGTGATGGAGAAAAGCAATGTGGTTGCCAACGAATGGATGGATGTTCAACAACTGCCAAAAGGAATTTACCTGCTGAAGTTGGAGAACGACAATGCCATTAGCAGAAAGAAACTTATCCGCTGGTAATTACTCCCCCGGCCTGTAAATACGTTCAGCGTGTTTGTAAGCCCATTCTTTACTCAGGCTTTCCTCCTTGGTTTGCTGGTTAACGTATAACTGCATTTGATCGGTGTAGTGCTTTGCACCGGGGGTGTTACTGCTGCCATAGCATATAATACTTCGCAGTTCGGGCAGGCTTCCGTCTTTTTTGAACTTCGAAAGCAGAATGTAGCTTTCTCCGGCTGTCATTCTGCGTTTTCCGGTTTGGTAAGGGTCGCCATATTTCGCGTTCCACATATCAGGCCCACCACTGGTTGGCAGGTCAACCTCGCCACGCTGGTGGCGCTGATACTCCCCCAGCGGCACATGCAGTTTGCCAAAATCGCGGAGCATTTCGGCTTTCGCTTTTCTTACTCCTTCGGCAAAGTATTCAATCTTATAAGCGGGGCTGTCAATAAACTTCTTCTCCATAGCATCATTAATAGAAAAGTAAGTGCCGTAAATCCATTTATACACCAACGTGGCATTTGTATCGGCAATATGCCCGCTGCGGTTAATACCCCATGCTTTCATAACAGCAATAGCATCGGCAATGTCAGGGTATTTGGTTTCATCTAAATGAAAGGCTTCTTCCAAATCAAAGTTTTTGAAGGGCGCCACTACACGCTGCGGGTAATGATGATCATACTTTATTTCCAGAAAATCTTCCCAGGTAAGTTTTCTTCCCTCCTTCTTTTCCATTATTTCGTAAAAACGCATACTGCGGTTGGTTTCGTTAACAGCGAAGCAGATATTGCCCTGGCAAATTTTCCCCACCGGATTTTCCTGCTTAGATGTCATGGTGTAAGAAGTGTTGTTTACCTCAAACACATAACCGCATTTCGGATTTAAAACATGAGGGAGTGAATCGTGCGGGAGAAATTCTGTCCACAAAGTTTTCATGGTATTGCCGGGCACGGTATGCTCCCAATCGTACCCGTCAGCACGAACAGGCATGGCTCCGTTGCTTACACAGTAAATAGTATCGAACCTGTCGGCATAAGTTACATACTGGTTAATAATGCCTTTAATGTCCAATGCCTGACGAAACTCCGTGTAGTTTTTCGCCTTGTTCATTTTATACCACTGCTCCACACTTTTTAAAGTCATGTTAGAGGCCAGGCGAATAGCAAACATCCCTTTCTTGTTTTTGTAGGTGGCCCCGTAAATGCTCCACCATTTTTTCTTGCCTATGGTAAGTATAAATTTCTTCTCCAATGGTTTCTTGGCCAGGTTAACCGAAAGTTTTGCGCGGCTTGCTTCCAGTTTGTAACTCTTTCCATCCACTAAGTAATGGTTCTTCTTTTTGGGGTCGGGCTGTAGCTGGTAAATATCTATGGCATCAAAGTAGTTAGTGGTATGTGCCCAACCCAGGTTTTCATTCGTTCCGTGAAAAATAGAAACGGCACCATGAAATGTTGCCCCGAGTATATTCAGCCCTTCCTCGCTGTGCAGGTGTGCTTCGTACCAACTCATAGGCCCTTCCAAGGGCTGGTGGGCATTACAATCCAGATAAACACTTCCGTCAGCCGTAATGTTACTGTTCATAGCCAGTGCGTTGCTGCCGCGTGCGTCCCGGTTGTATTCAATGGTAGCAACTGTTTCGCCTACAATGCTTTTAATGGCTCCGTCCACTCCGGTCATTAAAGCCATGCTTAGCATGTAACCGGCAATAAAATCGCTGGGGCGAATGGGCAACAAACTTTTAAAGGGAATTTTATCGGGGTTCTTCTTTACCCAATCGTTCCCCGCTGCTGCTCCTGCTTCTAATAGCTTTCTTGTTTCGGGCGATAAAT
>CAZLXD010000084.1:0-11779 GCA_964563185.1 uncultured Chitinophaga sp.
TGCTACCGGTTTAGATACAGTTTATGGTGCGGTAGTACATGCTTCACCGCCAGCCACAATAACCTACCTGGTAAGGGGTTACAGCGCGCGCTTGTTCTGTACAGTTGATTCCATGATAACCGTTCAGGTAACTTATCCGCCAACGCTCAGTTTCACCACGAATCCCGCTACCTGTGGCGGTAATGGTTCAGTTACCGTAATTCCAAACCCGTCCGGCAGTTACTCCTATGTTTGGAATGATGTTAATGCACAAACTACTGCTACCGCCACCAATCTTTCGCCCGGGAGTTATGCGGTGTCGGTAGTTGATAATAACTCTACATGCTCGGCTACAGATGGAACCGCTTTAGGTTCAGGCACAGGAGTGCAGGCATTTATTGACAGCAGCACTGATGTAAGTTGTTTTGGTTTATGCGATGGAGTAGCCAGGGTCCGCGGCATTTTGGGTTCGGGCACATTTAACTATAATTGGAGTAATGGAGCAAGCACGGCCTTAATTTCGGTCCTTTGTGCCAACACGTACAATGTTACAATAACCGATGCTTCAGATGGCTGTACTGCTACTGCTAGTGTAACTATTAATCAACCCACGCTGTTATTACTAGATACCCTTTATAAGATAGATGCTACCTGCCCCACCAGCCCTGATGGAGAAGCACTGATTAATGCTTCGGGCGGTACAGGGCCTTACCAGTATTTATGGAACGATGCCGGCTTGCAGGACTCAGCCCATGCAGTAAACCTGGTGGCCGGTAACTACACTCCTACCGTAATTGACCAAAACGGATGTACAGTTTCAGTGAATGTAGTAATAACCTCCCCTCCCGCCAACATTACGCTGAGCTATACCACTACCGATGTAAACTGCTTTGGCGGTAATGACGGAGCTATTGATTTAACTATTACTAGCACTAATGCTTACTCTATACAATGGAACACACCGAACGCTGATACTACAGAGGATGTTTCGAACCTGCCATACGGCTATTATTCCGTGCAGGTGGTTGACTCCACCAACTGTGCTGCACCGGGCGGAGATTCTATTTTAGTTAACCAACCACCACAGTTAGTGGCGAACACAACCGCTACCAATATTAGTTGCTATGCTGCCGGTAACGGCTGTGTAAATGTAAGCGCAAGCGGAGGAGTTCCTGCTTATACGCTGCTTTGGTCAAACGGAGGTAGTAGCAATCAGGTGTGCAACTTAGGCCCCGGCACATACGATATAACCGTTACCGATTCGCACAATTGTACGGCTGATGCTTCGGCAACCGTAACAGAGCCACCCGTACTATTACTAAACCCTGTGGTAAACCCACTTTGGTGTGCACAGTTTAACGATGCCTCGGTTTCAGTTAACCCAAGCGGAGGAACTCCTGCTTACACTGTTAGCTGGAGCAATGCGGCAGGCAATGTTTCTTCTATTACTAATCTGGGGCCGGGAGTTTATTCAGTAACTGTTACCGACCTGAACAACTGTGCAGCTGATTCCACATTTACTATTGACCTTGGCAGTGTGTTTGCCATTGAGGCATTTCCTGCCGATACCACTATTAAACTGGGGCAAATAGTGCAGCTAAACACCATTGCTACCTCCGGCACAATCGGCACGCTGCTATGGCAGCCTTCCAACGGATTAGATTGCAGCGACTGTGTTACACCGGTAGCTTCGCCCCTAAAAACCATCAACTACTTTGTAACTGCGGTTTCCGATTCCGGCTGCACGGCATGGGATTCGGTACGCATTACGGTTGTTCCTACTTACGAGATTTATGTGCCGAATGTGTTTACTCCGAATGGCGATGGTGCGAATGATTACTTTGAGGTATTTGGCAACAAGGATTCGTGGAAACAGTTTGAGATAATGGTGTTTAACCGCTGGGGTGAAAAAGTATACGAAAGCCGCGATATGAACTTTAAATGGAATGGAACTTACAAAGGCGTTATACAAAACCCTGCCGTATTTGTGTATACCATTAAACTGGTGTTCTTAGATAACTACGTGCCTGAGCTTTACAAGGGAAGCGTAACACTAATGAGATAAAACACCGATACGACTTTCAACAAGCAGAGAATTTACTCCTCCACTTTGTTCAGTCGTACGAAGAATGCCGTGCCCACATTTTCGGCACTTTCAAACCAAATTTTACCACCAGCCCCATCCACGATTCTTTTGCTGATGGCGAGGCCCAGCCCCGTACCGGATGATTTAGTGGTAAAGTTGGGAACAAATACCTTGTCGTAGTTATCCTGAGGAATACCGCTACCGTTATCGCTCACGGTAACTAATATTAAACCATCATCTTCTTTCACATTCACATCTACAAAACCGGTACGGCTTTCAGGAATACTCTGAATAGCGTTCTTCACAAGGTTATTGAATACACTCACCAACTGGTTTTTATCGGCAAAAACTAAAGGCGAATCCGCATCAGTAGTAAATGTTACAGTTACCCTTTCATCTTTACTGAACAAGTCGCAAATAGAAGAGAGCAATTCATTAAGATTAATGATCTCATTTTCCGGCCGTGGCATTTTGGCAAACGAGGAGAATGCTGTAGCAATAGAAGAAAGGTTCTCTATCTGCTCTTCGAGTGTTTTGGTAACACGCAAGGCAAGTTCATCAATATTCGGCTTACCATCGGCAATGGCGCGTTGCAAATACTGAATACTTAATTTCATGGGAGTGAGCGGATTTTTGATTTCGTGCGCAATCTGCTTGGCCATTTCGCGCCAAGCACTTTCTCGTTCGCTGCGTGCTAATTTTTGCGCACTCTTCTCCAACTCGGCAATCATTTTATTGTACTCACTTATCAATACGCCTATCTCGTCTTTACTTTTCCACTCTATAGGTTCGTTCTTTTTATTCAGGTTTAATATGCGAAGCTTCTCGCTGATGATTGTGAGAGGACGCGTAACAGAGTTAGAGATAAAATATGCCAGTACAGCAGCGCACAC
This sequence comes from uncultured Chitinophaga sp., assembly GCA_964563185.1. Classification (GTDB taxonomy): domain Bacteria; phylum Bacteroidota; class Bacteroidia; order Chitinophagales; family LD1; genus Bog-950. The sequence goes on from CAZLXD010000084.1 coordinate 2,959, forward strand.
CAGCAGAAAAACGTACACATTCATTAATGCTACAAGAAATCCGGAAACTTCCTCATTTATATCCTTAGCCCGTTCAAAGTATGGTATGCCCAGATATGCTATTGTGTTTCCCTCTGAGCTTCTAAGGGGAGCATAAGTGGCTAAATAATTCAGAGAGCCTATTTTTTCCTGCCGGTTTACCTGCGCTTCGTGCTTTTGGCTAAGGTTATGGTAGGCATCGGGATTCATTCGGTTGCTAATAATTCCCTTATCGTAAATAGCAGGCTGTGAAGCCACCAAAAGTTCTCCGGTGGTATCAAACAGATTAATGTCCACCACGTTTATCTCTGCCAATCGTAACACCTCATAATTAAGTGCATTTTGCAGCGCAGGGGTTACAACAGATTCTCCGGCAAAAGAATTCTGCCCTATAAAATACTCCAGTCCGGCATGTACCACCTTCTCTTTGCGAAGAAGTTTATCGCTGTAAAAAGCATCATACTGCCTGCGAAAAAAACTGATGGTAACAATGCCGATGATGATGAACGAAAAGACAATCATGGCAAGCATGGAGTAATTTATACGGGTTCTGAAAGAAAAGCTAAAGCCACTCCACCATGTTTCTCCCGCAGCCCCCACTTGCCATAAGTGCCATAGTGCAGTAAACAACAGCGCCACCATGAACAAAAGCGCAAACAAGTACGAGAAAGTAGCCACCGGCTCAAACAGCGGCTCACGGGCTACAGAAACAATTACTTTTTTATTGTTAGGGAAACGCATAATACCGTGCTCCCAATCAGGTTCCTCTAAAAACAGGTGTGTTTCGTTTCCGAAGCTATAATCACTGTTCCATCGGTAGGTGTATGGAAACTCTCCGGACTGTGCCACCAGTTTATCATTCTGGTAAACAGCGTAGCTATAGTTATGCTGGTTACCGGAATTGACAAGGTTTGAGCCAAGCAGTAATTCAGGATACACATTTTGTCCGTAATATATTTTGGGCTTAAAGCGAACTGCTAAATGACCTAAAGAAGCAGAGTCATTCCGAAACTCAATAAGGCTGATGTAGTAATATGTTTCCGTGGAGTCAGTAACATAATGTAGTCTGCCTTCAGACGTATCGTTAATCAGGTTCATTAGTTTTGCTACCTGAGCAGAATCTCCGCTTCGGATGGTTTGCCCGGCATTGCTTACCGCATATACCTGTAAATCGTACTTATTAAAATAACCGCTCAGGTAGAGCGAAGTAAGACGGTCACTTACTTCCTTGCTTGATATAAGCGGATTCAGAAAAGAATTCCGTACAAAAGCATCGGCTGCTATACGGCCGGCAATATCTTCAAACAAATATTCCGCCACGTAATCTCTCTCTGAAATCAGTTTCCCTGCAAAAAACTCCCGTTGATTCCTTTCCCTTCTTTCATAAAGGTTTTCAATAAGGAAGGTGGTGAGCAGAGAATAAACTGCAATATTCAGAATAACACTTTGAGCTGAAAAAGCAGACTGTCGTTTAAGATAACCATAGAGAAAGACAATCAGCAGGAAAGTCCAGACTGCTGCAGCTACTATTGACTCGCTAAAAGGTGAGCCTATTGCCGCAAGCGAAAAGAGGGAAGCTGCCACCGCAGCCCAAATTGCCACATGTAAAGCGGGAACAGCTCTGCTTAACAGATAGTTTAACACATGCCTGGTAAACAGAAAATGAAGAATAAGCAGCAAGGAAAAGATAAAAAGCCCGATAATGCTGTAAAGACTTAAGCTAAGAACATTATACACCTCAAAGGAAATAATGGAGTCCATTACCAGTGTTTTGAATACCCAGGTAATAAGAGCACTGAAAAGAAAGATGAGGATTACTCTGAGTGGCGTTTGAAACCACACACTTTTCACATGTTTTGCAACAGGACTGTGGAACAGGTAAAACAGAACCACCCATAGCAGCAACAGGGTATTAATGACCAACTCGCCCAAAGAACCACTTGCAGCAGACGATGCATAATACTTTGGATTGAACAATTCTGAATGATATAACTCCTGCGGAAGTTCATACACCGTCATTACTGCACGAGCTGCCACAAGCACAACAATCATTGCCACAAAAGCTACTGCAAAACCAAACTGCTGTAGTGCTCTATGCAGCAATTTTCGCATATAATAAGTTCCCAGCAATAGCATGACCAGCTGCGCTAATAACAAGGGAAAATTTACTTCTCGATCTGCTTCTTTCCCCGAAAAATACAAGCCAAACAACGTTTCGCCTGCTGCATTCTTTACATATACTGAACCGGGTATTTTTTGGTCAGTAACCTCCACATTACCCGGGGCATCAATGCCAGGAGCAAACTCATTCTTAAGAAATCTATTCTCGAATGGGTAAGCATACTTCACCGGCACTAAACCTGCCAATGTTTCGCCTTGGTTACCATCGGTTGATTTCATGAGCAAATACCACCCATTCTTCAACTTCATAAACCCTGTGCCTGTATTGAGAGAGGATAGAAAAGCGGGAGGAATTACGGTATTATCCGTCCAATGAAGAAGGTTATTCCCACTGTAAAGAAAAAGTGAAAGGTTTTGTTCTTTTAATCTTTGAGTAAGTTCCTGCGATACATTTCCATCTCGTAAAGCATTGATTACTTTGGAGTCCCTCGAAATTTTTTGAAAACAACTTTCTGAATCGGCAATCCGGTTTTGTATTCTGTCGGCTATGTTTGAAAGACTATCGGCTTCGGGCTTAAAGAAAGATACCACTACCACCAGTATGAACAGTGCGGGCAGAATGAACTTTCGGATGTTGTTTATAAAATTCAACCTTTAGCTTTGAAGCAATTTAGCTGGATTGGTGATTTTTTCAAAGCGGCACTAAAGGCCTGCCGCCTTTGCCTCATTCCAAATGGCATCCATCTCGTCCAGTGTCATGTCCTTTAATGAGCGGCTTTGCTGCTGTGCTTTCTCTTCAATAAACTTAAACCTACGAATGAATTTCAGGTTTGTCCTTTCAAGCGCAGCCTCAGGATCGACCTTTAAAAAGCGGGAATAGTTAACCAATGTAAACAGCAAGTCGCCAAATTCCTCTTCGGTTTTCTCTTTGTTTTGAACAGCCACCTCGTGCCGCAATTCCTGCATCTCTTCCTCTACCTTCTTCCACACATCTTCAATTTTATCCCACTCAAATTTTACCTGCGCGGCTTTATCCTGAATACGATAGGCTTTTATTAGTGCCGGTAGAGAATTGGGGACTCCTGATAACACCGAAGTCTTTCCTTCCTTCAACTTCAGCTTCTCCCAATTTTGCTTTACGTCTTCCTCGTTTTGTACTTTTACATCGCCATAAATGTGTGGGTGACGGTGAATAAGTTTTTCGCAGAGGCCGTTAATAACAGAGGCCATATCAAAAGCCCCTTTTTCCTCCCCTATTTTGGCATAGAACACAATGTGCAGCAACAGATCGCCCAGCTCTTCTTTAATTCCCTTTAAGTCGTTTTGCAGAATAGCATCGCCCAACTCATAAGTTTCTTCGATAGTGAGCGGGCGGAGCGATTCCAGGGTTTGCTTGCGGTCCCAGGGGCATTGCTCACGCAGTTCGTCCATTATCTTAAGTATGCGAGCAAAGGCTTCCAGTTTATCCTGCATCGGGTGCTATTTACAAAGCCGAATATGAATAAAAAGCGCGTCAGTTAGCGGCTTTGATAAACGATGCATGATACTTGTAGCCATCGGCCATTACGCGAATGCGATAAGTGCCCGGGGCAAAATTAGAGGTATCAAACTTTTTAAAGCTACTACCCATAGGAACATCTAACGATTGCAAAAGCATTAACTGCCCGGCATTGTTATAAATCTGAAGTTCTGCGTTTGTGTTAAGCTTTGTTTGAAATTGCAAATTCAGTTCATCGCTCACCGGATTCGGATAAATAGCAAAAAGAAAATCATACACTGATTCATGAATAACAGTATTACTATCAGATACCAGCCATATTTCAGGGTCAAACAGCACGGAGTCAACCAGGTAAGGTAACTTAAAGGAATATGTTTGATTGTTTTGCGTGTTACTCAGAACAATAGAAGTATCGCGGAAAGCATTTTTAAATTTTAGTTGCAGCGGCATTTCGAAGTACGAAACAGATAGGTCAGATTGGCGTTGTGAAACCTTTACCTGTATGTTGTTTTCAAAATCCTGATTCCATGTGATAGTGTATGAAGGGAAACCCTTTCCGTATACCCAATCCTGAAAAAACTCCTGTAGGTTTTTACCCGAAGCCTCTTCTAAATGTTCGCGCAGAGAGGTTGTGTTAGCAAAAGCATAAGCATGGTTTACATCGCTCAGGTAACTACGCAGCCCTTCAAAGAAATTTGCATCACCCATTACCCAGCGAAGCATATGCAGCACCATAGCCCCTTTAGAATAGCTGAGATAAGGGTTAAATATCCGGCTTACGTTTGTAGTATCGTTACACCAAACAGAGCCATTGGGAACTTTCACAGAACCCGCTCTTCTAGTTTCTCTGAAAGCATACCAATACTCCGGCAATATGCTTTCATAACAAAGGCCACTCAAGTAAGTGGCAAAGCCTTCGTTCAGCCATATATCTTCCCAACTAGCGCAGGTTACTTTATCGCCAAACCAATGGTGTGCTAACTCGTGCGCCATTAACTCAAAACCAAAACCTCCCATAAAGGTGATGGTCTGATGTTCCATGCCTCCACCCCAGCCAAACTGTGCATGCCCGTATTTTTCCAGATGAAACGGATAAACCTCAAACAGCGAATCAAACAGATGCATGATGCCCGCAATATGAGGTGTTTCGATCTGTGCTTCCTGCAACCGTTCGGGATATACATAGTTGACTACCGGCAATACGTTGCTTCCTAACCATACCGTATCTGTGTAAACAGCATAGTTAGTAACTGCAAATGCTACCAGATAGGTAGCTATGGGGTAGCGGTGTTTCCAATAAAAAGTTACTTCATCTCCGTTTAATATCTCACCAGCTAACAAGCCATTACTAGCCACTACAAAACTATCGGGAGTGGTTACCAGGATGTCAATTGAATCTATCTTATCCTGCAAATTTTGCTTGCAGGGCCACCAGTCCTTGGCGCCATAGGGTTCCGATAGTGTCCATATAATGGGAACACTGTCATGCTGCGATTGAATAAAAGAACCGAAACCTTCGGCAGGCGAAGGAGTGCCATGATAATAAACCGTGACAGAGTCAGTTTGTCCGGTGATTATCGTGGCAGGGAAAACCGCTTCAACAACATCGCCAGTGTGCAAATGAGATATGGCAGCTCCGTGGTAAACTACGCTATCTACCGTTAAAGTATCACTGAGGTCAAACTGAATAGTGTTTATATCAATAAGTGGAATGAACACCGAAATAACACTCCCCGAAATGAAGTTGATATTGGGATTTACCCGTAAATCGAGTTTTTGGAAAATGACATTGGTTTCGTCATGGTTGGTGGCTCGGGCTGATTTATAAATGCGCAGAAAAGACTTGCTTTCCAATTCTGCAATATCATGTAAATCATTCTGCGCGAATAGGTGATTAAGGATAAATGAAAGGATAGAAAGGAGGAAGATATGACGCATCCGTTCAAAGATAGAAAACCAGCGAATGTGCTAAGTAACTTAACATATTCGCTGGTTAGAACGGTCTGTTTAGTAACTATTGTACGGTTGCTGCTAAAACAAATCTCCCTGATTTCCTTTTTTACCGGCTTTAGGGTTTACGTCTAACTCAATGGTGGTACCTATTTCCACCTCATCTGGAAGCTTATTCACTTCATGTATCTTACCTGTAACATCAAACTGAGTTAATCGGTTGCCCAGAGCTTTCCAGCCTTTTACATCTATGAGGTCGTTGAGTTTTACTTCCTCCTCTACCTTCTCTTTGTTCTTCCCCTTCAGCACATTGAATTTTACCCAAGGTTCTTTAGCTCCTGAGAAAATGTGTAATACTGATTTCGGATGCTCGGTAATGATAGATGTCTTATACTTCTCCGTTTTCAGTTCCACAACAAAGCGCTTTACATAAAACTCCTTCTTATCGCCATCATAATAAACTGCGCTGTATGCCTTATCAGGATTAAACTTCTCAATCGCCACCATCTCATCGGGCTCGTATTTATTAGTCAATTCAAAGTTAGTGAGTTCAATATTTCCGTCTTTGTAAGCTACAATAATCTGGTCGCCCGTATTGAACTCGCCTAAATATTGGGCTTTGTCTTTTTCTTCATTTACAATGCGTCCGAATTTTTCATCGAACCAAATTTTCATTCCACCAATGGAAGACTTTCCCTTCTCCAGCAACTCCACCTTGCGTACCGGATACTTAGTGAGTGTATTTCCATTAGCTCCTCTACCCTTAATTTCAATAGTGCCAAAATCAAACTCAAATTCCTTAATACGTGCGGTGGAATTAGGGTGCAACTGAATTTTCACTAACTCGCTCTCGCTGTTCGGGTTAGCTGTAAAGTAAAGCACCTTGCTGCCGGCAGAACCCTGCGTTAAATCGTATTCCTTATCGCGCGTAATACCAGTTACGTTAAATCGTTTTACAAAGGCGCGCTTACTTGCTCCATCGTAGTATACCATATTATAAGCAGTTCGCTCATCGTTCTTCTTCCATACAGCAATATGGATAATGTCTTTACCAATGAACTTCTTATCGCCCAAGCGGCTTACCATCAACTTACCCGCGCGGGTAAATACGATAATATCGTCCAAATCGGAACACTCACAAACAAACTCGTCTTTCTTTAAACCGGTACCAAAGAAGCCTTCCTCACGGTTAACATAAAGTTTAGCGTTGGTAGCAGCCACCTGCTTAACCTCAATTTCTTCAAAACCTTTTACCTCTGTTTTACGCTCACGGCCTTTGCCGTATTTCTTTATCAGGCTTTGATAAAATGCTACGGTAAACTCTGTAAGGTGCTTTAAATCATGTGCCACCTGCTTCAACTCATTCTCGATGGACTTCATTTCCTCGTCTGCCTTAAAGCCATCATATTTTGAAATACGCTTGATTTTAATTTCGGTGAGCCGGACAATATCCTCGGTAGTAATTTCTCTGCGGAACAGCTTCTTGTAAGGCTTCAGTCCTTTGTCAATAGTTTCAATTACCTCTTCCCATGTTTCGCATTCTTCAATATTGCGGTAAATGCGTTTCTCTATAAATATTTTCTCGAGCGAGAAGAAATGCCATTTTTCGTTTAAGTCATTCTGCTTAATCTCCAGTTCGCGCTTCAACAACTCCTTAGTACGTTCGGTAGATAGTTCCAATATTTCATGCACATTCATGAACCGTGGCTTGTCATCTACGATTACACAGGCGTTCACTGAAATAGAACTTTGGCAATCGGTAAAAGCATACAGCGCATCAATAGTTACATCGGGGTCACTGCCCGGCATTAGCTCAATCAAAATCTCTACATCCTTGGCGGTATTGTCCACCACCTTTTTGAGCTTAATTTTCCCCTTATCCTGCGCTTTAAGAATACTTTCAATTAAACTGCCGGTAGTAGTGCCAAAAGGAATTTCGCGAATAGCCAGTGTCTTCTTGTCCACCACATCAATTTTGGCACGCACTTTTACCTTACCGCCACGCTCGCCTTTGTTGTATTCGCTTACATCAACATATCCTCCTGTAATAAAATCAGGCAACAAGCGAAAACGCTTACCTTCTAAATAGTTGATACTGGCATCGCACAGTTCAATAAAGTTGTGTGGGAGAATTTTAGTAGAAAGCCCCACTGCAATTCCATCAGCCCCTTGTGAAAGCAACAACGCAAACTTCATGGGTAATGCAACAGGTTCTTTCTTTCGCCCATCATATGAAAGTTGCCATTCAGTAATATCTCCATTAAAGGAAACATCCTTGGCAAACTTCGAGAGCCGCACTTCGATATAACGCGGAGCAGCGGCAGAATCACCGGTGCGCACATCGCCCCAGTTACCTTGTGTATCAAACAGCAATTCCTTCTGTCCAATGTTTACCAACGCATCGCCAATACTTGCATCGCCATGCGGATGATACTGCATAGTTTGCCCTATCACATTCGCCACTTTATTGAAACGTCCATCGTCCATTTCATTCATAGCGTGCATTATTCTGCGCTGCACAGGCTTAAGTCCATCATGAATAGCTGGTACAGCACGCTCTAGTATCACATAGCTGGCATAATCTAAAAACCAGTTTTGAAACATGCCATCTACGTGAATGGCAGTTGTCTCATTTGGTTGTTCTTTATCTTCCTTACTCATGGTTTTACCATTTATTTTAATCCATACTTCTTTCCCAACTCAACAATTTTCCATCCTAGTAGCTCAACTTTGTTTGCCTTGCCCTCCCCCCATTGAGTTGTTATTCATTGCTGTTAATCTTAAAAGTGATAAAGTTTCGGTAGATATGTGATAATGTATGTTGCCTCTCCACTTTCTACCAGGCCCAAACATTTCCTCATAATCAATCTTCTGATTTTTTTAAACCACTTTTTCTCAAAATCGCTAATTAAATACCATCCTTTAGAATCCAACCCTAACCTATCTAGAACTTCCTTCGTTTCTTGCATTGATATTTTAACTTGAAAAAACTCTATTCAATGTATCGTGGATAAAGACTATGTCGTTTTTGTTTGATGCCCGAAATGGCTTATCTGTTTTCAAAAAGTGCTTAACTACTTCAAAAAGGAACTTTGTATTGTCCATTGATACTCTTTATGCAACTGCCCCTTCTACTTCATTAACTTCATCTTTTTCTACACGCAGATTTTGAATAATAAATCTCTGACGTTCTTCTGTGTTCTTACCCATGTAATAAGAAAGGAGGCTTTCAAT
>CAZLXD010000085.1:0-11684 GCA_964563185.1 uncultured Chitinophaga sp.
GTTACTAACCTGGCCATACCTTTAGTGGCTGGCGGTATTTACTGCTTAGTGTTGCTCCACTACGGCTGGTTTGGGCTTATTGCCCCCACTACTTTAATTTTTTACGGGCTGGCCTTACTGAACGCCTCAAAATACACGCTCGATGAAATTCGCTGGTTGGGTATTTCTGAAATTGTATTGGGGCTGATTGGCTGCTTTTTTATTGGCTATGGCATTACCCTGTGGGCAATAGGTTTCGGAGTGCTGCACATTATTTACGGATTGTTGATGTATTCGAAATATGAGGCCCGGCCGAAAGAGAAAAAATACTGGTAATCAGAACGTATGATAAAACTCTACCGGGCATCGTGAAAAATTATCCTTCCTTCGGGGGAGTGAGCTATGAAAGAAGTAATTGAAAAGCTGAATAAGGCCTTTGAAAACCGTATACGGTTAGGTATTATGAGTGCGCTTATGGTTAATGCATCGGTCGATTTTTTAGCGCTGAAAGAGTTGCTGGATGTAACCGATGGCAACCTGGCCAGCCATGTATCGGCACTTGAAAAGGCGGAATACATAGCCGTTACCAAAGAGTTTGTTGGCAAGAAAACCAAGACCAGCTATATGGCCACGGCCCTTGGTAAGCGTGCTTTTAACCAACACCTGAATGCCCTGGAAAAACTGGTAAAGCAGAACCGGAAGTAGAACCGGTTTTCAGTTTTTGCTGAGCAGTTCCTTCACCACCTTACCCGCCTTATTGCTTTCGTATCCTTTGCCTAACAGAAAGCGAAGCAACTTTGTTCTCTTTTCGTAAATAGTTTCGCCTTTTATGCTTTTTAGTTTTTGCTGTGCGGCTTTCAGCAGCTGTTCCTCGTATCCTTCCTCCTCCACATTATCCAGATGCAGTTTAATAACGGCTGCGCTTATTCCCTTTTGCATAAGGGCACTTTTAATTTTTGCCTTGCCCCATTTTTTACGCAGGTGCCCGGCTACAAAGGCTTTGGCAAAACGTTCCTCATTTAAAAAACCTTCCCGCTTTAGCCGTTCTATGTAAGCGGTAAACTCTTCCTTCTGCACCTTTAACTTTATCAGTTTTTGCTGTGCATCTTTTACACTCCGCTCCTGATAAGCGCAATAGGCAGTAAGTTTTTCGTAAACAAGGGTGTCCATAGTTCAGTAGAAAATACTGAACCAATCTACACTATAATTGCAAATACCGGATTGCTTCAAAATCATCAGCGTTTATTGCGGGAATGATTTTTCGCAATGACAAGGAAAGGGGGATATGAGAAACTCGCGTGCTATATGGCTGCTGTTGTTTGCCAACTCTGTAAGCGGAGTGGCGCAGGGCATTAGCATGCTGGCTATACCCTGGTATTTTACCGGTATAATACACAGCGAAACACTTTACGGTAAGGTGTTTTTTGCCGCCACCCTTATTGCCATGTTTTGGGGAGTGTATGCCGGCACCTTGATTGACCGCTACGACCGCAAGAAACTTTTTCTTGTTATTAATGCTGTAGGCCTGGCAATTATCGGTTCGGTAACGGGTTTGGGGTTTTACCATGGCAGTTTACCCTGGCAGGCCGTGGCGCTGGTGTTTACCGCCACTATGCTTATTTACAACATACACTTTCCGAATTTGTATGCCTATGCGCAGGAAATAACGCCTAAGGAGGATTACGCCCGCATTACATCGCTGCTGGAAATACAAGGCCAGCTCACCTTTACATTGGCCGGTGGTTTTTCGGCCATACTGCTGAACGGGGTAAACGGCCACCTGAACATTTTCGGTTGGGAAGTAATCTTGCCTTTCAGTTTCCGTGCTTTGAAAATTTACGAGGTGTTTGCCATTGATGCGGTTACTTACATTATTGCCTTTGCTATTATTTACCGCATAAAATCGCTGCCGGTGGTAGAGCGGCATATTGACACTTCGCCTATAACCGAAAGGCTTAAAACGGGCATCAGGTTTCTGAAACAAAGGGCGCTCATTTTCCACTTCGGCAATGCTTCGCTGCTGGTGTTTCTCACCATTCTTGTTTTTGGTTTGTATGTAATGCCGGTGTATGTTGACAGTTACCTGAAAGAAGGCGCCAATGTGTTTGCCGTGGGCGATATGTCGTTTTCGCTGGGGGCTTTAGCGGCTGCTTTTGTTACCACCCGCATTTTCCCCGAAAAGAAAGCCGTGCGCGGTATTATTATTCTTTCGGCTATTGCGGGGTTAATGTATGGGGCCATGGTGCTGAGCAAAGTGGTGCTGGTATTCTTTGTGGCGCAGTTTGTTATAGGTGTGTGTAACGCAGCCGTTCGCATTTTGCGCATTACGTATTTGTTCCACCACATACCCAACCACATTATAGGGCGCACCAACAGCGTGCTGTTTATGCTCAACCTGTTTACGCTGCCGTTTTTCCATAACGGAACGCAAATACTTTTTGCAGTAGGAATACTGGGAATTATTTGTGTGGCGGCTTCGGTAATACTAAGTGCGTACTACCGGCAACTAATGGCTGCTCCTGAAACGGGAGCGTAGGTTACTTGGAGCAGATAAAAACATCTGCCTCTGCAACACCAATCATTTCATCATCAATGGGCCAGTCGGGTAGCTTGGGGGTAGAGTCTTTCAACATAAGCCTTGTTTTTGTTAGTTCCTACCTATACGTTGTTAATGCGGTAAGGTTTCAGTTCAGAAAAATATCTTTGTGTGCCTGCTCATGAAACTATCAGCGTTTACTCTGTTATTGCTTAGTGCTTACGGTGCGTTGGCACAAACTGCCCCTTATCCGGCTTCGCACCCGTATTCTACGCAAAGCGAAATAGGCTTTGAGCCCTGCCGCGATACCTTCAGCATTTTTAAGCGCAAGGAGTATTACGATATCGGGGTTATCCTTCCATCGTGGCTGCCCATTATTGATAAGAACTATGTGGGCGTGTTGGAAGGCACCGTTACTTACAACCGCACCGATGGCACCCACGGCCCTTTGGTAAGCCATGAAGATTTACCCTTTTACCACTACTCGCACGATGTGGACTTTGATGTGGTGCCCGATGTAACGGATGATAACCGCTACACCAACCTGTTGCCTTACCGTATTTACAAAACCAAAGACGGCTACGACACGGTGCTGCAAACCTACATTGGCTGCGAATGGGAAACGGGCCTGGGAATAAACAACCGCATTAACCCCCTGCGCGATGACTGCGATGCCGGGCGCAGTGCCGGCTTTTTCAGTGCCGGGCACGAAAGGCGCGATGTAATATGGAACTGGCCCTCGGCTGGCGACTGGGTGCATGTGGAAGGCCACTATGTGTGGGACCGCGGCCATCCGCCTGCCCGTGCCGAGCTGCACCCCGTGCGCTTTGCGGGCATTAAGCGCGCCCTGCCCGAACAGGTAATGATTGGCGACAGTTCGCTGAAGTTTGCCACCCGGGTTGACCTGTTTGCCAGTGGCGATGGCGGTGCCCTGCTGAACAACCGCTACAACTCCAAGCCCTTTGTGCAGCGCGTAAACATGAGCGGCAAGGACTATGAGTTTACTGTTAAAATAAACATACCCCGCCCCTCGGCCAATGCCGCCCTGCGCTATAACATGGTGCGCAGAAAGGGCGATACCTTTAGCCCCGAAGTGGAAATTACCCTGAACGAAGATTCGGGTACGGCCCGCGTTTTTGTGCCCTGGAAAACCCGCAATGCCAACGACCTGGAGATACTCGCCCGCACACTCTATCTTTTTTGGGATGAAGGAAGGGGCGTATCGAACACCGTGCCGGTAGATGTGTACAAAGTAACCCTTACCAACCTGCATTTTCGCAAGCTGGGCGATAAGCTTTCGAAGGCCGAAATGCGCCTGTTTGCCAATGTGGGCAGCGACTGGATTTTTGTAAACGATTTTTTTGGAACCGAAAAAGCCATACTGACTAAAGGCATGGGTAAAACGCGTAAAAAGCACTGGACACTCCAAAATGAGTTTACTGTGTGTGTGCCGCGCGGGCAACATTTCAGGGTATTTGTAAGCGGATGGGAAGTAGACGGGGTAGACCAGCTGGCGGGCGATATTTTTGACCCCAACTCGCCCTGCGACCGAAAAACCAAGCGTTACTTAAAGGAGAAACTCTTCAGCATTACCCACATGCTGTTTCGCGGCTGCCTCGATGACCAATACGGGCAAATAAGCCAGCTGCACAGTTACGATAAACTGGGCCGCATTGACCGCTTTACCAACTCGCCCAAAGAAGGCATAAACGATGACCCCTGCCCCGGCAGCAAATACCCGCTTAAGGACCGCTACTTTTTAAGCTATACTATTGAGAAGGTGAACTAGCCGGGGGAACTAACAAAAGGAGAAGCGCCATTGCGACCGCAAGGAATGAAGCGGGCTTTGGCTTTTTGCTGTTTGATGACAGTGGTAAAAGCAGCGCAATGACAATTTGTTGTTAAAGCTTGCTATTTGGTTTGACGCAGGCATAGCCTACCTCTATAAGTCTAGCCAAGCCCAATTACACCCTCAAACAGAAGCAGTAGTAGATACGGGCTATCAGGGGGTTACAGAAAATACACGCCAAACCAAAAAGCCGCAAAAGGGAAGCAAGAGAATCCACTAACCCAAGAAGAAAAAAAGAAAAATCAGCAAATCAATAGCGTTCGAGTAACCGTAGAGCATGTGATTAGAAGAGTCAAAATTTTTAGAATCATGGCAGAACGATACCGAAATAGACGGACAAGATTTGCTCTGCGACTTAACCTGATTTGTACCATCTATAACTTTGAACTATGAAAGAGGTCTTTCCTAAAATCAACTAACAGCTGGCCGAACAATAGGAAAGCCCACATTTAGGGTTGACGGATTTGGCTGTTAAGGCTGTTTTGTGTTTACACTAAACAATGGTATAAACCATTTCGGCCAGTTTCTTTCCGTCTGCTTCGTAAATAGAAAGAACCTTTTCCGCCTTCGTGTTGATGTTGAATAGCACCCATAGTTTCTATTGTTTTAGTTATTTCGCTTCGCGATGATTACACGGATGAAAAAACATTGCCGCAGGTATAGTGTATTTTATCTGCCTGAATCAGGCACAACAATAAAAAGAATACAAATTCCGTTATCCTTAGCATAACCTAAAAACGCTGTTAACGCATGAGGAAATTGCTACTTCTCTCCGCTGTTTTTTTATTTTTTACTGGCTGTAATCAACAAAGCACCTACACGCCCGATGCGGAACGGGTAATACGCGATACAGTGGCACAAAATATTTTTGAATCGCTGAAGGACCCCGCCACCGGTGCGGGCGAAAGGGTCCAGGCGCTTACCACCCACCGCGAAACTCCGGTACAGCAAAGTGCCGCCATACTGCAGGTGCTGAATGAGTTAAAATCGGCTGCGCAGCATTTTACCATTAACAACAGCCTTAGTGCCGATGTGCAAGGAAAGAACGGCACCCTGCTGCGGTTTGCGCCTAACAGTTTCTGCAATGCTAAAGGCGAACCTGTAAGCAACCCCGTGGAAATTGAATTGAAGGAGTGCTACAGTATAAACGATTTGCTGGCCGAGAATATAAATACCACGGTGGGCGGCAATGCGTTTGAAAGCCGCGGAGTGGTGTATGTATCGGCCACCGGCAACGGGCAGGCTTTACATTTAACCGAAGGCCGGAGTATAGAAGTAGAGTTTCCGTTTAATGTAAAGCAGCAGGGCTATTGTATTTACACGCCCCGGGGCAAAGAGTGGCAACAGTATGAAGAGAATAACAGCGCCCGGCAGCAGTTTGTAAAACCGGAGTTTACCGCTGCGGGGCTGAGTTTGAAAGATTATCTGTTGCAAACTATTCAGTACCCCGATTACGCCAAGGCCAACGAACTTTCGGCTAAAGTGGAAGCCACCCTACAAATAGATGAAAACGGCACGGTGGCCATGGTGGGCACCCGTTCCGATTATCTGGTGTTTCGGGAAGAAGTAAACACCCGCCTTAAAAACCTGCCCGGCTGGAAGCCCGCCATGTATGGCAATAAAGCGGTGGCTTCGGTATTAAAGCTGAATGTTGATTTTAACCTGCGAAGCAAGGAGCAGATACAGGTAACCTTCGACCCGAACGAGATTACCTACCTGCCTGCCGGAAAAAATGCTGAGGGCCCATCTTCGGAAAGGCAGGTAGCTTTGGTAGAAAACACCGGTTGGTTTTGCGTAGGCACGGTGGCCGACCACCACCCTTCTGTGGCCGATGTAGTGGTGCTTTCGGATGCAGATACCGATGTGCGCCTGATTGTAAAGGGAAAGAACTGTGTGCTGAGTGCCACCAACTTTACGGGCTACTCGCGCACCTTTCAGGCAGAGGAAAATGCCGAGGTGGAGGTGCTGGCCATTAAATACGAAAACGGGAAAATATTCTGCTCGCTGCAACCCATACACCTTAAAAAGCAGAACGTAATAGAGCCGCAGTGGAAAGCAGTAAGCCACCTTGAACTGGGCAAAATACTGGAACGCTACCCGAAGGTAAGGGTGTAATTGCTAAAAGTGGTTCCAGCCCTGTGCCTTCAACGGATGGCGGTTACCGGCTTTTGAAATAAGGTGGTAACCGGCTTCCAATTCCACTATCTGGCCAATGATGCTGATAGATTCCTCGGCCGTAATTTTTGTTTCGTCCTCCGAATTAATGGTGAACAGCAGTTCGTAATCTTCGCCTCCGTTCAGCGCACAGGTAATAGGGTCCAGGTTAAAGTTAAGCGCCATGTTGTAAGCATCCTGCGAAAGCGGCACGGTGGCTTCGGTTATTTCGCATCCGGTTCCGCTTTGTTTGCAAATGTGGCGTATGTCGCTGCTAATACCATCGCTTACATCCATCATAGCGGTTGGGCGCAATCCGGCTTCTTTAAAAAACTGAATTACATCTCTTCTGGCCTCGGGTTTCAGAAAGCGTTCAATCAGGTATTGTGCGGTTTCCAGTTCGGGCTGCACATCGGGGTGTTCCAAATAAATCTGTTTTTCGCGCTCCAGAATTTGTAACCCTAAATAGGCGGCACCTAAATCGCCACTTACACAAATCAAATCACCGGGTTTGGCACCGCTGCGGTAAACAATAGCTTCTTCGCTGGCTTCGCCTAAAGCGGTTACCGAAATAACCAGCCCGCTAAGCGAGGAAGTAGTATCGCCCCCAACCAAATCCACTTGGTATTTTTTGCAGGCAAGTTTTATCCCTTCGTATAATTCTTCTAAAGCTTCTACCGAAAACTTAGAGGAAATAGCCAACGAAACGGTTACCTGTTTCGGTTGCGCGTTCATGGCGTAGATGTCGCTGAGGTTTACCACCACACTTTTATAGCCGAGGTGTTTCAGCGGGGTGTACATCATATCAAAGTGTATGCCTTCCACCAGCAAATCGGTGCTTACCACGGTTTTCTTACCATCGTAATCTATTACTGCGGCATCATCGCCTACGCCTTTTATGGTCGAAGCATTGACAGAATTGAAATCGCGGGTTAGTTTATCTATCAACCCGAATTCGCCTAATTGGGCAACGGAGGTATATTTCTTCCCTTCTGACATATTTTATTGCTTGAGCAGGCAAGATTAGTATATTAGAAGTGCAAAACGTAAAACCTGCGAAAGGCAACTCCCCGTTCGGGAGCATTAAAACAAACACACCACAAACCTGTAAACATGGTATTTACAGAAAAGAAAGGGATTTTTTATTTGAGTTGGCTCACCCTGCTGGGCATGAGTGCCATAGGGGTGGTGGTTATTCATTACGTACAGGTAAAAGGGGTGCGCAGTACTTTGTTGGGCGGTAAGCCGTATTACCTGCAAACACTTACAGGCCTGTTTTTCGGAAGTTTGGCAGCACTGCTGGGCGTACTGTTTATTAACGGGCGCAGGTTCCGCAACCTGAGGGCTTTTTTTGAAAAGATGATAGGCGAAATTAACCCGACACTACCTGATATTGTTTTCTACTCGGTTAGTGCGGCTGTGGGCGAGGAGGTTCTTTTTCGCGCAGGCATACAACCATTGACGGGTATATGGCCGGCTGCAGTGTTGTTTGTGCTACTGCACGGTTACATCAATCCGTCCAACATAAGCCTTACCGTTTATGGTTTGTTCTTAGTGGTTATTTGTGCCGGTTTCGGTTACCTGTTTAAATACTTTGGGCTGGTTTCGGCTATGGTGGCACACTTTGTGTACGATGTGGCTATGTTTTGTGTGTTGAAGTATGCCTACCGAAGTAACATAGAGACCGCAACAGCCGTTTAATTTTTTTTAGAAGCTTGATTGAACAGAATAGCTACATTTGATAAAGCATAAACAATAATTTATGTTCAGCGAAATAAAAAACATACCGGATGCGTGGACGCGGGCGTGGGCATCGCCACACTTTCGCAACCACTTTTTTTTGTCGCTTTTGGTACTGATTGGTTCAATGGCGTTCCAGTTTCATTATCTGCGCCTTTGGGAAAACCGAATGGGTATTCTGGTGAATGACCTGGTGCAGAACATGCTACCGCCCATTGATTTTTCCATTCCGATTTTCGTTTTGGAATACACCACACTTTTTACCGTGTTTGTTTTTATGCTGGCCGACCCTGAACGATTGGTAAAGGGCTTTCAGATGTTTGCCATAGTTATGTTTGCCAGGCTGATAAGCATTTATGCTGTTCCTTTGGAGCCGCCCAGAGATATGATATTTCTGAATGACCCTATGGCCAACCTGCTTTTGCACAATGGCGATGTGGCAGTTACCAAAGACCTGTTTTTTTCGGGCCACATTTCTGCCTTAACCCTGTTAATGTTACTGGTTACTCAGCGCTGGCTTAAGTACTTTGCCGCGTTTGCAAGCTTGGCAGTAGGTATAATGATAGTGTGGCAACACGTACACTACTCTATGGATGTAGCCTTTGCTCCGGTTGTTTCTTACTTAACCTACAGGGGTATTGAATGGGCGCATGCTCAAACCAAATATGGTTTGCAGTTACAGGATGCCTAAAACCGACAACTTACTTACTTTCCTCCCCAACCCATTGTAAGGCGAACGGCTTTTTTCCAGCCATCATATAATTTGGTTCGGTCGGTCGGTTTCATTACAGGTTTAAACTGCTTGTCTACTTTCCACTGTTTTAGAATGTTCGGCTTTTTGTAATAGCCTACTGCCAAACCGGCTAAGTATGCTGCGCCTAAAGCGGTGGTTTCGGTAATGGTAGGCCGGTCAACAGGCACTCCGAGCAAATCGGATTGGAACTGCATCAGGAAACTATTCGCACTGGCTCCGCCATCTACCCGTAACGATTTCAATTTTATGCCCGAATCCTGTTCCATAGCACCCAACACGTCTTTAGTTTGGTAGGCGAGCGACTCAAGCGTTGCCCGCACAAAATGCGATTTTGAAGTTCCTCTTGTCAATCCGAATATAGCCCCACGCGCTTCCATGTTCCAGTAAGGCGCTCCTAAACCCGCAAAGGCGGGAACCACATAAACCCCATCGGTGCCGGAAACTGCATTCGCATGGTATTCCGAATCTCCTGCGGTATCTATAATCTTTAAACCATCGCGCAACCATTGCACAGCTGCTCCGGCAATAAAAACGCTTCCTTCTAAAGCATACTCCACTTTGCCGCCTATGCCCCACGCAATGGTAGTGAGCAAACCGTTTTTCGATTTCACCATTTTGTTGCCGGTGTTCATTAACAGAAAACAGCCTGTGCCGTAGGTATTTTTTGCCATGCCCTGATTAAAACAGGTTTGCCCGAACAGAGCAGCCTGTTGGTCGCCTGCAATCCCTGCAATTGGAATTTCCACGTCAAACATGCCGCGGTGGGTAAAGCCGTAAATGCGGCTAGAGTCCACTACATAAGGCATCATTAGTGAAGGGATGTCCATTGCCGTTAACAGTTTCGGATCCCACTTTAGTGTTTTAATGTTGAACAGCATAGTGCGCGAAGCATTGCTGTAGTCGGTAATGTGCAAACTGCCATCGGTCAACTTCCAAACCAACCACGAGTCGATAGTGCCGAAAAGCAATTCACCATTCTCTGCTTTTTTGCGGGCTCCTTTCACGTTGTCCAAAATCCATTTGATTTTGGTACCGCTGAAGTAGGCATCCACCACTAAACCTGTGTTGTCACGGACGTATTTTTCAAAGTCCTTCTTTTTTTTCAGGCTGTTGCATATATCTGCGGTTCGCCTATCCTGCCAAACAATGGCATTACATATAGGATTACCTGTTTTTTTATCCCATACCACGGTGGTTTCGCGCTGGTTGGTTATGCCTATCGAAGCAATTTGCCCGGCAGTAATGCCGGCATTGCGGATAGCTTCTTTGGCGGTATACAATTGGGAGTTCCAAATCTCTTCGGGGTCGTGTTCTACCCAGCCGGGTTGAGGAAAAATCTGGCTGAATTCCTTTTGCGACATGGAAACAATATTGCCCTGTTCATCGAAGATAATAGAGCGGGAACTGGTGGTGCCCTGGTCGAGTGCCAAGATGTATTTTCTGTTATCAGCCATAAGGTTGATGGTTAGCGGATAATGAATATTTTAGCAACTAATATAAAAAGAACTATATCCTGTCTGCTATAGTTTGTAAATATTTTTGGCTCCGGACCCGCTACTAAGCGGTGAGTATTTTGCAGTTTTCATTTTTCCGGAAGCCGTTTTGGGTGGGATTTCTTGCTGAAAAGCAATAAGTTATGAAGAAGATTAAACAAATAAGGCTCATTGAAGTAAAGAGCGAAGTAGGCGCAGGCACGCGCGGTGCCAGCCTGGGGGTTGATGCCATAAAAATTGCTGCTCTTGACTTCCGCAGTAGTTTTTTCAGGAATCACCGGGGCATGAACATACCCGATGATAATTCGGCTTTGTTCGGAGTAATTGAAAGCAGGTATGCTAAGCGCATACGCAGCGTGCTTAAAATGTATGAGCGCGTGGGCGCTGCCGTGCGCGACTCGTTAAAGGACGGAAAGTTTCCGCTTATACTGTCGGGCGACCACTCTAATGCCGGTGGAACTATGGCCGGTATACGAATGGCTTACCCCGATTCGCGCCTGGGTGTGGTTTGGATTGATGCCCATGCCGATTTACATTCTCCCTATACTACCCCTTCGGGCAACCTGCATGGTATGGTTATGGCGGCTGCGCTGGGCGAGGATAACATAGAGAACAAAGTAAACGACCTTGACTACGAAACCATTGAACTTTGGGAGAAGCTGAAAAACGTGGGCGATATTGCTCCCAAAGTGGAATACCGCGACATACTTTATATGACCCTGCGCGATTTTGAAGAGCAGGAAGCCTACCTGATAAAGCAACATAAGATAAAGAACTTTACCACTAACGAAATACGCAAAACAGGTGTTACCAAAATTTGCCGTGAAGCATTGAAACACCTTTCGCAGTGCGATAAAATTTACATTTCGTTTGATGTGGATGCACTGGACCCTTCTATTTCGCGCGGAACCGGCACACCGGTAAAGGGCGGTATTAACGAGCGCGAGGCAGCCGATATTATATTGGAATTGGTGCAAAACGAGCGCGTATGCTGCTTAGAGTTTACGGAAATAAACCCCACGCTGGATAGCGAAAACGTAATGGCGGAAACTGTTTTTGAAATACTATCGAAAGTAGCGCGGCAGGTAGAAATTATTTAGCCATTCATTTTTTCGTGTAACTTCGAATTATAACTAACCAAAATAATTACCATGAAAAAAGTATAGGATTAGGCGCTTA
>CAZLXD010000086.1:0-11674 GCA_964563185.1 uncultured Chitinophaga sp.
ATCCTTGCCTGTACGAGAAACAGAATTTTTACCACCTGTGTATTACAGAGCGCAATATGCTAACGGGTGCCGAAGGCTTAAATCAGGGCAAGGCAGTGTTAAACCAAACTCTGGATGAACTTATCAGTCTGTTGTAACGGTGGTTCTAACCGCGTTCGAATAATCTTTTCGTTATTTGATAAATAATCATGTGTATGAGCAACGAACAACTTTTAGAACAATACCGCGCCAACCGCAAAATTACCGATCCTAAGTTTTTGAAGTTGGTGAACAACCCCGTGCTGTTTAACCTGTTTTTGATGGGGCAATTGCCCATGGGTTTTATAGCCGGATTAAAAGTAAAGAAGACCGATTTGGAAGAATGCCAGATTACCGTTCCTTACCGCTGGATGAACCAGAACCCTTTTCGTTCCACCTATTTTGCGGTGCTATCAATGGCTGCGGAAATGAGTACCGGAATGCTGGCATTGATGATGACAAAAGATTCCAAACCATCGGTTTCTATGCTGGTAACCCATCTTGAAGCCGACTTTGTAAAGAAGGCCACGGGTATTACCACATTTACCTGCAACGAAGGAGCCCAGATTAACGAAGCTATTGAGAAAGCTATTATTACAGGTGAGGGGCAAACCTATAATGCAACCAGTATCGGTACTTCTAAAAGTGGTGAAGTAGAAGCTAAGTTCCTGATACAATGGAGTTTTAAGGCCAGGTTAAAGTAGTTGAAAGTCTGTTGAAGATTTGTCGACATCAATTTTATACTATTGCCCTATGAAGAAACTAATGCTCTTTCTCCTCCTGATTCCATTTTTTTCTAAAGCACAAGTTTATCCGTTCGATGAAGGCTTTCATGGTGTTGTATCAGGCACATTACCTTCCGGTTGGAGTGGCGATATGAAAGTACAAGCCGACCACGGGTTGAATGATTTAAAAGGAATGACTGCCGACATTGGCGGAAACGATGCATTGGATAGCGCTATTACTCCTTGGGTAGGACCATTGGATAACAGCACCGAGTTCTATTTCTGGTACCGCATTGTTGACCAGTTCATTTACCCCAGTACCGAAAAACATCTCAATGGAAAAGACCTTTTTACCATTTCTTACAGCACTGACTCAGTAACCTATACCACGCTTTACACCATTGATTCTTCTAACCACCAATCATCGCTCAACTTCAAAAAGGTCATCTTCCCTATTACCAATTTGGGTGGGCAAGTGGTTAAGTTTAAGTTTTGGGCAAAACACGGAGGAGGTGGCTCTTATTTTTTTGATGTGGACAGTATTAAGGTGCGCGAAAGCACAGGGACGGGAGTAAGTGGTTTGGAGCCTGACAATCTGGTTGCTGTTTACCCGAATCCTTGCCCGAACGGCACCAATGTACTTCTACAAATAATCGGTAATAAACCCGAAGAATTCGTGTTAATGGACATAAACGGCAAAATGATTTACAAGAAGGAGATTATCGGTAGCGGAGAGTTGCTGATGCCAACTAGTGATTTGGCGGCCGGCATGTATTTTATCCGTTATGGGACACTTGTACGCAAATTGGTAGTAGAATGAAATGGGTAGTAGTAACAGGTGCCGCGGGTTTCATTGGCAGCAATCTGGCACGCGGGCTAAACGCCATAGGCATCAGCAATTTAATACTGGTTGATAAATTCGACAATAAAGCAAAAGAGCCTAACCTACACGGTGTTATCTACCACCAGTTAATAGACCGTGACAACTTTGCCGAGTGGCTGAGCGAATACGGACACGATGTGGAGTTTGTATTCCACTTAGGCGCCCGCACCGACACTACCGAATTTAATTTCCGCGTATTGGATTCGCTTAACCTTAGCTATTCAAAAGTTGTTTGGGAACTCTGCACCGTTAAACAAATTCCATTGTTATATGCCTCATCGGCTGCTACGTATGGTGGCGGTGAACTTGGCTTTAGCGATGAACATTCACTCATTCCGCAACTGAAGCCGCTCAACCCTTACGGGCTCTCCAAGCAGTTATTCGATTTGTTTGTGTTGGAACAAAGGGAAACGCCACCTTTTTGGTGCGGCTTGAAATTCTTTAATGTATACGGCCCTTACGAGTTTCATAAAGGAAGAATGGCTTCCGTAGTGTTACACGCTTTTAAACAAATACGCGAAACAGGTTTAGTTAAGTTGTTCAAAAGCCACCGTGCTGAATTTAAAGATGGCGAACAACTGCGCGACTTTATTTATGTGGGCGACATTGTGCGTATGTGCTTGTGGTTTTATCAAAATCAAGAAACTGCTCCATCGGCTATTTACAATGCAGGCACCGGTCAAGCGAGTAGTTTTAATCGTTTAGCTACAGCTATTTTCAACGCGCTTCAGTTACCGGTAAACATTCAATACACCGATATTCCCGAGGATATTCGCGATAAATACCAATACTATACACAAGCTGAAATGGGAAAGCTTGTTTCTGCTAACTACCCCAATGACTTTCTCTCTTTGGAGGAAGGCGTTAAAAAATACGTTGATTTTCTACAACAGGTCAAAAAAATCTGAACTCGACTTTGATTTTCATCTATCTTTGCCTCATTATACACATAATGACATTTTATTAATATGAAGAAGAAATTCTTGCTTCCGTTTACTGCATTAGCGGGGATCAGTTGTATGGGTATTTTTTGCTGCCAAACCGATAACACGGTAACCACGGCAGAAAATATGAGTTATGCCGACATTGCCTGGATGCTTACTTCAGCAGGATTAGTGTTGTTGATGACTCCCGGCCTTTCGTTCTTTTACGGAGGTATGGTCAGCAAAAAGAATATCATCTCCACCATGCTGCAAAGCTTTATTACACTTGGGGTAATTACCATGTTGTATGTGTTTGTTGGATTCAGTCTTTGCTTTGGCGAAAGCTGGCATGGCATTATCGGTAATCCGTTTTCGTATATGATGTTCCGCAATGTAGACTTGAATACGAATGCCGTTTTAGCGCCTACCATTCCCATGTTGTTGTTTGCTTTGTTTCAAATGAAGTTTGCCATAATTACTCCGGCACTTATCACAGGTAGCTTTGCTGAGCGTGTAAAGTTCAATGCTTACCTGTTGTTCATTTGCCTCTTCTCTGTTTTCATTTATGCACCGCTGGCTCACTGGACCTGGCACCCTGAAGGCTTCCTTCGTAAAATGGGAGTGTTGGATTTTGCCGGTGGAACGGTAGTGCACATGAGTGCCGGTTATGCTGCTCTTGCCGGAGCTATGATTCTGGGTCCCCGTGCTTCGTTTGGCGATAACAAACACTTAGAGCCGGCTAACATCCCTTACGTTATTCTCGGAACCGGTATGCTTTGGTTTGGTTGGTTTGGTTTTAATGCAGGCTCATCACTAGGGGCTAATACCACCGCTGTCCTGGCGTTCTCTACAACTATGGTAGCATCTGCGGCAGCTATGCTTTCGTGGATATTCTTTGATGCGGTGCGTGGCAAGAAAGTATCGGCTATGGGGGCTTGTATTGGTGCTGTGGTAGGGTTAGTGGCTATTACTCCGGCAGCCGGTTATGTTCCGCGTCCCCACGCTATGTTTATTGGTTTTATTTCTCCCATTATAAGCAACATAGCAGTACACACCAAAAATAAATCGAAGGTAGATGACACCTTAGATGTTTTCCCCTGCCACGGAGTGGGTGGTATTTGCGGAATGATTTTAACGGGAGTATTTGCCAAAGATGTAGGGCTTTACTATGGGCAAACTGTTACCTTCTTCAATCACCTCTTGGCGCTTGTATTGGTAAGTGTATTTACGTTTGGCGGCTCTTATCTTATCTACAAATTAACCGCATTAGTGGTTCCTCTTCGTGTAAGTGTGCAGGATGAAAATGACGGCCTTGACTTTACACAGCACGGTGAAACGTACAAGTTGAAGAAGCCAAGCGCACATACGGTTAACCCGAACTAAAGGCTATTCGAAAAACCTCCACCTGATTCCAACTTTAAAAGAAACATCGGTAGCAGGATATTTGTAAAGGGAGTAATATCCTTTTAATCCGACACCGGAAAGTATGTTGTCCACTTTCAGAAAAACTCTCACTGTTTTAATCTTCAGGTTAAGGAAGAAATCTAACTGGGGAACAAACTTCAGGTTGCTGAAAGAAGGATAATAAGCTGCCAGTAGTGGGTCGTAGTAAGGCGGGTTGTTGTAATAGCGCATACGCAAATCGAAACCGGTAGCCAGCCACAATACCTTTTTAAAAGTCCTCACATCATAGTAAAGGCTGTGTTTGGTGTGCAGTAATGCATACAAGTCGTTGATGGCTTTTCCTGATACAGGGGCGGTAGTCCAGATGTCGTTATCAATATGAAAGCCTTTAATGCTGTGGCGATTACCTATGTGTGCTACTATAAAATTCCCCTTCCCGATGCTGAGGTAAGGATTGGAATAACCGGGGTAAACAGGAAGGTTACTTAAGTAGTAGTAGTCAGCTTCTGCCACTATACCCCATTTTACATTTTGGTATTTAGCGCCAAAAGTAAGCGTAGTGGTTTTGGGTAAACTGTAATTCCATTCAGCCGGGTGCGAGGTGTAACGCTCGTAAATGTAAGGCGCCTCGTTTCTCTGGAAAGTAAAATTGGCGGTTAGCGCTCCCCACTTTTCAAAATCGTAGCCCACATGTGCATCGGCTAAAAAGTCGTGTTGGTTCCAACCGTAAGGGTAATACTTCACGGTTCCTTTATAAAGTATTTTGGAGCGTGCTGCTCTGTTGTTACGCACAGTCCCTCCTACATACAGGTTGTTGAAATTGTTTTTTAACAAATTCTGCTGAAGCATGTAATAGTCGAAGCCTGCCTCAGCTTGTATAATTAAGTTCTTGTTCTCGTAGCCAGTATCGGAAGTAAGTTTACGCCATTGGTATTCCAACTGCAGAGCATTGCCAATCTTCAGGTAATCCAAATCATTAAAAACCGAATCCTTGTTGTAGAAGTTGTTGTAGTAATTTGCGTCAGGGTTGCGGTCGCGGAATTTGTGTTTGCTCTTGTCAATATTAACCACGTGCGAAATGCGGAACAGCGGCATCAATGCCTGCTTTGTGGTGGAATCATTTACATATTCTTTATACTTCTTTCCTGCGTTGTAAGAGGAGGTAAGGTAGAAATCAATTTGCCGGTAGTTGTTCTCGGCCTGGGTAAGCACCACCGGGGTGAGTGTTTTTTGAAAAAAGCTAGAATCGAACACGCTAATGGCCACTCCACCATTCTCTTTTACCTTAAAAGAATTAAACAGCAGATCGGCCTGCATGTTCCAGTGTTTGTTTTTGGAGTTGAAGATACCGTAGAGGTTAAAGCCGTTATTATTCGTGCTTTGGTTGGTATAACCGCCCTTGGAGTAGATGCGCGTAAACTCCACCCCGTAATACACCATGCCCTTGTGTTGGTTGGCAAACTTGCCCTGAAAGTATTGCTCGTTCTTCAGCCCAATCATCATTGCTAACTCTGTGTAAGGACGAATAATCTGATAGTATTTTACCGAGTCCTTCTTGTAGCGGTATAAATCGAACTGATTGTAGCCCGCATTAAAACCCACTGTGCGGCTGACGCGGTACATCAACGGGAAAGAAGCACTGCCAAAGTTCCCCGCGTTGATGTATTCAATGCCATCGTTTTGCGTGGGGTTGTATTGTTCTAAGTTCAAAATGGTCGTGTCAATTACGTGGTGTGTTTCCGGCTCAACGCTTAAATACCATGTATCGTTTAAGGTTGAAGGCGGTTTGGGTTTGGTGGAATCTTTGGCTGCGAACGGACACGGTGCTGCTACTGACTGCTGATAGCAAGTGATTAAGAAAAAGCAAAAGGCAATTGGCAAAAGACGATTGGTAAGTGTCCTTAGCACATTTTTGCTTTTAACCGTAATCTGTAAACCGTTAACTGCCAACTGAACTATATTTCTTTCAGTAACTCCACAATAATCTTCCGCATTTTGGGCTCGGCTTCTGCGGCTTTCTGCAATACAAACTCGTGTGTTACCTTATCGGCCTTTTCGGGTGGGTAGCCCATATCGCTGATTACCGAAATGGCAAACACCCGCATGTTGCTGTGGCGTGCTACCACCACTTCGGGCGTGGTGCTCATACCCACTGCATCGGCCCCCATAATGTGATACATTTTATACTCCGCAGGGGTTTCAAAGGTTGGCCCCTGTACACCGGCATATACTCCTTCGTGGCAGGTTATATCATTATCAACGGCAATCTTCATTGCTTTATGAATCAGTTCCTGATCGTAGGCATGGTTCATATTCGGAAAGCGAGGCCCCAGTTCCTCAAAGTTTTTTCCGCGCAGCGGATGTTCGGGGTGCAGGTAAAGATGGTCGTTCAATACCATTAAATCGCCCACTTCAAAATCAGCATTCATTCCGCCCGATGCATTAGAAATTAGCAACGTTTCTACCCCAAGGGCTTTCATTACACGAACGGGAAAAGTTACTTTCTGCATGCTGTATCCTTCGTAGTAATGAAAGCGCCCGCTCATGGCCACCACATTCTTTCCGCCCAGGCTGCCAAAAATTAAACTGCCTTTGTGGCCCTGTACCGTTGAAACCGGAAAGTTCGGAATCTCTCCGTAAGGTATCTGCACGTGTGTTTCAATATCCTTAGTCAAGTTTCCTAAGCCCGAACCGAGGATGATACCAAAGGGATAGTGTTGTGTAATTTTTTGTTGCAGGTAAGCTTTTGTTTCCTGTATGCGGGTAAGTAGGTTTTCCATTTTTTATTTGTTGGCTGCTTTGGCGCGGGTAAACTCCATAAACTGAAGAATATCGGCATTAAACTTTTCGCCATCGTTCGCTAAAAACTTAACGGTAACGGGCTGGACAAATATTCTGATTTTATTCTGCAAAAACCAATGGCGGAAAGGTTCTAAGCGTGCGGCATCCTTCTCGGTGACTACTATCAGTTTATCGGTATCGCCCAGGTTGTAGTAAGTTTGGCGTATGCTGTCCAAATCAAAATTATCGAAGCGGTGGTGGTCGCTGAATTCGCGCAGGTAAACCTGCTTTGTTTTCTTCTGTAAATAACTCATCAGCGCTTCGGGTTTAGCAATACCGCACACCAGCAGTATAGTTTCGGTACCCTTCAGTTCAATGGGTTGGGCATGGTCGGTAAACGAATAAAGCGCTCCGTATTGCAGGTTACTGAAATAAATTTTTTGGTAGGGGTAGGGTTTTATCTCTTCCGTAATCGCTCTTCTTTCTTCTTCACTTAACTGAGCGGGGCACTTGGTTACCACTATAATATCAGCCCGGTGGTAATTGCGTTTGGCTTCGCGCAGCCATCCCAGGGGCAGCAGGTTATCGCGTGTAAACAAATTGTTGTATTCAGTCAGCAAAACCGAAAGACCCGGCCTTACACTGCGATGCTGAAAGGCATCGTCCAGTAAAATAACATCCACATCGGGTTGTTCCTGCAAAATGCGCGGAATAGCCAGCACACGGTCTTCGCCCACAGCAACAATAGTATTGGGAAACTTGGCCTTAAACTGCCGCGGCTCATCGCCAATATCGTTAGCCGTGCTTTGGGGGGCAGCTATTAGAAAGCCGTGGCTTTTGCGCCCGTAGCCCCGACTAAGGGTAGCTACTTTGTAAACATATTGCAAAAGAAAGATGAGATACTCGGTATGCGGTGTTTTCCCCGTGCCGCCTGCTGTTAGGTTACCTATGGAAATAACGGGAAAATCGAACCTAACGGAGCGGAAATACTGCCGGTTGTACAACCAATTGCGAACAGCGCTGCCCAGCCCGTAAGCCAGCAAGATCGGATAAAGCAGTATGTTGGAGAGGAAACGGATATCCTGAAATTTTTCCAAAGGTATTTGTTTGCGGCAATTGGGGTGGCAAGGGTTGGTCTGTACAGAATGCCGTCTACTTAATCTACATTCTTTCAACAAACCGATATAAACTTTGTCAATCCAAACATAAACCATACAGCATTTAAAACAATCTGCAGTCACACTTAACATCACCGTCTAATCAACTCTGCGTATTGTGAATTAGTGATTAAGAGAAATAGGCCTGTGCAAGGCTAAAATTCTATTTTCGCCTTTAAACATCTACTGCTTGATTAAAAAGTATTTCAGCAAAGCGCTTCTGTATAACATCTTAATAGCTTTAGGTATAGTAATAGTATTGCTGCTTATTGTGCAGTCGGGCTTAAAAACCTACACCCGCCATGGCGAAAGTATTACTGTGCGCGACCTGCGGGGTATGACCTTTGAACAGGTAAAGACTGTTCTTTCCGATAATAATCTGGGATGGGAAGTAATGGATTCCGTATTTGATATGAGCAAACCTCCCCTGTCCATAGTTGACCAAAACCCTAAGGCTGGCAGCAAGGTAAAGCAGGGGCGCACCATTTACCTTACCATCAACTCAACTACAGCACCCGCCACTGAACTACCCGACCTTATTGGCCGAAGCTCTTATAAGTATGCTAAAATGCAGTTGGAAAGTTATGGGTTAAAAGTAGGGGAACCGGTTTATAAGCCCGACCCACACCTGAATGCTGTTATAGGAATGGAGATAAACGGCCGCCCGGTTACCCGAAAAACCAAGGTAACAAAAGGAACAGTGGTTACACTTATATTGGGCGATGGGCTGGGCAACAGCCGAATATCTGTACCTTACCTGATTGGTTTACGTTATGATGAAGCTGAATTTAAACTAAAAGGCTACTCTTTAAACATTGGTGCGTTGGTGGTAGATGATGGTGTGACCGATACTACCGGAGCAGTTATTTACAAGCAAATACCCGAATACGGACAGGGCAACTCTATTCGCATTGGTGAACCTATTGATTTGTTTTTAGGTAAAATAATGCCTGCCGATATTGAGGTACACCCCGAGCTTTACGATGTTGTGGATACCATAGCCCCCCAATAAATTTACTTTCTTTACGTTCCCTTGAAGTTTTTGAACTCACGCATGAAGAAATTACTCCTCTTTTCGGCATTTACACTTTTAGCACTGGGCATTTTTGCCCAACAGGAAAGCCTTACACCACTACTTTTTAACCCAAAGTTGTATCACAGCACCAATGCTCAGCATGCACAGTATCCGCAGCACAAGTATTTAACCGATAAAGGTATTTATGTGGTAAACACAGCTACACTTACCCTACCCTTTTCCGATGACTTTTCGAAGAATACCCTGCGCGGATACAAATGGTTGGAGAACAATGTAACAGATACCTTTTACAATGTTTTTGGAACGTGCCTGGCTGTGGAGGGAATAACCACCACCAAACAGCGGGTAATGAATAACCCTTCGTGGAATTATACCTACGACACCTTAAATCAGAAAGTTGACTCCACACCAAAGGCACAGGTGCAATACACCTTCTTCGGTCCGGCAACTGCCGGTTGTTTTTCACAAGCCCCACAACTCATTAGCCGCTGGCCCGAGTATTACACATATACTTTTAATACCAACGGCAACAAGGTTGATTCCGTATTAGTAGCTGCTGATGATTCCTTTGATGTTGCCCCTGTAATATACTTTGTAGCCGATGAACCGGGAGCACTTTGGTTCGATAACTACGCATACATCAATAACACCTATCCCATTTTACCTCCTACCATTGGCGTAGCTACTTTAGACGGCTTAAATGAGTATGGGCTGGCTTACAACAACGGCAATCAGTTTACGTATGGCGAAGCAGACCAGCTTACCTCTAAGCCCATTGACCTTTCAGGGCTATCCGAAACTGACTCTATTTACCTCAGCTTTTTCTTTGAAGTTTCCTGATATGGATGATTCGCTGATAGTAGAGTTTAAAGATAATGCCGGCTTTTGGCGCAAGGTATGGAGCCGCACCGGGTATGATGCCGCGGGCGATGCTCCGCAGGAGTTTGAGCAGGTGCTGGTAAAGGTGCCTTCGTTAGCTCCGCCTTATAATTACTTCCACAGTAACTTCCAGTTCCGTTTCCGCAATTTGGCTTCACTATACGGCAACCTCGACCACTGGCATATTGACTATGTAAGGTTTGACAAAAACCGCAGTGCAGTAGACACCTTAATTCAGGATATTGCTTTTGTGTATCCCTTCCCTTCCCTGCTTAAGAACTTCACTCAACTGCCAGCCGATCAGTTTAGCGGCACAAGTGATTTGGCTGATACTATTAACCTGCTTGTTCACAACATGGACCCCAATGCAGTAAATAATCCACCCGCTACCAATTTCACTAAAGGCGCTACAGAACGATATCCTTTACAGGCAATAGTGGCTACCACTGCATTGCAAACCTTTAATGCCGGGCCTTACAGTTATTTGCAGGTTAACCCAAATGCTGACTACAGTATACCCAATAGTACCTGGCCGGTTGACAGTTTGGTGTTGTTATCGGCCATTTCGTTAACCGGCAATGATACCCGCCCCGCTAACGACACATTATTGCAAGCACAATCATTCAGCACCGTTATGGCTTATGATGATGGTTCTGCCGAAACCGCTTATGGAGTTACCGGCACTCAAACCAAAAAGTTTGCTTACGAATTCCATCTTAATCAGCCCGACACCTTGGTCGGTTTTCAGGTAATGTATGCGCATCTGAATGAAAAGGTGAATGACCTTGTTTTTAACTTTAATATATGGGATACTATACGCACCAACGACTTCGGGTTTACTGATTCCGCCATAGTATCACTGGATAACCGAAAGCCACTGTATGTTGATTCCACTAACGGATTTACTACTTACAAATTAGATACGCCAATCATCTTCAGCAACAAAGTATACTTAGGTTGGAGCCAGACCGACACGCGCAGTTTGCAAATAGGTTATGACCTTAACAGCCCCCTTGGCAGGCAACACATGTTTGTGTTTAAGAATGCGCAATGGCAGCCAACTACCATCTCCACCAGCGGTTCGCCTATGATGCGTTTGATTTTTGACAGCGACTACTGGGGGGGCTCTACCGCTATAAAGAATGTAATACCTGAAAATTCATCGCTACAGCTGTTCCCTAACCCCACTAATGGGTTATTGTATATTACAGGCATAACCGAGCCGCTGCAAATACAAGTGGTAAATATGATTGGTGAAACAGTATTAACTGCAAACGGAGTAACCAGTCAATTGGATGTAAGTACCCTCTCTAACGGGGTTTATCTGGTTGTTTCCACCGGCCCGTCAGGCAAAACGCACCGCAACAAAATCATTAAAACATCGAACGGATGGTAATACTCTTTGACGGTGTTTGTAACCTTTGTAATGCTTCAGTAAACTGGATAATTGACCGCGACAAGAAGAACCAGTTTAAGTTCGCTTCTTTACAATCTGAATACGGGCAATCTGTAATAAAGGAATTCAACATTGCAGGTGATTACATGGACACAGTAGTGTTGCAGGAAGAAGAAATGATTTACCTGCGCTCGGCAGCTGCCCTTCGCATTCTTAAACATTTAGGAGGCATTTACTCCATTGCCTATATCTTTATCATACTACCCGAATTCATTCGCGATTTCGTTTACAACATTATTGCCAAGAACCGTTACCGGTGGTTTGGCAAGCAGGATGCCTGCCGTATACCTTCACCTGATTTAAAGGCTAAGTTTTTAGGATAAAAATTCATGAGGGGTTTCATTGTTACTTTCCTGTTGTTTAGTGCCCTTATAGGTATAGGAGCCGCATACTGGCTGTTTGTTAAGCCCAA
>CAZLXD010000087.1:0-6965 GCA_964563185.1 uncultured Chitinophaga sp.
CGTGCTGGTTGGGTTACCGCCATGGCTGTTATGTACTCTATTCTTCTCAATTTTCACTTTGGGGTTTGATGTGCCGGTAAGGTAAATGCCTTCCAATGCCCCGGCTATAGTTAATGTAGGACGGCTTAAGTCGTTCCCTTTAACCAATGTTGCCGAAGTGCTTATTAAGCGTATACCGTTATTCTGAAAATCAACAAGGGTATTGTTCTCAATAGTGTTGTTATTACAGCCTAAAGCGGTGGAAGCTCCTCCCATTACAATACCATAGTAAGGGCCTCCGGTGGCTCCTCCTTTTACAAGGTTGTTAACTATCAGGTTACTATTTCCTGTAGCACCTCCTGTAGTAGGGCTGGTTATGGAGGTGGAAGCTGCTATACCTGCCGAGTTAGTTGAACTGGTGCTGGTAACCGTACTTAAATCAATTTCGCAGTTTGAAATGGTGTTAAAGTTGGCATCGCCCATTAACAGAATGCCAAAACCGTAAGTAGCATCGGTGCCAAGAATTCGCAGGCTGTCAATGGTTACATAATCGGCACCATCCAAGCGCAGAATATACTTAGCGGTTGAAGGCGGGGCAAAGGACAGTGTTTCAAGATTACCGTTAAAGGTTACTGTATTTGCTGCTGAGACCCCAGTAATGGAGCTGAGAGTTACTTGTTCAGCATAAGGCCCCGAACCCGGAACAACATTAATAACAACCGGTCCGCATACACCTAATGTATTTAAGGCAGATGCGGCATCGATGAATGATTGAAAATTAGTGCCGCCTGTTGCAACAGCCGAGTTGATAGTGTAATTGCCGGATAATCCTGTTTGAATAGCTACCGCCAAAGTATCGTTGGCTTGGTTATCATCCACCCCCAATCCGTTAACATCGGTGATAACAGCCTGTATACTATAAACCGTGGATACTATATAAGTGTTACTTCCTAAGATAATTTGAGCACTTTGACCTGGCGCTAAAGAATCTGTAAACAGGTAGGGCGATTGGGGTAATCCATCTACCGTCCAGTTAATAACAGCAGAGTCAATAGTGGTAGATGCAAAATTCTGAACGTTAACAACCACAGGGTATGTTCCCGGGCAAATGGCTGATATTTGGAAACTTGTAATTGCAAGGTCGGTTCCGGTTGCCGGTGCCAATGTTATCTGAATAAACGGACGTTGATTATCGAGGCTGTTTATAGAATTTGAGGTAGAAGAGAGCGTTCCGGCATTTGCCAGCACTGTTTGCCCTGTGCCGTAAATATGGTCGGTAACGGTTGACCATAACCAGCTAAATGCTCCGGTGGAGGGGTTTCCTGACACTTGATTAATGTCCCATTCGGTTGAGACTTCCAACGCACCTCCTGTGTACACAAATGGCGTATTCAATGTAAAGGTGACATAATTCGGGCTGGCTGTTGCCGGAATAGTTTGGCTCAAGTTCTCGTAAACCAAAGTAGCCCCTGAATTTAGGTTCGCCCACGTTTCAGTTGCTGAAGCAAATGCAGTTGCCGATGAATTTTTCAGGTATATTCTATAAATACCGCCACCGGAAGTGGTAGTGGTATTACTTTTTACCCAACCCAAATCAGTAATAATAGAACCGGCAGTAATACCTGCAGCAGCCAACTCTGTAGCATCATACAAATAGCAGTAGCGGCTGGCATCATAAGCGCTGGTTGCACTTGAGCGGTAAATAGGGCCAGCGTTATGAGAGGCTGTACCGGCAGTTCCAGTGTTAATAGTAATAGTTGTTTGTGCTACTATTCCCTGTAGTAGGCCAGATAACACGAATAGGGTAGAACATACTTTTTTCATAGAATACTTATTAGGAAGTGCAAACATAAACACTACCCACAAATGGCGGTTATTTCATTCGTGTGAGTCAATAAGATAGTTAAAATGTAATTTCTGCGCGGGCCTAAAAACAAAAAAGGCCTGCATTACTGCAAGCCTTTTATAAGAGTATTTGTGGCGCTTATGCTACGCGCAGGTTGTTGTTATCTAACGGAATAACCGACTTGTGCTTGCGGGCATTTTGTGAATCAAGAGAACAAAATGAAATAGAGGCCTTTGCCATTTTTGCATTGAAATCAAGCGTTGCTTTGCTGTTACGGCTATTCTGGAAAACTAAGTCCAAGCCTGTCCAGGTCATAAACCAGCCCATGGGCTCTGCCATCAGTATCATTCCTTCCACGTATTTAAGTTCGTGTATTTGCGGCAGTGTTGTTAGAAAAAACAGAAAAAGGATGATTAATGAGCCGCCCCCTAACATAGAATAGCCTCGCTTCATAATCAGCCATCTTTCATAGCTTAGTTCTTTCGCCATTTTGGTAAAATGGGTATTCAAGCTTTGAATTATAGCCTCTTCGGAGTTGGAATCCTGTGCATCTTCCAGTACATTAAACTTAAGGCAGATGTTGTGGTTTGTGGGCTGTAGTGCTGTCATTTTACGCACCTCCTGTATAAAGTCATCAGAAAGTGCCCGCTCAGTAAACGGACGGGTATCAAATTCTGAGTAAACATCAGAATACTTGTCAATCCATAAATTGATTTCCGGTTCAGTTTTGGGTTGCAGTGTTGCCTCCAGTCCTGTTGGGTTCATTTCTCGGTATTTTTAACTTCAAAAAATAAAAGTCGGGGGTTCCTTCACCTGCTTATTACGGAACTCAGTTCAAAAAGTTTCTGTTCCCTTCTTTCAGATGCATGATTATACAATAGGACAATCAGCACCAAGGGGGGCAAAAACTTCCTGAATGAATGTATCTGCAATGGTGCCACTTCCTGTTATCTTGGATTTCGTTAAAAAACAGTGCAGATAGAACTTTACACAAAAACCTGCGTAAGTAAGTTCCGAAACCGAATTTAAAACCCTTATAAGTTATGAAACCGAGATTAGTATTATTAGCAGTTGTTCTTTACTGCGGCAGTGCATTTGCCCAAACAGCCCCTGCTGCCAAGCCAAAATCAGCAGCCAAACTTTCGGTGGCCGAAGTAACAGCCGCCATTGAGACCAACATGATTTTTATTAACGGTGGTAGCTTTACTATGGGCTGCACTAAAGAGCAGGACACTTGTTATGCTTCGGAAAAGCCGGCCCATAAAGTTACGGTGAGCAATTTTTACATGAACAAATACTCTGTTACACAGCGCGAATGGGAAACTATTATGGGAACACGCCCGTGGTTTTCTAAAAATTGTCCCGATTGCCCCGTGGAACACGTTAGTTGGTATGATGCGCAAATGTTTGTAAACACACTTAACCAAGTTACCGGTAAATTTTACCGCCTGCCTACCGAAGCTGAGTGGGAATATGCAGCCCGTGGCGGAAACAAATCGAAGGGCTTTCAATATGCAGGAAGCAATAATGTGGACGAAATAGGCTGGTATACCCAAAACAGTAATGACGAATCGCACCCTGTTGGAAAAAAGAAACCAAATGAATTAGGGTTATATGATATGAGCGGCAATGTATGGCAGTGGTGCCAGGACTGGTATGATGAAAACTATTATCAGAAGAGCCCGGAGAACAACCCGCAGGGGCCCGGCAAAGACAGTTACCGTACCTGCCGCGGAGGTTCGTGGTGGAGCGAATTGGGCGACCTGCGCTTATCTAACCGCGACCGCTACCCACCGGATGGACGCGATGATGATGTAGGTTTCCGTTTGGTAATGGATTAAGAACTTAAGAATAAACAAAGGAGCGGTTGGCTTAGCCAACCGCTCCTTTGTTTATAGCTTACCAAAAACTTTCTGCCAGTTAAGCCAATAACTACTTTTATTTTTTGCAAAAAGTTGAAATGCTAAACGAAATAGGAGATATGCCTCAATAGTAAAGGGATTAAATTTTCTTCGCATTAAGTGTATGATGGGAACTAGCAACATTAAAATGCCAAATGGAAGGCTTAACCTGTTCAGTTGATTTTCGTTAGCGATGTTTTAATGTATGCCCCCTTAATTACTCAAATCAAAAAAAATCCGTTCTCGTAAATCTTAACGCCATCGGCAATTATCTGCCCACCGTTTTTCATATCAGTAATCATGTCCCAGTGCACAGTGCTTTCGTTTTTTCCGCCACACTGCTTATAGCTTTGGCCCACGGCCATGTGTATGCTGCCACCAATTTTTTCATCGAAAAGAATGTTTCGGGTAGTGCGCTGTATATTGTAGTTGGTGCCAATGGCTACCTCGCCCCAGTAGCGGGCACCTTCAATGGCAAATACTTTATCCAGCACATCCTGCCCCTGTTCCGCTGTCCACATGGTTACCTGTCCATCCTTTACTTCTAAGCGAACGCCACGGACATCTTTACCCATGTATATAGTTGGGTAGCTGAAATACGCCCACCCGTTTACACTATCCTCTACCGGTGCGCTGAACACTTCACCACTGGGCATGTTAGCGCGGCCATCGCTGTTCATCCACTTTCGGCCTTTTACAGAGAAAGAAATATCAATATTGGGCCCTACGTATTGAATGTGGTCAACGTTGTTCAGGTAGTCCACATACACCTGCTGTGTTTTGCGCACCTCCAGCCATTTACTTACAGGGTTTTCATGGAACAAATTGCAAGCTCCGAACACAAAATTCTCATACTCTTCTAAGGTCATTTCGGCATCATCGGCCCCGGCCTGGGTTGGGTACTGGCACAAACATCTGCGCATACTTCCATTGCCTATACGGTCGAAGTAAATGCGGTTTATTTCCTGTTGTGCCTTTTGCAATATTTTAAATTTCTCGGGGTCGGAAGGTTCCTTTTCATCATCGCCTTTAGCAAAGGGCGCGCGGATGTTCAGGTAACAATCGAAGTTCTCCATGATGTATTTCTTCATGGGGTTTACCCAACCCAGTTGTTCTTCGTTGCCGTATTCCAGCAGAGCTTCGCCTATGCTATTCAATTCGATATTAAAAACGGGAATACCACCTGCTTTGTAAACTTCTTTAGCTACTTCGGCCAAAAGGGCTTCGGCCAAATACGAAGAGTTGACATACACTTTATCGCCACTCTTTACTTCCAAACAATAATTGACTAACAGGGCTGCATACTTCTGCAACAACTCACTTTTGCTTCGAACAGGGTTTGACATAAACGCTTTTGATTTGAGTTGCGAATTAGAAGAAAGATTTCTCAACTCAAAGCATCTTTATGAAGTTGTATCCAACCGATAAAACCGAATCCACCAAATCGCGCAGGTTGCGCTGGGCGTTTAACTTTTGGCCATGTATATGGTGCACCGGCAGCAAGGTGGAATTTATCTCAGGCGATTTTCGGGAACTGCATGTAAGCATGCCATTAAATATACGCACCCGCAACCGTGTGGGAACGGTGTTTGGCGGAAGCATTTACTCATCTATAGACCCTTACTTTATGTTGATGTTTATGGAGATACTCGGCAAAGATTATGTGGTGTGGGACAAAGCAGCCTCATTCAAATTTGTAAAACCGATTACCGGTAAAGTAAAGTGCCGCTTTCTGATTTCAGATGAACTGGTGGCCGATGTAAAGCACCATGTGGAAATGAGAGGTGAGTACACTTTTGACCTACCGCTCCACTATGAGGATGAACACGGGAAGGTGTATGCGGTGTTTACAAAAACTATTTATGCAGCCAGTAAAGAGGTTTACAAAAAGAAGTTGGCGGCAAAGCAGAAGTAAGACGCTTCTTTGATTCAAAAATCTATCTTAGCCGTGTAAGCCTGTTGCATGCGTCATCGTATACTTTCACTTTTTAATATCCGCAGTAATGAAGCGTGGCTGGTAACCAATTTGTTCTGGTTACAGTTTTTTCAGGGTGCCGGTGTGGCAGTGTTTAACACAGTGGCATTTGCCTTGTTTCTGGAGCAGTTTGATGTGCATGAGTTACCAAAGGTTTACCTGTTTTCAGCTGTGTTGCTTTGGCTTACCGGTTGGGCATATAGTAAATTTGAACATGCCGTACACATTAAGCATTTGGTACCGGCTGTAATTGTGGCTGTAGCGGTTAGTATACTTGGCCTTCGCCTGCAATTTATTTTCACCGATAGCCCGCTGTTTATCTTCATCATGTTTTCGTGGTACTATGTTATTTACCTGTTAACCAATCTTGAGTTTTGGGGCGTAGCAGCTTTGTTATTCGACATCAGGCAGAGCAAACGCCTGTTTGGAATGATTGGTGCGGGCGACATACCCGCAAAGTTGATTGGCTACTCGGCAGTTCCCATCCTTATTCCTTTTATAGGCAGCCATAATTTGTTGATACTTTCCTTTTTGCTAATGTTGTGTGCGCTCATCTTTTATGCACGATTAAAGCGGGCGGGAAAGTTGGATATACATGTGGCACACGAACACCATCATGAGGAACACGCCACACAAAGTTTAACCGAGTTGGTAAAAGGGTTTTTCGGTAACCGTATGATAGCCATGGTGGCAGGGCTTTCGTTTGTGGTGGTGGTGTGTGTTACGGTAATTAGTTTTTCATTCTACTCTGAAATAAAACACGAAGCCAAAGCAAACGAAGACCTGGCCTCGTTCATAGCCATGTTTTATGCCGGTGGCAGGATACTTGCCATTTTTATACGCTTAATTTTTACCGGAAGAATTACCTCTATACTGGGCACCAAAGGCTCGCTGCTGGTAAGCCCGGTTATTTTGTTTGTGTTTTTAATAGCCATTATTCTGTTCCCGCTTTTTTCGCATAACCCCCACTCTATTATTTACATCTTCGGAATTATGGCCATTGTAACCGAAGTGCTTAAAACTTCTTTACAGGACCCTGTCTTTCTTTCGTTGATGCAGCCGCTCTCGTCCGGCTTAAGGCTAAAGGGCCACACTATTGTTAAAGGTGTAATGGACCCCTTTGCACTCGCCTTTACCGGATTTATGCTTTTCGGATTACTGAAAGTTTCGGGCAAGGTAGATTTGTTATTGTTGAGCTATCTGTTGTTTACTCTTTTGGTTATTTGGGTAGCAATGATTTTTCTGGTAGATAAAGAATATGTAA
>CAZLXD010000087.1:6975-11600 GCA_964563185.1 uncultured Chitinophaga sp.
GATAAGACC
This sequence comes from uncultured Chitinophaga sp., assembly GCA_964563185.1. Taxonomy (GTDB): domain Bacteria; phylum Bacteroidota; class Bacteroidia; order Chitinophagales; family LD1; genus Bog-950. The sequence goes on from CAZLXD010000087.1 coordinate 6,985, forward strand.
AAGGCTGTTTTGCTGGAGAAACTAAGTAGCGGTGAGCGGGGCGAAGCCATTTATATCCTTAACCTTTTTGACCGCCAGTATAGCGATGACAAGCAGGTGTTGATTTTAAAGGGGCTGGAGCATCCGGTGGCGGAAGTAAAGATGGAAGCCTTAAAAGTGATAGAACGCAGAAAAATTCAGGCAGCTATTCCGTTTATTGAGCAGGTTATAGAACAAAAGGAGAATCCTCAGTTACTGGCCGAGGCAGTAAAAGCAAAATGTATGCTGCAAACCGATGAGGTGGAAAGCATGGAGCAGTTTCTGAGCGACCCCGATGAAAGAATTGTAAAGGCTTCCATTGTAGGTTTTATGACCAGCGGGGGAATAAGTGCTGTGGTAACAGCCGGACAAAAGCTGCTCAACCTTATTGCTTCGCAGCATCCGCAGGAAAGAAAACTGGCGGCAGAAATTATAGGGGAATTAGGTATACCATCTTTTTACAAACCGCTGCTTACACTGCTATCGGACAATGATGTGGAAGTGGCAAAAGCAGCAGTAGTAGCAGCCGGAAATGTTAGAAGCGATAAACTGACACAGGAACTAATGCGCTTTTTTGTTCAGAAGCACTTTGGCAAGCAGGCGCTGGAAGCTTTGTTTAATTGTGGCGACAAAGTGCTGCCGGTGGTAAAGCAGGCGTTGCTCAGCGAAAAGCTCAGCCATCAGCAACAGAGCAAGCTGATATTGCTTTGCGGAAGAATAGGCAGCAATGCCGCTACTCAATTATTAGATGAGTTGGTGTGGCAACTCCCTTCGCTGCGAAGAATGATTTTTCATGCCCTGCATTTGTGCGAGTTTCAATTACAGCCCGGCAACCGGAGCAGACATATTGAGCTGATGAATGACTACATGAACTCGGCTGTACGCATACTGTTTATGATTAATGAGTTGCCGAACACCAAAACCGCTAATGTGTTGGCCGATGCGCTGAAACTGGAATTGAATGAAATACGCGACTCTATGCTGCTCTTATTTTCTTTTGTATACGACACGGAGAAGATGCTTAAAGCCCGCAATGCTTTTCAGATGAATAAAAAGGAAAGTATTGCCAATGCGCTCGAGATAGTAGAGATTTCTGTACCCAAAGAAATCTCGCTACGGTTTATGATTGTTTTTGAACCTTCGGATGTGGCCGACCGTTGTGTGGCGCTGAAACCGCATTTTAAAGAAACGCTTAGCTATGAAAGTATTATTGATGATATTCTGAACAGCAGAACGCATCACTTTCACCGCTGGACCAAAGCTACTGCGCTTCATTCTCTCATTTTCTACAAAGGGGAAAAGAAGCTGGGGTGGTTGAAAGGGGCCCAGGCGCAAACCGATATTTTATTGAACGAAACTGCCGGACGGATTCTGGCTGAAATGAATTGATATGTCGCACCCATCGGAAAAACGTTTACTGCTTATTGAAAAGGTATTGTTGCTGAAATCGCTCAGCCTGTTTTCGGAAACTCCCGAAACTGTTTTGGCGGAAGTGGCCGAAATTCTGGAAGAAGTAGATGTGCAGAAGGACGAGAACCTGTTTAACGATGGCGATGAAGCGAATTGTATGTACATCATTTTTCGCGGGCAAATACGCATACACAAAGGCACACATACACTGGCTACATTGAAGGAGAATGATTTTTTCGGAGAACTTTCTTTACTGGATACCGAAACCCGCTCCGCCAGTGCCACAGCCAACACCGAGGCCTTTCTGCTGAAATTAGACCAGGAGCCTTTTTATGAAATAATGGAAAGCCGCATTGAAGTGGCCAAGGGAATTATTAAAACTTTGTGCAAGAGGCTTAGGGAGCAGAATTTGAAGGCGATGGGGAAATAGAGGGTTAAAAAAAAGATAAGATTCGTGTGCTATCCCTCCATTCTTTTTCCGAGATTGGTTTCTTTTCTCCGTTTGTTACGGTAAAGTAGCTTTTAAGCGCAAAATCATCAGTTTGTGAAATATATCCGTGCTTAAGTACATCGCTTTCAAATATGCCCAGATAAACATTGCCTGTTTTGGTTGTAAATACTCCAAAGCCATTTCTCCTTTCCCCTTCGATGTTACCACGGTATGAATTCCCCAGAGAATCAACTCTGCGCACCACGCCATTTTGCAACACATTGCCATCAAAAATGCCTAACTCCATTTCGCCTGAAGGGTAATCCCATTTGCCTAACCCCTTGGGTTGGGCATTAGCAAAGTTACCGGTGTAGGCGTTACCTTTTTTGTATCTTAAATAAACCTGCCCTGAAACGAATTGCCCGTTTGAGAAAATGCCGGAGTATATCAACCGATTGTCTTTCACTAAAAGGCCATCTCCTTCGCGCGTCAGAGCATTGCCGCCATAAAAAATGTTTCCATCCTTATCCATACTATATTTGTTGTCAGACGGATTAAAGGCAAGCGTACTTAATCGTTCCAGTATAATCTCGCGAATTCTCAAAACACCCAACGAATCTTTTCTGTAACGTTGTATGTATTCTTGTGCTGACTGAAAAATCATGTCATGTATTCCTGATTGGGTTACAGCACTTGGCTTAGGATGATTTTTTGGTTCAGGTTCATTGGGTAACCGTTCCGGTTTTTTATCCTGCGACAAAATGTTGTTAAGCTTAAGATTTACTAAGGAGTCTATCTCCTTTTCGCGCGCAATGCGTTCGGCTTCCCTGCGCTGCTTTTCTGCTAAGAATTGTTTGTAGTAAGCAGATTGCTTCAGATAATCGCGGTTAGCAGATAAAACAGAATCGGTGAGGGTAGAGAGGAGTATGGTGTATTCATCTAAAACTGAGGCGAAATGAAGTTTCACTTGCTTCTTTTCAGCACTTGTAAAGCTGAAAAGGTATAAGTAATAGTAGGATTTGGCGAGTTGTGTAACAGAGTCGCCTTGTTCATTAATTACGAGCCCCGAGAACTGATTATAAGGAGCAATATAGGTTTCTTCGAGCGTTCCGGTTTTTAGCTCGCGGAGGGTAATTGTTACTGTTTTTAACTGCGTGTTATTGGCTGCGGTAATAGCTTTGAAAGGCAAATTATTATTGTCAAACAGATAGTAATCTGTTTTAAACACAAGGCTATCTGTTGCAGAATAGGCCTCAGTAAATTTAATTTTTTGACTGCTCCCGGTTTTTGAGGAAGTGAAAACGCAGGTGTAGCTGGGTTGTGCTATGGTAAAAGCTACCACCCAGCTACAAATGCAAAGCAAAGCAAACTTCATACAGAACTAGAAATAAAAGCGGCCGCCTAAACGGGCATACGTTGAAAAAATACCTTCGGCATAGCCCCCTTTAGGGAATAAGCCATACAGTTGCATGCCTGATTCCATGTTTATGCCAAAGTTAGAGTGAACTAAGTATTCGCCACCGAAGTGAAGACCGAAGCCTGCGCCTACTTGCGAGAATGAATTTGTTTCGTTGTTAAAACGGTTAGAAGCTACTACACCAAAAATAGTAATTGAGGGTCCTGCATAAATATTTACGCGGTTTCTGCGAGCCACACCCAAAAAACGGGAGCCAAAACTGAATATACTAAGTCTGTTTGCTTCTACATCGTTGCCGTCTTTTTGACGATTAAACGAGGACGCCACGCTAAATTCTGGCTCATAGCGGAACCCCACCTTTTTATCCATGCGGGTTGAAATAACCAAGTTAAAGCCCGCACCAAAGAAAAGAGGATTGTACTGTGTAAAAGAGGTAACGGGCTCTCCGTCTTCATTAACAAAACTACCGAGGAGGTAATTAGTAATAAAGCTAACCCCCATGCCAAATTTGCGCGGTGTAATGGCATTGGTTTCACCAGCTGTTTTGCTATCGCTTTTTTCGTTAAGCTCTTTTACAGCATTATTTAGCGTGGTTAGTTTGGTGTTGGTTTCTTCAGTTTGTTTGTTGCCCTGCTCAATGGTGGTTTTAAGCGATGTAAGGGTAGTGTTGAGGCTGTTAAGTGTTTCGTTGAGTGTTTTAGTTTGTCCGTCCTGCCCTTTCTTTAAATCGTTCAGTTGTTGGGCAACCTTATCCAGCGCTTTGCTTACATCGCCCGATGGAGCGGCTGAAGAAGAACCGCTGCCCGAAGGTGAGTTTGAAGGAACAGCCGGTGCATCGAAGGTTTCCACCCGGCCATCGGGGTATTTAATAAACTGTATATCAGCTTTGGCAATTTTGAAGGAAGCGCCTTCCTGAAAGTAGTAGAGTTTGTATTCAACCTCGGCTCCTTCGGTGCTAATGATTTGCGCCTTTATCTCATCGCCTTTTTTGGGTTTAATGGTGGATTGGCAAAAGGCAGCTAATGCTAACACGAGCATTATAAAAGTAAGTGGTAGTTTAGTATTGATTGGTTTCATGGCTTAGATTTTTATGATTTTTTACCTGGTGACTATTGTGCTTTGTTAGAAGGTGAACCATCCGTTTCCGTTTTGTAAGCGCCCGATGGTTTGGATATGTAAATACTAAGCGGTTGGCTTTGGTAGGTATCATTAAGCAGCGTAATTTCATGAACCATAGAATTAGAAGCTCCGAAACGTGTGCACCAATTGATTTGGATAGTGTTGTAATCGATTATACTAACCCCTCCTGAGTATTTGTTTAGGTAGTCATAGTCAGTAAAT
>CAZLXD010000088.1:0-11563 GCA_964563185.1 uncultured Chitinophaga sp.
TCAACTTTACTCCTTCGCTGGGAACCGATCTGCCCGATGAACCGTTGATGGTAGGCTTAATGCTGGTTACTTTCTTACATATTTCCAAAAATCCGAAGGTGCTGCCAAAGGGGTTTCTCATGCACACCTTGTTGCTGGCTCTCGGCATTCACCTCTTCTGGATTTTTACTACCGCCTTTACTTCCGTTAATCCGGTGGTTTCATTTAAAGTATTTGCAAGCAAAATATGGTATATCACCACGTTTAGCTTACTAACGGTTATTGTAATTAAAAGCGGGGAAGATTTAAAGAAAGCTTTCTGGTGTATCTATCTTCCTCTTACAGCACTTATTATCATGGTTATTATACGCCATGCCATGCAGGGTTTCTCGTTCGATGAAATCAACAAACCCATGATGCCCTTCTTTCGCAACCACGTTAACTATGCGGCTATTGTTACCATCTTTTTGCCGTTTATTTGGTTGGCAAGGCATTGGTATGCAAAGGGAACATTCACTTACCGGCTGCTTACATTTTCCATTTTGTTGTATGTAGTGGCTATTTATCTCTCTTATACCCGCACCTGTTACATTGCCCTTTTAGCAATACTTCCTTTTGTGTGGATAGTGAAAAACAAATGGATGAAGCACGCGCTGGTGGCTGCTTTGATTGGTGCATCAGGACTTGTATTCTACCTGTTGCACAACAACAAATATCTTGACTATGCTCCCAACTTCAGCGAAACCATTATTCACGATGAGTTTGGCGAACACCTTTCTTCTACGTTTGAAGGAAAAGACGTATCGAGCATGGAGCGGGTGTACCGCTGGGTGGCTATCCTGCAAATGTTTAAGGAGCGGCCCGTGTTCGGCTTTGGCCCGGGGAATTTCTATCCTTACTACAAGCACTACACTGTTTCCAGTTTCGAAACTTATGTGAGTGACAACCCGGAGCGTTCCACCGCGCACAATTACTTTTTGCTTTTGCTGGCAGAACAGGGTGTTACCGGTGTTTTGATTTTTGTTTTGTTGACAGTGGTGTTGTTTGCCTATGGCGAGCGTATTTACCTGCGCATGAAAACAGAAGAAGACAAACGTGTGGTAATGGTACTGTTGGTGGTGCTGGCAATGGTGTATGTAAATTTAATGCTGAGCGACTTACTGGAATCAGATAAAGTAGGGCCTTTCTTTTTTATCTGCCTTGGCCTGTTGGCGGCTTACGATATTCGAGTTAAATCACTTGAAACGAAGAGTGAGTAACGTAATGTCATCGTCAAAGTCGGTGTCCTGCTTAAAAGTAATTACGCGCTCAATTAGTTTAGTATTAAAATCGGTTAACGCGAGCGCATTGTGCTGATGCGTAAAATCAATCAGGCCTTCTAACTCAAACAACTTGCCTTCGTTGTTCATGGCTTCCGATAAACCATCGGTATAGTTTACAATCAGCGAACCCGGTTCTACATCCACTTCGCCCGATGCTATGTATGGTATATTTTCGAACATGCCCAGGATAGTACAGCCCAGTTCCAGCAACTGAATTTCGCCTTTTGTATTTCGAAGAATGGAAGGGTTGTGCCCGGCATTTACATACGACAGCTTTCTGGTTTTGCTGTTGTAAATGCCAATGAAGCAGGTAATGAACTTCTCACTCTTTGTAATCTCACATACCTTGCCGTTTAATACATCCACAAACTGCGGAAGGGAATACTTGCGGGTAAGCAATATGCGCATGTTTGCCTGAAAATTGGCCATCAGAATAGCTGCCGGAATTCCCTTACCGGAAATGTCGCTTATACAAAATGCATACTCATAATCTGATACCTGTACCAAATCGTAGTAATCGCCACCAATGTTTTTATGCGGCTTGTAAAAAGCGGAAGCTTCAATTACCTCGTTGTTCGGAAGGTTGGAAGGCACCAGCATGTTTTGCATATCGGCAGCCAACTTTAACTCCTTCTGCATTACCAACTGGTCAATCTGACTTTTTACCAGCTTTTTATTCTCATTTGCCACCACAATAATGTTGGTGATGGTTTGAATGAACTTCAACTTCTCTTCTTTCGTATCGCGCAAGTCGTTCCCGAAAGAACCTATGAGTGCCGCACCAATCAGGTTCTTGTTGTGCAATACAGGAATTAAAAATTCAAATCCCTCAAAAGCCGGCTCCTGAAGAGCAGCTACCGGAGTTATAAAACTAAAGGCGGTAAACTTTTCAAAAGCCGGGTAGCTTAATAATGCCGGTGAAACCTCTGAAGAGGTGATGCAAACGGAGTTGTCGTCCTTGTCGCGGATAAAAAGCAAAACATCTTTCACGCCCATCTGAGCACGAAGGATGTTTTCATAAATACGGGCTAATGCCGTAATCGGCATGTTATTGTTCACCGCACGGGTAATTTCCAGCAGCGAATCAATTTGCTGTTGTTTCATGCCCAGTAAACCTTCGGTTTGGCTAAGGCGCTTCTTAAAAAAATCAAGCTCGGAAAATGGTTGGTTCGACATGGCCGACTGGTGGTTTACTTTCCTGAATAATTTATGTTTCGTAACTATCCTTACTCCCTCAATCCAACTGGCCTTTTACATCTAAGGCATCGCGGAGGCCGTTGCCAACTAAGTTAAAAGCCAACACTAAAAGCATAATAGCAAGTCCGGGGAAAAGTGCCAGGTATGCTTTGTTCGTATCAATAAAATCTTTGTATTCGTTCAGCATGCTTCCCCAACTGGGCGCAGGCGGCTGAATACCGAGACCAATATAGCTTAAACCGCTTTCAACCAAAATGGCATTGGCAAAATTGGCACAGGCCACCACAATAATAGGCCCCATAATGTTGGGCAGAATATGCAGAAATATAATGCGGGCATCACTATAGCCTAAACTTTTGGCAGCACTTACAAACTCCATTTCGCGCAACGACAGAAACTGCCCTCGAACAATACGTGCCGTTTCTACCCACATGGTAATACCCACTGCCACAAAAATGAGTGTGAGTTTATCATCGAAGAAGTTAACCGCACTTACATAAAGCCCCATGGCCAGCAATAAAGTTGGGATGCTCCAAAACACATTGATAACCCACATGATAGCATCATCTATCCAGCCCTTAAAGTAACCGGCAAAGGCGCCCAGTATAATGCCGATAATGAGTGAAATAATAACGGAAACCAATCCCACTGAAAGCGAAACCCGCACCCCGATAATCAGGCGCGAAAGAATATCTCTACCAAATTTATCGGTACCCAGCAGGAACGTTCTCTTTTCAAATAGCTCGTTTTCAGTTTTGCCTTTCAACTCTGCTGTTGAAATCCTTTTCTCCTCCGGGCGAAAAACTCTGCCCCGATATTCTGAATAAACTAACGAGTCGTTTTCAAAGCGGTGGCTTAAAACCGGAATAGGCTCGTATGCGGTAGTAAAGCCATCCTTCATACCATTAAAAATTCCGGTGGGGGTGTAATCGTGCTTCGGCTTTTTCAAAATTTCGATAGAAAAGCCGGGCGGGTGCGTTTCCAATTGCAGTATCTGTTCGTTACCCGAGGGAGAGTTATCGGGCGAAACAACATACGCCAAAAAAGCCAGTATTACAGAAAGGATAATCACCCCCAACCCGAACATAGCACTCTTGTTGCGCTTTAAGCGCCTCCATGCCTTTTGATTTAACGAGGTGGATTTTACTTCCTTCATGGTTACTTAATCAGCCGGTCTTTCCAGCGGTATCTTCCCAGTAAACTGAGCGGGCCTACCAGCAACACATACAGCACATGAAAAACTTCCATTACAGGTAAAAGTAACAGCATATACCATTTGCGAAAGAAAAGGGTAACGAGAATGTTGAACAGGAAATCGGCAAACAATTTAGTGCCGCCCACCACTGCCAGCGATAACCAGCTAAACTCGCTGAGCGGAAAAGTAAAGGCAATGGTAACGATGAACAACACATGAAACAGGTAGGCGAAATAAAGCGTAGCGCTCACCTTCCAATCGCTAAAGCCGGTTGATTTTGAAATCCAGCGGATGCGCTGCGAAAAGAATTTCCCTATACCTTTCTCCGGTTTCGGAAATACACATGCCTCGTAGCTTTTTACAAAACCAACCCCGTTCGGATACTTTGCTTCAATTTTCTGCATCAGAAAAATATCATCGCCCGTAGGTATATCGTTGTTGCCTTTGTAGCCTTCTATTTCCTGAAAAGTTTCTTTGGCATAAAGCAGGTTAGCTCCGTTGCACATTACCGGTGCTCCGTTGCGGATGGTTGCCCCGGTAATTCCTAACAGGTTCATTACATCCAACTGCTGAAAAATTTGCAGCGGCCATGTGGCAGGCTTCATCATCACGGGGCCTGTAAGCAGTTTATAATCGTTCTGCAAATAATAGTTCACCATGGTGCTCAGCCAGTTTTCGCCCCGCACACAATCGCCATCGGTGGTAATAATCAACTCCCCGTTAGCATTTTTCACCCCCAGTGCAATTGCCTTTTTTTTGTTGGGAACATACTCGCCCGGGTTGCCGAGGTATTGCTGTAAATTGAGCAGGGTCAGGTTGTCTTCTTTTATCTCTCTGGCTAATCGTATGGTAGGGTCGGTGCTGTAATCGTCAATTACAATTACCTCAAAGCGTTGTTTAGGATAATTCTGCTTAAAAATGCTTTCGAGGCAGGCCTGTATGTTTTCGCTTTCGTTGCGGGTAGGAACAATAATGGTAACGAAGGGTGGGTTAGCTATCGGTTGGTCGGTGCCGCTGGCTTTTTTGAGCCTTAGCCAGCCAATGAAGAAATACATCACCATGGAAAAATAGAGCACCGAAAAAACAATGGAAACTATGAGTAGCGGGTCGGAAATCATTGGAAATAAAAGGCGAATATGCAATGTGCGTCCTTTATAAGGGCGAATAAATACTAACACCTAGCGGTAAAAACCTGTTTTGTTTTTCCTCCGAAGAGCACTTCCCTCGCCTTCCTTTTCTATATTCGCACCCCGACCGCGGGCACACATCGGTTTCATTCCGAAATCCGAAACTCGAAATCCGCCATTTGAAAAGATGCCAAAGAATCCTGCTATTAAGCACACGCTTATCATCGGCTCGGGACCAATTATTATCGGACAAGCATGTGAGTTTGACTACTCCGGCTCGCAGGCCGCCCGTTCGCTTCGCGAAGAAGGAATAGAGGTGACTCTGCTGAATAGCAACCCTGCTACCATTATGACCGACCCGGTGGTGGCCGATAATGTTTACCTGGAACCTATCTCCATCGAAAGCATTGTAAAAATTCTGGAAGAGCAGAAACAGCGCGGGCATGTAATTGATTCGGTGCTGCCCACCATGGGCGGGCAAACCGCGCTGAACCTTTACATGGAGGCGAACGATTTGAAAATTTGGGAGAAGTATAACGTGCAGGTATTAGGTGCCGATTCTAAAGCCATACAAAAAACCGAAGACCGGGAAGAATACCGCAAATGGATGATTGAACTGGGCATTGGTGTGGCTCCGGGAATTACGTGTAACTCTTTCCTGGAGGGAAAAGAAGCCGCACAAAAAACGGGCTTCCCCTTGGTAATTCGCCCGTCATACACCTTAGGTGGCTCCGGTGGTTCATTTGTTCATACCAAAGAAGAGTTTGATGAAAAACTGAAGCGCGGCCTGGAAGCTTCGCCAGTACACGAAGTGCTAGTAGAGAAAGCCGTGTTGGGTTGGAAGGAATTTGAGTTGGAGGTAATGAAAGATGTTGCCGGCAACTTTGTGGTGATATGCACCGTGGAGAACTTCGACCCGATGGGCATACACACCGGTGACTCTATTACTGTAGCACCTGCCATGACTTTGAGCGATACCACTTACCAACGCATGCGCGATTATGCCAAAACCATGATTTGCGACCTGCCTGGTTTTGCAGGTGGTTGCAACATTCAGTTCTCGGTGGACCCGGTTACGGAGGACATTATCTCGATAGAAATGAACCCGCGCGTGTCGCGCTCTTCTGCTTTGGCGAGCAAAGCAACCGGTTACCCCATTGCAAAAATTGCCGCCAAACTGGCTATTGGTTACACGCTGGATGAACTGAAGAACCAAATCACCAAAACCACTTCGGCCTTTTTTGAGCCGGCACTGGATTATGTGATTGTGAAAATCCCCCGCTGGAACTTCGATAAGTTTCAAGGGTGCGATGATACCCTCGGATTGCAGATGAAAGCGGTGGGCGAGGTAATGGGCATTGGCAGAAGTTTTCAGGAAGCCTTGCAGAAAGCCTGTCAGAGTTTAGAGAACAACCGGATTGGTTTGGGTGCCGATGGCAAGCAGTGGGTAAGCCCCGATGATATGTTACAGGGAATCAAGAATGCATCGTGGGACAGAATCTTCCGCTTGTATGATGCCTTGAAATTGGGGGTGCCTTTAAAATCTATTCAGGATATTACACGCATTGACCCGTGGTTCCTTAATCAGATTATGGAACTGGTGGAAGTTGAGCGCACCTATCGCAAACGCGAACTCAGCAGCATTACTGCCGATGAAATGCAGGAACTGAAAGAGAAAGGCTACAGCGATTTGCAATTGGCCTACCTGACTAAAACCACCGAAGATGAAGTTTACAACTACCGCACTAAGCAACTGGGCATACGCAGAATTTACAAACTGGTAGATACCTGTGCGGCTGAGTTCGAAGCTTTAACGCCATACTACTATTCTTCGTTCGAAAAAACTTCTACCACTACTGTGTTGGAAACCAACGAAAGCAAAGTGAGTGCAAAGAAGAAAGTGATTGTGTTGGGCAGCGGCCCGAACAGAATCGGACAGGGAATTGAATTTGACTACTGCTGTGTGCACGGAGTGCTTGCCATTAAAGAGGCAGGCTACGAAGCCATTATGATGAACTGTAACCCCGAAACAGTTTCTACCGACCCTGATATTGCCGACAAACTTTATTTCGAGCCGGTGTTTTGGGAACACCTGCGCGAATTGATTGAGCACGAAAAACCCGAAGGGGTAATTGTGCAGTTGGGCGGGCAAACTGCCTTGAAGCTTTCTAAGAATTTGCACGAAAGCGGAATTAAAATTATCGGCAGCAGTTACGATGCCATGGATATTGCCGAAGACCGCGAGCGCTTTAGCGATATGCTGAAGCAGCTGGATATTCCTTACCCTGATTACGGTGCAGCCAAGAATGCCGAGGAAGCGTTGGAAGTAGCGCACCGCGTGGGTTATCCAGTGCTGGTGCGCCCTAGTTATGTGTTGGGCGGACAGCGCATGCGTATTGTGATTAACGATGAAGAACTGACCAAGAGCGTTATCAGCATTCTAAAATTCTTCCCCGATAACAACATATTGATTGACCACTTTCTGGACCGTGCCGAAGAAGCGGAGATAGATGCGATTTACGATGGCGAGCAGGTGGAGATAATGGGCATAATGGAACACGTGGAGCCCGCGGGCATACACAGTGGCGATAGCAACGCTATGCTGCCGCCTTACAACCTGAGCGAAAAAGTGCAGCACGATATGCGCGACTACACCCGGAGAATTGCCAAGGCGCTTGACATTCGCGGCCTCATCAACATACAGTTTGCTATTAAGAACGAGCAGGTGTATGTTATCGAAGCGAACCCGCGCGCATCGCGCACTACACCTTTCATTTGCAAGGCGTATGGGGTGCCTTACCTGAACTATGCTACCAAGGTAATGCTGGGCACCAACAAGATTAAGGACTTCACTTACTTTAAACGCCTCATTGGCTACGCGGTAAAAGAACCCGTGTTCAGTTTCGATAAATTCCCCGGTGTAAGCCGCGAGCTGGGCCCCGAAATGAAAAGCACCGGTGAAGCTATCCGCTTTATTAAAGACCTCTACGACCCTTGGTTCCGCGACTTGTATAAGAAGAAGAGTATGATGCTTTCGAGGTAAAAGGGAAAGAGTAGTGAATATCAAACCCCGATTACTGAATGGTGTTCGAAAGCGAGGTTGCTTTATTTGGGCATGCCTTCCACTGTTTTAATCCCGCGCTGTAACTATCATCTTGAAAATGAATAGGGGACAACTCAAATTCGTGAACTAGAGTTTAGGAGAAATCAAGCATTCTCAAAGACTCTTAAACTACCCTTATAGGTGTGTAATTTTCCTTCAATCCAATTTCAATCAATCGTTCGTTTAGGTATTCGCCTGCACTGATGGGCGCATAAGCCAGCGGATGTTCTTCATCCACACAACCGGGCAGGCAATCCAAACGCATTTCGCTGCGGGGGTGGGTAAAAAAAGGAATAGAGAAACGCTGGGTATGCCATTTTTCGCGCGGAGGGTTTACCACGCGGTGGGTAGTGCTGCGCAGTTTATCATTGGTTAATCGCTGCAACATATCGCCCACGTTAATCACCAGGCAGCCTTCTGGGGCGGTAATATCCAGCCACTCGTTGTTGCGGTTGAGCAACTGTAGGCCTTCGGCACTTGCACCAACTAAAAGGGTAATCAGGTTTATGTCCTCGTGTTGCTCGGCACGCACCGCACTTTTAGGTTCCTGTGTAATAGGCGGATAATGAATGGCCCGCAAAATAGAATTGCCGTTATGTATGTGCTTATCGAAATAGAACTCGCCAATGCCTAGATGAATACCAATGGCACGCAGCAATTCGCGGGCGCTGTTTTCGAAACTCTTAAACAGTTTTACGCTTAGCTCGTTAAACTCGGGCACTTCATCTGCCGGAATGTTATCGGGGTAATCGGCCTTGGGCATTACTTCGCCTTCCACAATTTGCCCTATTTGCCAAAACTCTTTCAGGTCGGGCGCATCGTACCCTTTAGCGGTTTCTTTACCAAACGAAGTATAGCCGCGTTGCCCCGCCAGTTCGGGCTTTTCGTATTTCTTTTTTACATCTGCAGGCAGGGCAAAGAATTCCTTTACGGCATCGTAGTAAGCATCAATCAATTCCTGCGGCACTCCGTGGTTGCGAACAGACACAAAGCCTATTTCTTCAAGAGCCCGCCCCAGCTCATGAACAAACTTCTGCTTCTTTTCTCCTCCGGCTAAAAACTCCGAAAGGTCAACAATAGGAATGGTATGGGTGCTCATAGTTTGTAAATGTGATTATTTGAGAATATGATAATGCGGAAACGAAAATACAAAGAGCTATGGAGTTGTGGTGGTAGAGTCGCTGCGCAAATCAATCTTGGTTTGCACTTCTAAGTAATTCCAGTTGGCAGAAATACTTCTGTCTATGTGCGGTTTTTCTTCAAAAACTACTCCGCGGCTAAGGTTTCTTTCTTCCAGAAATTTCCTGGCATCATCTGTTGAAGCTGCGTATCGGATATTCCTTCCAGCATAAAAAACTTCCTGCGGGTGGGCAAGGCGGCCGGTAATAAATACCACCTCTTCTTTACTTGCGTTAGCACCAATCTCTTTGCCCGACATGGCATAATCATCCCACTTAGGTTGCAGAAAATGTATGCCAGAAAAGTTTACCGCCCAATACTGCACTACAAACAACACCAGTATAACTACTAATCCAATTTGCATTTTGCGCAAAGGCATGGCACCGCTCTTTTTTACTTTGTCGTAAAGTAAGCCCAGCAGCACACGCACGAAACGCGAGGCATACAAAGCGGTAAAATCATGTTCGGAATAGTTGAGGAAGAAAAAATGAATGAGCAAAACGGGAGCCACACTCAGCCATATAAAGCGGTAACCGTTTTCGCTGAAAACAATCTTCATTTTTTTGCGGCTCATTACCAGCCACACAAACAACAACAACGCCACATAAATAACCGCGTAGCTGATAACATAGTTGTAAATAAGTGTTTTAACCAGCCACAAGTAATCGAACATAAAATGGAAAAGGCCCTGGCTGGTTTCGGCCAAACTGCCGCGCACTAAATAGCGGCTGAACATTTCTTCTAGGTAAGCCAGCGGCCCGTTTATTTGCGAGTACTGGTAAACAATAAGTCGCAGCATAACCAGCGTAACAATTACTGTTGACCACAACAGCACTTTGAAGCCGCTGTTTCTGTTTAAATGTAAAAGCGAATACACAAAAACACTGAACGCAAAAAAAACACCCAGCCACGAAGTATAAATCATCAGCACCAAGATTACCACATACAGAAATATGTACTTGGGCACATAAAACTTTTGGCGGAGTATCATTTTAAGCGCGGTGTAAACTCCGATAATAAAGAGCATATGTACCGCCATATCGCTCATGTAAACATTGCCTTGAAACCACAACGTAACCGGCATAAACAGATAAATAGAATAGGCCACTAATGCCGAACGGTAAGGCAAACTGCGCGCGCGGTTAAAGCTGAGCAGGCACACCGTAAAGTACACAAACAACCCGCTGATGAAGTGCAACAGCAGGTTAAAAATTTGAAGCGGCAAAACATCGGGCCGAATGTGCAGCACTTTAAAAATGAAGAAGGGAAAGTAATAGGCAAAAGGCGGGTGCGATACATAGTAAAGATTCCCAGCCTTATCTACTATTTTTCCTGTTTGGTTGGCATGGTTGTTAATAAACTTGTCGGCCGGGTTGTTATAAGTCATTAGGGGATTAAAGCCATACTTCTCAATGCCGTTATCGTACCATATCTGCATAATACGCAGCGACACAGCCGTGCAGAATTCATGGTGTTTGGAAAGCGGACGGTTCAATTGCGGCACACGCACTAATACACTCAGCAAAAAAATGCCGAGCAGAACGGGGAATGTGCGCTTAATGAAATCCATTTGTAATGAGTGAATGTGCGAATGTGGTAATTAGCGAATGAAATACAAAAGAGTTCACTCTATAAATGGAAAACCCGCAGCTTTTAAAGCTGCGGGTTTAAAAAATTACGGAAGCAATCTTCCGTAGCTTCTTGGAAACGGAATGGTTTCGCGTATGTGCTGTAAGCCGCAAATCCAGGCCACGAGGCGCTCTAAGCCTAAGCCAAAACCGGCATGTGGCACGTTGCCAAACTTGCGAAGGTCTAAGTACCACTCAAAGGCACTCATGGGCAAATCGTGCTCTACAATCTTTCTCTTTAAGCGTTCAATATCGGTTTCTCGCTCACCACCACCCACTACTTCACCGTAACCTTCGGGGGCCAGTAAGTCAACACCTTTGGCATAGCCCTTATCGGTTTCATCTTCCTTCATGTAAAAGGCTTTCACCTCCTGTGGCCAGTTGTAAACCATAACCGGTTGGCCGAACATTTTAGTAAGAACGGTTTCATCGGCACCACCGAAATCATCGCCACGCTTAAAGTTCTTGGCGCTGTTTATCCATTGCTCTACGGCTTGTTCGCGTTCTGAAATTTCTATGAGTTGGTTTTTCAGCTTGTCAATTTTGCTTTGGTTAAAGTTGATTTCTCCTTTCTTCAACGCTCCCGACTCTATCTTGCGGGTTCTTTCTGCAATTTCCGCATCTACAGCAGATCTTTCCTCTTTTAGTTTTGCCTTCTCTTCTTCCAGCATATCGAAAGAAATTTTTCCGTTCACATCCTTCTCGCCTTTAATTATGCCTACGGCATCTTCGTACTTCATGCGAACAAAAGGTTCGCTTACTCTTTGCAAGTAAGTAGTGTCGCGCTCCAATACTTTTAATTCTTCTTTACATTTCTCCAACACACTGCCTAC
>CAZLXD010000089.1:0-9533 GCA_964563185.1 uncultured Chitinophaga sp.
CGTGGTCGGTAATAACCAGTATCAGCCAGTTTTCATTCGCATAATTGGGACGGGCGTATAAGGCATTCAATACCGTTCCAACATGGTAGTCGTTGTTCTCTATGGCCTGCATGTAGCTTGGATTGGTTGGAGAAAAACCACTGCTGTGCCCTGCCAAATCAGCTGCATCAAAGTAAACAAACAGGCAATCGAGGCTATCATCGGCCAACTGAGCGGAAGCAACAGCAGCTGTGGCTGCACCATCGCCATCAGGAGTTATCAATTTAGTATCCCATCCGTCATTGTACACGTTATCGCTCATTGGTGCCCATTCTACTACCTGAACACATTTTAAGTTTGGGAGCAGCCCTTTTGCCAGTGCCGGGAAGTAGGGATATTGATTGAACTTGCTGCCTGTGTATGCGTTGGATGTAACCCCATGTTTATTCCACCAAACCCCTGTCATGATTGTACTCCAAGAGGGGCCGGAAACAGTAATACCGCAATGCCAGGCATCCCAGGTGTAAAGCCCGTTGGCAATTAACGCATCCAGATTAGGTGTGTTGGCCTGCTGTAGCGCATCGCTGCGCGTGCCGTCTAAACCTATAATAAGAACCTTTCGATTTTGCGAGGCAGAAAGGGGAAGGATGTATGTGCTTAACAGAAGCACGGAGAGTAAAAATTTTGTTTTCATAGTTATTGAAATTTATTGAGTTGGGTTTGTTACATCTCGTATTTAAAGCCTAGCTGCCCGCGTTGCCCGTAAAACTCAGTGCGTAACGGGCGTTCTTTATTGCCTCTGTATTCTCTGAAAGGATAGTTGAGGAGGTTATTAAACTCTACGTAGACCGTAAAGTGCTCTTTGAAACTGTAGCCACACATAAAATCAAGCGAGTAGTTCTCTGCCTGAAAAATGTCGAAGTCGGTGCCTTTGTGTATAAGGCCTATACCTTTTACTGAGGCCAGATTCAGTTCCTTCAGATACGGGCCTGTGTAGTTGAGGGCAATACGGGCATCTACTCCATACTTTTCGTAGAACAGGGCTAAGTTGTATAACAGCGGTGCCTGTTCCGCCATAGCCTGCTTTTTTTCGCGGCCGGGCACCTGCATACGCGACAAGGAATAAGTGATGTTGGCATTTACCCCAAAACCCGAACCCCATGAAGGAATAAAATCGAACCTGCGCTGAATGTTTGCTTCTGCACCCCATACCCAACTTTTGCCCGCATTGGTATAGCTTTTAAAAACTATACCGGTGCGTTGGTCGAAATCGCTTTGCTGGGTTCCAAAAATATGGTCGGTTACATATTTGAAATAGGAACCTATACTGAACAAGCCTTTATTGCCCCAGTAGTATTCATACATTAAATCAAAATTGTAACTGTAGGCAGGCTTTAGTTTAGGGTTGCCGAAAATGAATTCAAATTCGTTGTAACGGATAACAGCAAACCCGGGCTTGGTTTCAGCAAAATTCTGGCGATGGTAGGTGCGTGAAACAGCAGCGCGCAGTACCATGTTTTTATTAATGGTGTAGTTAAAGTTAACTGCCGGCAGAAATGCAAAGTATTTGATATCGGTGTATCGCTTCTCAGCCGGATAATAAATAGTGCCAGTGGCTGTGTCCAAGGCAAACTTGGTGCTGAGCGTGTCGCTTTCGACATGTATATTGGTATGCTCTACACGTAAACCTGCTACCAGCTGAAATTTAGAACCAATTTTTGCATCGGCCATTACATACCCAGCGCTTTGATACTCGCGATATGTGTAGGTGGAACCGGCCCACTCCCTAAAGGAGGGGTTTTTCTCGTTCATGTAACGTTCCCGCAAACGACTTCCGTATTGTTGAAGAAACTCCGTGTTTTGTTCGCGGGTTATAAACGGCATGAAGGTGCCCTGGTACGGGCTACCGTAAGGCTGTAAAAAGCCCCCCTTCTCGTTAAAGGGTTCGGTATTCAGGTTCATCATGTAAATGGGTTCCGCACTTTGCTGGTTGGTAATGTTCAGCAACCACTCGTGAAAACTTATTCTGCGCTCACCGAATTTCCATCGGAACTTTCCACCTGCCTGTAGTTTAATCTTATCCGTAATGTTTACATGCAAATCGAGCTGAGCCACTATGGGATCTGTTTCGCGTGTTGTATTTAATTCCGCAAAAGCCCGTTTGAATTCAAAACTATCCGCTACTAAGGGGGTGGTAATTTGTGGTTGAATTTTTCGGTAGTCGTCTCCGCGGCCATAGGGGTTGTCGTTACCAATTAACTTAGTAGGAAAAGGCACCTGCCCACTGTCGCCTGTGTAGGCATTTCCCCACAAATCAATAGTATCAATATCGGTATAGGTAAACACACTGCGCAAGCCGAACTCCATGGTGTAGTAACCGTTGCGCTTGTCGCCCCTGCCGTAAGGAACATTGCCGTAGGTGAACTGGTTATGGTATGAAGAAATTCTTGCATCCAGCTTTACCCTGTTCCCTATTTTAAACTCGCCAAACATTTCACCACCGCCAAGAATGCGATTCAGCTTTCCGTGAATACTTTGCAGGCGGACGCTTTTGCCATCGCCACTGGCCCATACATACATTGTTTTGCGCTGCCATTTATCTTCCAGCATGCTTCCGAAAATCAGTTTCTGGCCAATTCGAATATTGTTGTTGAAGTTGTATTCCCAGGCAAAATTGGCGCCTGTGGTTTGGCGGGTTCCTTCGTAGTCTTTTAACTCTAACCGGTTTAAACCGTGGTTGTAATTACTGCCAAAAGCCAGTTTGTATGTGTGCGAGGCATAATACCGACCAAAGTAAGAGCCATTTATTACATAACTAAACTTCCCGTTCTTGCTTACATCGCCCCAAAGAAGGTTTACCTGCCCGGTAGGCCGCTGCGCCAATATGCTGGCTCCTACAGCTGCATTTATTTTTAGTGTGCGCTTTTCAACAGCACTTTTTGTAAGAAAGTTGATAGCCCCTCCAATGTTATCGCCTTCAATATCAGGAGTAACGGTTCGTGTTACCACCACATAATCAATCAACTCGCTGGGCAAAACTTCAAACTCGAAAATCCTTGAAGTATTCTCTTCGTCTGCCACAGGCAAGCGATCGTCATTTACAAGCGTGGCGGTCCAATCGAGCGGTGTGCCGCGCAAAGAAATGTAAGCGCCTTCCCCTTTGTTGTTCTGAACTCCGGCACCGGCAACCCTCTTTACACTTTCAGCAGCATTCTTATCCGGAAGTTTGCTCATGGTTTCGCTGGAAAGCACCGTGACCACCTTGTCGGAATTCCGGGTTAAGCTAACTGCCTTATTCTCGCTGCCTTTCGCCAGTGAACCGGTTATTTCCACTTCGCTCAGGTTCTTTCCGTCCTCCTTCAGTGTTACATCATTCAGCCGGCTATTTTCACCTGAACGAACAATTGTAGTAAGCGTATCCGTTTTGTATCCCAGATAAGAAAAGATAACTGTTGTATTCCCAGCGGGCACATTGGTTAAAAGAAAAGTTCCTGAAGAGTCGGAAAAAGTTCCTGAAGAAGTTCCGGCAACGGTAACCCTAACATCGGTAAGCGGTAATTTCTTATCGTTAAGAATCCGCCCTGCAATGGTGCCCGTTTGCGAAAAAAGAGAGGCCGCTACCAGTAGCAGAATAAGAGAGAGAAAATGTTTCAAGTGTGCCGTGGTTGAAGTGCGCGCGAATGTAGAGTTGCACGTTTACGCGAACCTTTCAATTCCGTTACTTTAAAGTTACGCCCGCTTTAAATCATTCTGTTCTTTGCAGATTTACAAGCTTTGTAATACTTCCCCGTTGCTTTCCGTTGATCCGTATGAGGTAATTAGCCGGTGGGAGATCATATATATAAACTGTAAAAGATTTTTTCCCGGGAGTCAGTGTACCTTCAAACACCCGCTGAATCAGTCTGCCACTGATTTCCAGAAAATCAATCTCGACATCCTGTGTAAGCGCAGGCTCCAGTTCTAAACTGAACTCGGTATTAAAAGGGTTGGGGCTAACCTCTACAGAACCAATTACTTCTTCCAGCGACTGTGCTCCGCTCGGATTAGCGGATGTTTTGTGGATAGTAAAATCATCCCACAGGTTTCCGTGACTGTCGTAGTAACGGGCATCTAACTGCATCCCGTTTACGTCAATCGTCATAAACCCGGCACTATCCTGCTGCGAATAATACATAATAGGATGGTTGAGCGTTTCGCCAGAAGTAGTGCTGCCTCCGTTGCCACACACAATGTAGATAGTTCCTTTGTTGGCATCGGGGCCTGTGGTATTTTTTGTATACGCTGCATTTTCTGATTGCTTGCCCGATGTAGCGCTTACCTGCATGTTTGCATAGAAATCAGATGAACTTCCATAATGCCCGTGTATGGGATAGGAGCGTTCATGATTGTGGCTGTGGCCGGTAAGTACCAAATCTACCCCGTATTGCTCCAGCATGGGCACAATGTTGGTACGCATAAAATACATGTTGGATAAAAGGTCATCAGAGTCATGTGAGCCCTTTGTATAAGGTGGCTGATGCCAGTAGGCTATCTTCCATGGCTGATTAGTATTCTGCAAATCGTTCTTTAGCCAGTTACACATTTGCGAGTTAGATGCAAGATACCACAATAACACCTCGGAGTTAAGAGAAATGAAATGAACATTCCCGTAGTCAAATGAGTAGTATCCCTCCTCGTTGCTGGGAACGCCACCGGCTTCCCCCTTTGTAGTCATGGTAAAATTCTGATAGTAAGGGCCGTTGTTTGTAAGGGCATCAACACTGCCATAGTCGTGGTTTCCGGGGCAAGGACGGGATACCGTGTTGCGCAAAACCTCAGGATAAATATCAAACAGCTTCTCCTGATACTGCGAGTCGGTGCCGCTGCTGTAAACGTTATCGCCTAACCATAACCAGGCATCGGTATGTTTTCCTGCTTTTATATTACTCCAGTATGCATCGCGAACATCTTTTTGTTGTTGATTAGCACGGCCCATATCGCCTGTAACCCAACCATGTATGGGTTGTACCGTTCCTTTTACCGGGTTAGTTGTAAAATAGTAAGAAGAATCGTCCCCGGCTAATAATTGATTGCCGGTGTAAATACTATAGAAGTACTTAGTAAAGGGCAGAAGGTTACCTATACTTATACTGTGCTCCTTTGTAAGGGTTGCTTCGGATTCAACCGAGGAAAGCTGCCCGAAATTTGTACTGCATCGAACCTCACAAAGCAAGTCCGCCTCTGTTCTAAACTGAATAACAATAGAAGTATCAGTTCCAGCTTGTAGATATGGGCCGCGAACAACAACAGAGTCCTGATTGGCAAATCCGAAGATGTATGTATTTAAAAACAAGAAGGCAAGAATAGTCCTCATGGTAGTTCATTTGCGCGCAGATAACAGTCATCACTGTTCACAGAATGTTTGAAAGCGATTAAGTCTTTGAAAGAAGAAGGTTAAGAATTGAAACGTAGGATTTAGCCTGCTGTGTTAACTTTCCATTAAATCTTCCCGCGGCCTGAAAAAGCAACTTACAATCCGATTGATTTGAAAAATGAATTATACAGAGATAGTGCTAATGGTGGTTGGAGGTTTAACTCTTTTCATCTTCTCTGTTACCAATCTTGGTGAAACCATCCAGGAAATAGCAGGGAACAGAACACAGAGCTGGATAGCGCGTTTCACTAAAACTAACTTTGCTGCAGTTGTTACAGGTACGGTTGTCACTGTTATTCTCGACTCCTCCTCGGCAGTTATCATTATTGCCATTGTTTTGGTTAACAGCAGGCTACTCACTTTCGGGAGGGATATAGGAATTGTAATGGGGGCCAACATTGGCACTACATTTAGTAGTCAGTTGATAGCAATGGATATAGGTAAATACTCTCCCGTTTTACTGGTAACCGGACTGGCAATGATGCTCATAAGCAAAACGGATATGATTACTAAAACAGGGCGTATTCTACTTTATTTTGGCATGCTGTTCTTTGGTTTGTACACTATGGAGCGTGCCGTTGAGCCACTAAAGGATAGCGGTGATTTTCTCAGTTGGCTTCATCAATTGGAAGACCCTGTAACGGGTGTTTTAACCGGAGGACTGGTTACTCTTATCATTCAGTCATCATCAGCCACAGTAGGTATGGCTATTACTTTGGCAAAAAAGGGGTTAATGACTCTACCCGCAGGTGTAGCCATTATGTTAGGTGCTGAGTTAGGGACATGTAGCGATACATTAATTGCCTCTTTTACCGGTAGCAGGCAAGCTCTTAAAACCGGATTGTTTCACTTCTTTTTTAATGCTGTTTCTATACTGATAGGGCTAGTGTTGTTTGTCCCGTTTCTGCATTTGGTAGATTTGGTATCAGGGCAGGCCTCATTGGAACGTAAAATTGCCAATGCACATATGTTGTTCAACATTACGGGAGTTGTATTTTTTTTCTTTCTAATACCCATCATTGAAAGAGTATTTAACCGTTTGTTGCCTGATAAGTAAGCATTGTATTAACATTACAACTTAAGTGACATACCACACTTTACACTAATTAAAAATCCATTTCTACAGTCAACAACTTACCCTGAACCTGCCTCCACCAGAGGTAAATGCTAAAACCTTTTATTTGATATTGCTATGAACAAACTAATCCTTACCCTTCTGCTCATATACCCGGGTGTAGCAGGTTACTGCCAATACGTAACTCACGGGCCTGTAGTAGGTGCTGTTTCCTCTTCCACCGCACGTATTTATGTGCGCACTTCGCAGGCTGCTGAAGTAAAAATTCAGTTAGCCACCGATACTTCATTTACCAGTGTAACCGAAGTAACAGATTCTACATTTGCCTGGCGCGACTCATCCAACATTTTAGACTTCTCCGGCTTAAATGCTTACACCACTTACTACTACCGGGTTTTTGTAAATGGAATTGCTGACACTATTTCCGGTTATTTCAGAACATTTCCCCCTGTTGGTGCAAAGGGAAACTATAAATGGGGCGTATTAAGTTGTCAGGAGTATGGCACTTACAACGCTTTCAACGCACTGTACAACCGCCATCCTGCATTTGTGCTGCATACAGGCGACTGGACATACCCTGATTACCAAATACCCGGTGACCACCGTATGGATTGGTCGTTGCAGCAGCTTTCGTACCGCAAGCGGTACAAAGAACAGTTTATGGAGAAAACTTTGCGTTCAGCAGTTTACGATTATGTACCTGATAACCATGATGGTGCCGGACAGCGTGATAATATAATTGGTGCTGCTTACTACTTAGACACTGCGGGAACCGTACATAACTACTACAATGTTGAACCTGTTCCGCAAGGTGCTGTTGCCAATGTTTTTAAAGGCTACTACGAGTACTTCCCTGCTTATAACACCGCGCATCCCAGCAATGGCATGTATCATTCCTACCGATATGGAAACGCGGAAGTATTCTTTTTGGATTTACGCCATTGTGGTAACGGACAAGACTCCACCTTTAGTTACGACAGCATTCAAAACAAATGGATATTTGACCCACGCCCGGGGCAAACTCTTCTGGGCGATACACAATTCAATTGGCTGAAAAACTCATTAGCACAATCTACTGCCGACTGGAAGTTTATTGTAAGCCAACTAATGTTCAACCGCAACTTTCGTAAAGTTGTGCAGGTATCTCTGGCCTTACAAAATCTGGTATTCAACCTTGGCGGCCAAAGTGGTACCGGCTTTAGAATGGCCGATGCCATGGCGAGTAACTGGTGCGGATATCCGCGCGAACAAGATGGCCTGCTGGATTTCCTGAAACAGAACAGCATAAACGATGTAATTGTGCTGAGCGGGCATGTACACACCAACGTAATGGACAATGGCTCCAATGCCGGCTTGCCGGAGTTAAATACAGGCCCTGCAGCCGGAACAGGTGCAGAACTTACTTACTACATTGATTCGGTGATGCAATTGCTGAATCAGGGAACGGCTATTGATTCGCTTTGGAACGGAGGAGGGCAGGGAGTAGAAAACACCAATTTTAAAAGCGGCTTTGGCATGGTTGAAATTTTCGGCAGCGATTCGGTGGTTATGCAGATTGTTAATGAGGACAACACAACCGTTAGCTCCATGACGATTCTACATTCTTCTATAACTAACACATCGGTTTCCGCCATTCCGTTAAAGGAATGTGTGGTAGAGAAAATTTACCCTAACGTAAGCAGCGATTGGGTGAATGTGTCTTTTTGCACTGATTACACAAAGAAACCATCTGACCGTGCCTACCTTATTGATTTATTGGGAAGGGCTTTGAGTATTCCTGTTTCGGCCAACAAATTTTCAGTTAAAGGACTACCGGCAGGTTACTACTTGTTTGTGTACGACTATGGGCCCGAATTGAAGACAATGCCGTTAGAAGTGAGAAGATAACTCCTAAAAAACAACAACAGCACTCACCGGCAAATGGTCGCTCGGATAATAGTTTCCGTTGTTATCAGTATGAATAACGAATGAGTTGCAGCTAAAATGTGATGAATAAAGAATGTAATCAATCCGGTTACATTCTTTATTTGACACATTAAAGCCGCAGGCTGTTTTATTTACAGCACCTTCCCGAAAACTATCGTATAAAACCCCACTACCGGTAAGCGTTTTGTAAGCAGTATCAACGGGTGTAAAGTTAAAATCGCCCATTACAATAACCGGGGAGTCGCCAGCTATGGAATCTATTGATCTCATCAGTAGTTGAGTGCTTTCCCTCCTGGCTTCCTTTCCTTTATGATCGAAATGGGTGTTGAATACAAACAGTTCCTTGCCGGTTCTCTTATCTATCAGCATAACCCAACTGCAAATGCGGGTAATAGCCGCATCCCAACTTTTACTTCCGGGCACTTGCGGTGTTTCGCTCAACCAGAAATTCCCTCCGGCTATAAACCGGTAGTTATCCTTCCGATAAAAAATTGCGCTGTGTTCACCGGCATGCCTGCCATTATTTCTTCCTGCACCAAACGAATTGTAGTTGTTCAGCGATTTGTTCAAATACTTAAGTTGGCGTATTAAAACTTCCTGTGTACCTAAAACATCAGGGTTAACCTTCTTAACCAGTTGCACTAACCGTTCCTTCCTATTCTCCCAACTGTTCACCCCATCGCTTGCCCGGGAGTTTCGTATGTTGTAGGTCATTACAGTAGTTTGAGCTATTGCAACATATACTACAACCTGAAAAACAGCCACTGTTATTACTCTCATGCTATTTCTTATTCTCCTTCCAGGCACGAAAGGAATATGCTATTCCAAGCAACACAGAAGAATTGGTATTGAAAATAGCATCATTTGCTTCGGTGTTCCGTATCACCTTCATAAATCCGGTGCTGTTTCTCGCTTCCAGCGAAAACACAAATCTTTTGAAAGGTATTCGCACCCCTGCGCCACCACAAAAGCCGGCATCCACATACTGATACCCTCCAGGGTTTACATTATCAATTTTCATTTCTTTTAAGTGTAGGTGGATTCGGAACAGAGCCGCTACATACCCGCCAGCATTAATAAAGAATTGAGCCTTTGAGCCTACTTGTACATTCAACATCAGCGGGATTTTTACATAGTGAT
>CAZLXD010000089.1:9543-11525 GCA_964563185.1 uncultured Chitinophaga sp.
TTTACCTGCTTTCCTGTGTTGTAATCAGTAGTATTCATGCTCCACATAAACCCTTTACGCTCTACGAAAACCCCGGTGTATATACCGGCTACTTTAGGCGTGTTAAATCGCAGGCCGATTCCTGTTTCGAAACCAACCATAGGCAACTGTTTGCTTATTTGGCGTGACCCTTTACCATATACCATGCCGAATGAGGGGCCGCCCTCGGCAGATAACTCAAATTTATAGCGCTGAGCATGCGATACTGCAAAGAGTGCAAGAATGAAGAATGTGACAAGAGGTTTTTTCATGGCCGCAAACAAACCTCTGCTTCATAAACTCAAAGTGTGCTTGTTGTAACCCTAAGGTTAACGTGCATAGAATGTGCAAAAGCACCTGCGACATAGTTAACTTATTGAAAGCGTAACAAAGGCTTTAAAAACAGCTGTCACAACACGTTACATTCGCTTCGAAAAATACCTTTATGCGTAGTGTCATCATTCTCGGCTGTTTTCTTTTTATGCTTTCCTGTAGTTCAAAAAAAACATCGGACATTTTTAAACCTATAGAGGCAAACTTCAACAACAGAACAGTGATACTTCCTGAGGGGTTCAGCTACAAAATTCTTTTTCAGGAAGGAGATACTGTAGTAACGGTAAACGGTATGCGCGCACCGGCCAAGGGAAGTGAAGATTTGCTGGTATACATTCCTATTGATAATTCCAACGAGCATGGCTATTTGTATGTTAGCCACGAGAGCCACAAACCAAACCCGATATTAGGCGATGGAGGCGGAGCCACTATACTGGAAATAGTAAAAGAAAATGATGAATGGAAAACTGTGGGGGATTTTCGCTCGGTTGACTTCTCAACCGTAGGAGAAACCTTTCGCAATTGCGGAGGAACCCTGACACCGCATGGAACTATCCTGACTGCCGAAGAAGAGTTCCCTACCAGTAATACTGAAATTTTCAGCGTGGATGGTATAACAGATACATCAGACTTTAATGGAAAGAAGAAATACCTCAACTATGGATTTATGGTAGAAGTTGACCCCAAAAGCGGTAAGGCTTTGCGTAAGCTAACTGGAATGGGGCGTTACTCGCACGAAGATGCGCACTGCATGCCCGATGGTAAAACCGTTTATTTAACTTCTGACAGTAAGCCTGCCGTTATTTTCAAATTCATAGCCCAGCAAAAGGGTGATTACAGCAAAGGCCAATTGTACGCTTACGCGCAAAGCAGCAATGCGGAATCAGGGTATTGGATAGCGTTGCCCATGAGTGAAGATTCGCTTTTGAACATAACAGAAGTTGCCGTACGCATGGGTGCGGGCATTGGCATACGCCACGAATGGGCCGATGTGGTGGATAACAAACTTTATATTACCGAAACCGGCAGTGATGCATTCTCGTTTGCAGAAGAAATTAAGACGGGTGGCAAACCTTTCCATTACTTCAAAAACTTAGCGGTTGCTCAGGATACCTACAAAGATGTTTATGGGCGTGTGTTGGAATTGGATTTGACCACCAATAAGTTGTCTGTATTACTTGAAGGCAGGCTACTACCGAGTGATTCCACTTTCTGTTTTTCGAATCCGGATGCTATGACCGCTGTAAACAAGAATGGCAAAAACTATCTGGTGATTAGCGAAGATTGTAATGGCAACAAAGACGGGCGAGTAAGTGCCGAAGCGTTACAACGTGGAGAGGTATACAACGAGATATATTTCCTCGACCTATCAATTAAGAACCCTTCCGGAAAAGACCTGAAGAGATTTATGGCTGCTCCTGAAGGCTGCGAGACCACCGGCAACTGCTTTACGCCTGATGGTAAAAGCTACTTTGTTTGCATACAGCATCCATCAACAAATAACCCTGCTCCATTTAACCGAAGTACGGTTCTTGCCATTTCAGGATTTTAAGCAGCAGCTACCCCCAAGGCTATATTCATTTCTGCCAATGTGGTTTTAATAGCCGAAAGCAGATTTTGAATATCCGCTG